>JAFUHM010000077.1 GCA_017468865.1 Oscillospiraceae bacterium | reverse complement strand
GGCTTCTTCTCCTCTGCCTTAGGCTCGGGCTTCTTCTCTTCGGGCTTAGGCTCGGGCTTCTTCTCTTCGGGCTTAGGCTCGGGCTTCTTCTCTTCGGGCTTAGGCTCGGGCTTCTTCTCTTCGGGCTTGGGCTCGGGCTTCTTCTCTTCGGGCTTGGGCTCGGGCTTCTTCTCCTCGGGCTTGGGCTCGGGCTTCTTCTCTTCGGGCTTGGGCTCGGGCTTTTTCTCCTCGGGCTTGGGCTCGGGCTTTATATCGGGAAGCGGCTTGACAGCGACCACCTGAATGGGCTTGAATTCCTTCTTAGCCACTTCAGCCTTCTTTTCCTCGGGCTTGTCCTCAGGCTTCTTCTCCTCTGCCTTGGCATTCTGTGCCTCAGCCTCAGCCTTAGCCTTCTCCTTTGCCTTGAGCTCCTCTTCGGCAGCCTTTCTGCGTGCAGCCTCAATGGAAAGACGCTCGTTCTCTATCTCACGCTGCTTAGCCTCTGCGACCTTCTTGCGCTCCTCAGCCTCACGGATCTTCACAGCAGCCTTGTCGCTCTGCATCTTGTTGAGAAGCTGGTTAAGAGCAGCAGCAAGTGCATCGGCAGCCTTGCCCTGTGTAACGTTGTTGGGCAGTTCATGGGATTTGCCCGACTTGTCGAGCAGATTAAGGGTGGTCTTGAACAGTGTCTTCTTCACCTCAAAGCGCTCAATCTGCTCGATGGCTACATGATCCATGCCGCCCTTTGAGTTGTAGTAGAACTGGTCAAGGGTGAGCATATATGCCTCATCGGTGCTGCCGGAGTTGACCTCATGGATAAGCACGCCCGGCTCATACTCGCCCACGCTCGCAAAGCTGGATGTGCAGGCCTGATAGCGCTTTTCAAATATGGTGGCGCCCTTCTCGTTTGCGATGTAGAACGTACCGTCCTTGACACCGTTTGCGATCATGAAGTTTGTCATCTGCTGAACATAGGAATCACGTTCGCCGTTCTTGAGTGAAGTGATCTGGAGATTACACTTGTTGATGTATTCACGCTTGTCATCTTCACCGATATCCATAGAGCTGATATCCCTGATAAGCTCCTCGCACTCATACTGGGAGAACATACGCAGATTTCTGCACTTGGCGTCAAGTGCGAGACGGTCTGCCTTGCGTATCTCCGCATTGACCCTTCTCACCTGGCTCTGGAGCATCTCATCGGGAGCCTTGACCTCATTCTTCTCGATCTTCTCACGAAGCACGATAAGGTCGGGTCGGCTCATGGCAGCGATGCCCGAAGTCATCTTGGAATAGTATTCGACGTAGCGCTTGTTAGCCTCATCATTGACCTTGTTCAGGTACGGCATAGCCACGCCCATGGTGTATACGTCGCTTCTGACGGAGGACTGTATCTTGTCCTTGATCTCCACGAGCTTTTCAAGGTCGAGCTTGTTTACATCCTTTACAAGTTCGTCAAGCTCCTTCTTGGCAAGCAGTTCCTCCCTCTCCTCGCACTTCTTCAGCACTTCCTCGTAGCGCTTGGGATCGAGGGAAGCCTTGCGGCTCTCAAGATTTTCGACGAAGGCATCGAGTTTCTCTCTGTCAAGAGACTCTATCTCGGACATCTGCTTGTCAAATTCAGCCTTGTCGATGGACTTGATGCGGTTGTCGATCTGATCGAGGTAAGCCTTGCCTGCCTCGGCATATTCGGGAGTCTCGTTTATCGCCTTCTTCATGTCAAGGAGCTTCTCCCTGGGTGAAGCGGAGATATTCTTGCACAGGTCTGAAAGTTCCTGCTTGATAAGCTCGGCAGTGCGCTTGTCAATCTGCTCGATATACTTTGCGGACAGTTCCTTGTCAAAGTCATCTCCTGCAAGGGCTTCCTTGAGCTTCTTGAGATCCTTCCTCGGAGTATTGGGTATATTCTTGCAGAGGGATTCCAGTTCAGCCTTCATCAGGCTTATCTCCTTGGCATGGATCTTGTCAAGGCCTGCCTTGATGTTATCCTCCCTGAAGCCCAGAGCATTTATGTCTGCTGCCAGCTTTTCAAGTTCGGGACGCTTGAGCTTGTCTATATCCTTCACAAGTTCGCTCACCTTATCGGTCTCGATCTTGTCTATGCGCTCATCGAGCTGTACAAAGTACTTCTTGGTGTATTCCTTGTCGTACTTCTCGTTCCCGAGCTTGCCTCTGAGCTCCTCAACGCCCTTCTTGTCGAGCTTTGCGATATCCCTGCAAAGGTCATCGACTTCCTTGCGGTACAGTTCCCTGCGCCTGCTGCCGATCTTTTCAAGGGCATCCTTGGTGAATGCCTCGGGATACTTCTCGTCGGAGAGCTTCTTCTCTGCCTCATCGAGCTTATCGAACGTCATAGCGGAGACATCCTTCACGATGCCGTCTATCTCCGCCTTCAGAAGTGCATCCGCACGCTCCTTTGTCCTGGGCAGATACTTCTCGCTGATCTCTGCGGGATACTTTCCGCTTTCAAGCACCTTCACGATCTCATCAAGAGCAGCCTTGTCCATAGCGGGTATAGTCTCGCACTTCTTGATGAATTCGCCGTTCTCTATCTCTGTCATGCGGGAATCGAGCTTGGAAACATACTTGTCCGTGACAGACTTCCTGAACTTGCCGTCGGCGATGATCTTCCTCAGTTCCTCCACCTTCGCCTTGTCAGCGGATGCGATGGAGCCGAATACCTTCTCTGCTTCCTCTTCTTCGATCTTCAGCGACCTCTCGGCTATCTTCTTCTCGAAGGGAGCCTTGAGCGCCGCACGGCACTTGATATCGCCGAGCTTCTTCATTATCTCGTCAAGACGTGACTGAGCGGCTGTCTCTATGCCGCTGCAAAGAGCCTCGATCTCCCCTCGTGCAAATCCGTCTCTTGCTTGGTTTATCTTAGCCTTGAAGTGGCGGCCGAACATCTTGTCATATCCGCCCTCATCCAGCTTCTTCTCAAGTTCATCAGCCTTAGCCTTGTCGGGGATAGCCTTGAAGGCATCCGTCAGTTCTCTCAGCTGTGCGGAGAGATCGGCATTTTCCACCATCCTGATATAGGGAGCGGCGATAGCCTCATCGCTCTCGGAGAGCTTCTTCTTTATGTCCGCAAGCTCAGCCCTTGTCTTGGTACCGAGCCCGAACACCTTCTGACGGAGTGAATTCTCCTCCGCATCATTCATTGCCACACGCACCTTGATAAGGTACTTCGAGGCGGTCTTCCTGTCGAGCTTCATGTCATAGATGTATTTGCGCAGCTTCTTCAGTTCATCCATAGACAGAGCCGAAAGATCGTCGCACTCATCGATGAGCTTCTTCTCGTTCTCCTGAGCCTTGTTCATCTCCTCGACCGATGCAAAGACCGTGCCGTTGTAGGTACGCTCCTGCTCCTCAGCCTTCGTGCAGATCTCGTCGAGCTTGTCTGCAATCTCAAGGCTCCTTATCTTGTAGCGGGCAGCCGCCTTTGTGATCTCTTCCTTTGCCACCTTGGCCTTGGCAGGTGCAAGGATGAGCTCGCCCTTATCGTTCCTGCCGTCTTCGGGGATAAATGCGCTCTCCAGATAAGCGGCAAGCTGTGCCGTATCAAGAGCAGGCACGCCCCAGTATTCCGATATGTTCTCCACGTTTTCCGCATCCCTGGGGGAAAGCGCCCTTGCCAGATTGAATACCGCACCGGAGGCAGGGCGGACGGTGAGCAGAGGAAGGATGTCCTTCTTGAGTGTCTCGCTGTCCGCATCGGACAGTGAAACAGCCGCAAGGTCATCCATGTACTTGTCCTTGTCCACGGGGACATACTTAAAGCCGTAGTCATTGCTGTCAGACACGTTCTTCTTGAACTGCTCTATCAGTTCATCGAGGGTGTTCTTCCCCTCATACGACTTGTAATCATGCTTTATGCCGCACTTCTCGGCAGCCTGTTCAAGAGCGGCGATCTCGAATTCTCTCTCGTCAAAGTCGTAATCAGCCGCATCAAATGCAAATTTATTGTCTGTGACAGGCTTTGCCATAGGTGCGATAAGGGCTGTGCCCTTGTCAAGAGCCGCACATCTGGACTCGTTCCTGTCCATCTTTACGGTGGTGCCGTAGATCTCAAATTCCGTCTCGTTTATCACTTCAATGTGGTCAAAGTCCGACAGCTTGTCCGCAAGGTAATTGTTGAGCATCTTGTCGATCTCATTCTTGTTCATCACCTTGGGAGCTTCGAGGGTGCCTTTGGAATACAGGAAGGGACAGTTTATCTTCTTGAACGGCAGCGTCACGTTGGTGAGGGGGGTAACAGGCGCATAGGGCTTGCCCGTCTTCTTCATCTCCTCAACGCTCACGATGACGGTGTCGTGCTTTCCGTCCACCATCCAGTCAGCAGCCTTGAAAGCCTTCTTCGACAGCAGGGTCGCAATATATACGAACTTGTTCGCCTCGGCAAAAGCTCTTGCCTTGTTTATCTCAAAGGGAACAAAATGCTCTCCGTCCTCGCTCATAACCAGCATATCACGCATACGGCAGATGTCAAGTCCGTTGCTCTTCTGTTCCTCTGCGGTACAGGGTACATATATCACATTTTCGAGCAGAGGATGGCAGTAAAGCCCCCCCGCAGAAAAATATCCATCGTTGAACATCTCCGCAAAAGCTTCGCATTCATGCTTAAAATCATCGTAGATGTTGTAACTCTCCATTAAGGTATCCTCCCAACTTGACACTTGACTGTGTTCCCCACTCCATGCCGTCAGCGCACAGCCCCGACGGCAGACCCGTCCGTAAGACAGGTCAGCGATACATAAGTTAATTATAACAAATTCTGCCAAAAATGTCAACGATGTTTCGATTATTATATACAAAAATTATTTTGTTGGAATTTGTATATTTTGACTAATAGCATTTTGATACCGTTTCTTTGACCTGCAATAAAAGGCGAAATGCGGCAGATCACACGACCTGCCGCATCCGATCAGATATAGCTCACAGTCTCGGAAAGTGGCTTTCTCTTCTCATGATTCGGGAGAGGGCCTGCGCCCTCTGCCGCATATCCTATATCCATGAGCATGAGTATCTCTTCATTCTCGGGCAGCCCCAGAGCCTGCCGCATCTTGTCGGGATCAAAAAAATTTATCCAGCAGCTGTCCACACCCTCATCGGCAGCCGCAAGAATCATATGCGTTGCAACTATGGCGGCATCCTCTGCGCCAGAGTCACGCTTCTCCCCGGGATAGGTGAACACATTGTCCCTGTCGTATGCGACTGCGATCACCACAGGCGCACCGTAGCGGCAGGGCGTCAGTTCGTCCACCTTAGCCAGCATCCCGGCAGACCTGATGACATAGATGTGCTGTTCCTGCAAATTCTTTGCGGTGGGAGCCAGTCTGCCTGCCTCCAGCACGGCGGTGATCTTATCCTCCTCCACCTGCCTGTCTGAATACTTCTTGCAGGAATACCGTGCCTTTACAACTTCCTTGAATTCCATATTGACCTCCTTATGTTACGGGCAAACCCAATTTGTGCCTTATCGTCCGTCGGTGCGCACCGAAAGCGCCCCGTCCTCCGCCGTGAGGGTGATGGTGCCGCCGTTTCTCAGACTGCCGAACAGTATCTCGTCCACGAAGAGGGGCTTTACCTCATTTCGTATCACACGGTCGGTCTCCCTTGCCCCGTATTCGGCAGTGACGCCCTTCTCCTGTATCAGTGAGACTGCCTTCTCGTCCCAGACAAGGGATATCCCTCTGACCGCAAGCTGTGCGGAAAGCTCGCCCAGCTTCTTGAGCACAACCTTATGCGACATTTCCTCGTCCATCCCGCCGAACACCACTATCCTGTCAAGGCGGTTGCGGAATTCCGGCTGGAAGATACGCTTTACCTCTTCCATTATCACGCTGCTGTCACGGCCGGTACTGCCAAAGCCTATGACGCTCTTTCCTATGCGGCTCGCCCCCGCATTCGATGTCATGATGACGATGACATTGCCGAAGTCCGCCTTTCGCCCCTGATTATCCGTAAGGGTGGCGTGATCCATTATCTGAAGAAGCACGTTATAGATATCGGGGTGTGCCTTTTCTATCTCATCGAGAAGGAGCACGGATGAGGGATTTTTGCGTATCTCCTCCGTGAGCAGACCGCCTTCCTCATATCCCACATATCCCGCAGGCGAACCTATCAGCTTTGCGACTGCGTGCTTCTCCTCGTATTCGCTCATGTCAAAGCGTATCAGCTTCAGCCCCAGCTCAGCCGCAAGGCGCTTCGCCACCTCCGTCTTGCCCACTCCCGTAGGCCCTACGAACAGCAGCGACGCCAGGGGCTTGTCCTCTCCCGACAGCCCTGCCTTGGAGAACTTGACCGCATTGGTCACCTGTTCCACAGCCTCATCCTGTCCGAATATCTTCTCTTTCAGGCGGCTCTCGAGAGTGCCCAGCCCGTCAAGCTCCTCCGTCTCCACCGTCTCCACCGGGACACGGCATATCTTGGTCAGCACCTCATTTATGATATCCCTGCCCACGGTCTGCACGCCGCCCTCCAGCGGATGGAGCCTGCGGTATGCGCCTGCCTCGTCGATAAGGTCTATCGCCTTGTCGGGAAGGAAGCGCTCATGTATATATCTTGCGCTCATATCCACGGCATACCTCATGATGCCGTCATCGTACTTTACCCCGTGGAACTGCTCATACCTGCTTCTGAGCCCGTCAAGTATCTTCTCACATTCATCCGGGGAGGGCTCCCGTATCTCCACATTCTGAAAGCGTCTGACCATGCTCTTGTTCTTCTCGAAGTGCTTCTTGTACTCGTCGAAGGTGGTAGCCCCTATGAACCTGATGTGTCCGTCGGTAAGGTACCCCTTGAGCATATTCGCCGCATCAAACGAGGATTCGCCCACTGCCCCCGCACCTGTGATGTTGTGTATCTCGTCGATGTAGATGATGGGCTTTTCCTGCGCATCGATGTCGGCAAGCACCTTCTTGAAGCGCTTTTCAAAGTCGCCCCTGTACTGAGTCCCTGCAAGCATCGCCCCAAGGTCAACGGTGTACACCTTGCTGCCTTTCAGCGGTTCGGGGACCCTGCCCTGCCGTATCCTCTCCACCAGCCCGTAGGTGATGGCGGTCTTTCCCACTCCCGGCTCCCCTATATGCAGGGGATTGTTCTTATCCTTTCGGCAAAGTATCTGGATAGTGCGCTCCAGTTCCTCTTCCCTGCCGATAAGGGGATTTGCGTCTCTCAGGGTGTCATTGAGGCAGACAGCGTAGTCATGATGACGGGGATCCGTCCTCCCCTGCCCCGATGCTCCTTCATCGCCTCTGCTGATCTCTCCGTCCTCTATCTGCGCCATATTGCTAAGAAGCTCTGCTTCCTCTATGCCCTGCTTCTCCATGAAGTACACCGCATACAGGTCATCGAGCCTCCACATCCCGTGGATGATATGACGTATACAGATCTCCTCGCTGCTGCTGTTTGCAGCCGAGCGTGAGGCATAGTCGAGCACTATCTGCATTCCCACGGAGAATTCGATGCCGTCGCCCTTTTCCAGATTATGTATGATAAAGTCCTTCAGATCGGCCTTGAGCTTGCTGACATCGCCGCCCGTGCAGTAGAATGCAGTGGAAAACTGAAGATCGTCGCATATGAACATCAGCACCAGTTCTGGTGTGACGTATTCATAGTTATTATCATGTGCGTATACGATCGCAGCGTTTACCGCATTGTTCAGTTCATTAGACAGATCAGCCATATCAAGCCTCCTCGACAAGCATACGGAAGGGAAAGCCTTCTGCCCTTGCACGGTTCATAGCTGTCTGCACCTTGGTGCGGGCGATGTCATATGAATAGCTCCCCACCACGGCACGCCCCTTGTTATGCACATCGAGCATCAGCGCCTCTGCGGTGACGGGGTCTTTATGGAAGATATCCACCAGCACCTGCACCACAAAATCCATGGTGGTGAAATCATCATTGAGCATAATGACATTGTACTTTCTGGGTTCCCTGACATTTGTATCGGTTCTGAAAGATGTTTGTACAGCCATATCGTCACTCCGTAAATGATCGTAAGGTCTGCCTGTGCGCAGCTCCCAAACATATCATAGCACATTTTTCGGAAAATTTCAATAGACCGTGCGAATTTTCTGCCCATAAAAAGCGCCGCCGCAAATGATGCGGCGGCGCAGAACGTCTTTGATCCGTTAGTCACAGCGTATCGGAGAAATAGATGTTGCCGGCAGGTGTCTCGCCCTGCTGTCTGCGGGATACATCCTTGAGGGATGCGATGACGGAAGAATCAAGATGTCCGGACTTCTGACCCACAACTATCTTGAGGGAAGGAGTCACGCTCATGCCGTAAAGCTCGACAGGTCTCATAAGTTCAGCCTGTGCCTCCCTTGCGCCCTGCATAACTTCCTGTCTGGTAGCCTGTGCCGCTGTATCGGTGGGTACAGCCACCACGAATTCATCCGAACCTGTGCGGTATACCTTGCCCTTTGCGAAATGCTCCTTCAGGGTATCTGCCACCTTGACAAGGATGCTGTCGCCCATGTCGTTGCCGTATGAGGTGTTGATAGAGCTGAAGTCAAGGATATTGAACATTGCGAAGTAGTAGGGATGAGCACTGTCAGCATCGCTCTGATCGAGGTCGATGGAGAAGGAAACACGGTTGAACGCATTGGTGAGCACGTCCTTGAACATCGCAGCAGAAAGGGATTCCTTGGTCTTTTCGGTCTTCATTATCTGCTTGGACAGTCTGCGGTTGATCCTCTGCTGACGCTCATTGAGGAATGCGAACACAAGGATGAGGCCTATGATGAGCACACCGAATACCACAACGAAGATGAGCATCTTGTATGTCATGGAGTAAACTTCGCTCCTGGGAGCATCGAGCATCATTATCCAGCCGTACTTGGGCATATAGGAATATGCGGATACGAACTTTCCGCTGCCGTCGGAATACTCAAAGCTGCCCGAATCCTGCGGATCGGCGGTAAGGGCGAGCACCTTGGGATTGGAAGCCTCCTGGGTGACAAGTTCCCTGTTTGAATGGAATATGTACTTGTTGTCGGAAACATTCACCATGCTGTATGAGGTATCCTCAATGCCTCTGATCTCCATGGCATCAAGGTTATCGACCAGCTGATCGGTGAAGATGCCAAGGCCTACGAGTCCGATGGGCTTGCCGCTCTCATCCGTGACCTGGATATACATGGAGAGTATCTGCTTCTGGGTAGCAGGGGAGATTATGATGCCTGCGTTATACAGGCCGTCATCGCCGTTTGTCATGGCAGACTGGAGCTGAAGGAGCCTGTCATGGTCGGTACGGGTGGTCATGCCCACAACAGGTTCATTGGTATGGGTGAGAACGAGAGTCTCCCATGTGCCTATCCAGATACCTTCGAGATTGTCGATGTCGTTGCCGAAATCCACGGTATATTCCTGTGCTGCCCTGAGAGCCGCCATAGCTTCGGGATACATGGTCTCACGGCTGGCATAGTTGGGGGAATTCTCATCCACCAGATCATGAAGATCCATGGTCTTGCCGAGTTTGAGAAGGTCCTTTACCTGTGATGCCTTGCCGAAGGAGCGCAGGGTCTTCTCTGCGTTCTCGACGTAATTCTCGATTATCTGCGCACGCTCATCCGTGATGGTCGCCATGTTGTTGAGCGCATTCTCACGGGTAAGGCGGCCCGTGGTGATGGTCATCACAAGGATAAGGGCGATCATTATGGCAAGCTGTATAAAGAGGATTATGGCAATGGTGGAGGTCTTGCCTTCCCTGATCTCCTCGGTATTCACATTCTGTGTATTCTTACTCATTCATATCTTCCTTTCGCTTACGGTCATATCATTTCCTGCCGAAGAGCCTTCCGAAAAGTCCCTTCGGTTCGTCATCCTCGTCTTCGTCCTCATCGTCTATGTCCATAAGATCCCCTACCCTGCTCTTGAGCAGATCGGAGGATGCCGCCCTTGCAGCAGGGGGCACCGGAGACGACCGCATCATCCCGCCGGGAACAGCGCCGCCTGCCGCCTCCATAACGGATATCTGCCTGTCGGGCAGAAGTATCATCGCATTACGGTTTGCAGCATTCTGTGAAAGTATGAACTGAACACATCCCGAGCAAGGCAGCATAGCGCCCAACTCATTGGCACTGACGAGCAGGAGAGATGTCACCACATTTTCTCCGTTTGCCAGGAGCTGCCTCACGGCATTGACTTCGGCGTGGACTGCGACCTGCGCACCTCCGACGTTCTCCGTACCGCTGACGCCGTAGTAGAGCCTGCCCGTACCCGAACAGACAACACATATGGTGTCCTGCGGAGAAAAGCCGCCGTACTGCTGCTGCCGCACCGCCAGATCCTTTGCCATGCCGAACATCTGATCATACAGCATGAGAATATCCTCCCTCAAAAATAATAAGGATAACGACTCAGAGAAAAAGCATGATCCCTTCCGTCGTTATCCGTAAAAGCATATCTAAAAGCATATCTGTCAACTTATTATATTATATCCTTTCCGTAAACTGAAATATACCATTTTTTTGCGAAAAATATTAGAAATTTGCTCTTAATTTATGATTGATATACAATACATAAAAATTTAATAATTTACAGTAATACCTGTCTGCACGGAAAGCAACAAATCCGCCGATATATCTTGACTTTATCCTCATCATGAGGTATAATAGACAGTGAGCGTACAGCTCTATCAAATCAGACTAAAAGGGGTAACTATGGATAATTATCAGCCTTTATACGGCGGGGGATATGACCCTCTTACCGTATCAAAGCCCGAAAAGAAAGCTATCAAGAAGCAGCTGAGCGACACATTCATCATGTGTCTGGCATCGGATATCCTTATGACTATCATTGCCGTGGCTGCATTCGTCCTGATGGAAGTCTTCGGCTATGAATTCCGCACTAATGAGAGCGGACAGCAGATCATGGACTGGCAGTACAGTCTGGCGGCATCTCTTCCCTCGGTGCTCTTGTGCGTGCTCATGTTCCTGTGCGACAAGAGCATGAACAAGATAAAGACTGCGGACTATCTGCGCACCGACCGCATGAAGGGCAGCTTCATCCCCGCCTTCATCGGGGTATGTATGTTCAGCTACGCCGTAGCCCTCGGACTTCAGGCACTGATAACGGGAGCCTTTTCCCTGTTTGACTGGTCGCCGCTGTCGGAGAGCTTCTACTATGAGACTGACCTTACTCCCGCATTCCTTGCACAGGAGCTCCTCACCACCGTGGTGCTGGCACCCATTGCGGAGGAACTCATGTTCAGAGGTGTGGTGCTCCGCCGGCTCTCAAAGGTAAGCCAGTCCTTCGGCATCATCGTTTCCGCCCTCTTCTTCGGTCTCATGCACGGCAACATCCTCCAGACTGCGCTGGGCTTCGTCATCGGCGTGGTGTTTGCCTATGCGGACATCAAGGCAGGTTCCCTGCTCCCCTCCATCATCGGACATATGTTCATAAACGCATCCGCCACCGTGTCTTCCTTTGTGGAGTACTTCTTCGGCGAGAATGCCGCAGGCACGGTATGGATGATCATGATCTTGCTCTACTTCATCGTCGGGCTCATCGTGTCACTCGTCCTTATCTTCGGCAAGAAGATAAAGTGGCCTGCCAATACCGAATACCACCGCAAGCGCACCCTTCCCCTGATGCTGACCTGCATATCCTTCTGGCTCCTCATGGCCCTGTACATCTATAATGTGGTGGACTCCACAGGTCCTCTCACCGACCTCATGAAGGAATAGCCCATGATAGTAAGACTTGACAGCCCTGACAGCCCCGAAGCACGGATGTATTTCAGACTGACCGAAGCACAGCTGAGGAACCGTCTGGAGCCTGAAAAGGGCATCTTCATCGCAGAGAGCCCCAAGGTCATAAGGACTGCGATGAATGAAGGATTCATGCCCCTGTCCGTCCTCTACGACGAGAACGGCACCGATAATGCCGCACGGGACCTTATCGCAGAACTTCCAGATGAGATACCCGTCTACACGGCAAGTACGGAGCTCCTGCGTGAGCTGGCAGGATTTCAGCTCACCCGTGGGATGCTTGCCGCAATGCGCCGCCCGCTGCTCCCCGATCTGACATTATTTGGCGAAATGAAGCGGATCGTGGTGCTGGAGCGCATAGCCGACGCTACCAACATGGGAGCCATATTCCGCTCGGCGGCAGCACTGGGCATGGACGGCATACTCCTCACACATGACTGCAGCGATCCCCTCATACGCCGCTCCCTTCGGGTGAGCATGGGGACGGCTTTGCAGATACCCTGGACATATCTGCCGAGCGAATGGCTCCCCGTCCTGCATGAGATGGGGTTCACAACGGCTGCCATGGCACTTACAGACAAGTCCGTATCTCTGGAAAAGGACACCTTTGGCGGCATGGACAAGCTGGCGATAGTCATGGGCTCGGAGGGAGACGGACTTTCCCCTGCCACCATAGAGGGATGCAGGATGACCGTTCGCATACCCATGCGCTGCGGCGTCGATTCCCTCAACGTAGCCGCCGCCGCTGCCGTGGCGTGCTTTATTTCGAGGTAATTATGTATCTGATGCTTTTTACGGTGGCAATGTTCACCCTCACCTCCATAAACGACAAATATGCCGTGAGCAAATGCGGCTACAACGGCTCACAGCTTACTTTCATAATGGCGGCTTTCTCCGCACTGTTCCTCACTCCGTTCCTGTTCACTCCCCTGGTGGATAAGACATTCACACTTTCGCCCGTGACATTTCTCTGCATCGGCATCATGGTGCTCGCCAAGTGGTGCGAATTTGCCATGAATGCGAAGATACTCACTCAGATGTCCGTCTTTGAGCTCAAGGCATGGATGGGACTGACCCTGTTCATATCCTACTTCTACGATGTGGCGGCAGGGGTGCAGAGGCTCTCCGCCCTGAAGATAGGCTTTATCGTGCTGTCCGCTCTGGGGCTCATCATCATCGCATCCGAGGGCAAGCAGAAGGTAAACTACAAAGCCATCGCCATCCCCCTTGTGATATATATCGGGCAGTCCTTTGCCTACGGATATGCGGTCAGGATATCCGCAGGGCATATTTCATCGGAGATCGCCCTGTACATCGCACTCATCATACTGGCTCTCCTGCTCATCCCGTCTGCCAAGCCCCTGAAGCTCGCACAGAACAGGGAAGGCATGAAGGGCTTTCTCATAACCGCAGGAGTCAAGCTCCCGAATGCCGCAGGACTTATCGCATACAATGCGGTGGCACGGGAAAGCATGACAAACTACGCATTTGTCATGCCCATGTGCCTTATCACCATTTTCGTCATAGATATACTCAACAAGAACGAAAAGCTCTCCCCGACACGGTTTGCTGGAAGCATACTGGTCGTGGCAGGGATAGTCGGTTCTCAGTTAGTCTGAATCGGAGATAATATGGATCATTTTGAACTGGTCGCACCGTATAAGCCCGCAGGAGATCAGCCCGAGGCCATCGCCCGCATCACGGAGGGCATCGAGAAGGGCATGAAGGCTCAGACGCTCCTTGGCGTCACAGGCTCGGGAAAGACATTCACCATGGCGAACGTCATCGCCAATGTCAACCGTCCCACCCTTGTACTGGCGCACAACAAGATACTTGCGGCTCAGCTTTGTACTGAGTTCAAGGAGTTCTTTCCGCACAATGCGGTGGAGTATTTCGTGTCCTACTACGACTACTATCAGCCCGAGGCATATATACCCCAGACCGATGCGTACATCGAAAAGGACAGCGCCATAAACGATGAGATAGACAAGCTGCGCCACTCCGCCACCCTTGCCCTTGCGGAAAGGCGTGATGTGATAATCGTGGCATCCGTTTCGTGCATCTATTCTCTGGGTGCGCCCGAGGAATACCGTGCCAACGTCATATCCATGAGGCAGGGCATGGAGATCGGGCGGGATGAGCTGCTGCGCAGGCTCGTTGCCGATCAGTACGAGCGCAACGACATCGCCTTTGAACGCAACAAGTTCCGTGTGCGGGGAGACACGGTGGAGATCTTCCCGGCAGGCTCCATGAAGAACGCCCTGCGTGTGGAGTTCTTCGGGGACGAGATAGACCGCATCTCCGAGTTTGACCCCCTGACAGGCAGGACTGAGGCTACCCTTTCCCATGCGGCGGTGTATCCCGCATCACATTATGTGGTGTCCAAGGATCATATGCATGAAGCAGTAGAGGAGATAGAGCGGGAACTTCGGGAACGTGTGAAATACTTCGAGGAGCAGGGCAAGCTGGTGGAGGCGCAGCGGATAAAGCAGCGCACCATGTACGACATAGAGATGCTCGAAGAGATAGGCTTCTGCAAGGGCATCGAGAATTACTCACGCATCCTTGCGGGGCGTGAGCCGGGAAGCACGCCTTACACTCTGCTCGACCACTTCCCCGACGACTACCTTCTTTTCGTGGATGAGAGCCACGTTTCCCTGCCCCAGGTCAGGGGCATGAGCGCAGGCGACAGAGGGCGCAAGCAGGTGCTGGTGGATTACGGGTTCAGGCTTCCCAGTGCATTCGACAACCGTCCCCTGTTCTTCAACGAATTCGAGGAGCATATAAATCAGGCTGTGTTCGTGTCGGCGACCCCCGGCCCCATCGAACGGGAAAAGTCCGAGCAGATAGTCGAACAGGTCATCCGTCCCACGGGACTTGTTGACCCCCTTATCACGGTAAAGCCAGTTGACGGGCAGATAGAGGATCTGATAAGTCAGATAAACATCCGCACGGGAAGGAAGGAACGTGTACTCGTCACCACCCTCACAAAGAAGATGGCGGAAGACCTCACCGCATATCTTGAGAACGCAGGCATCCGTGTGCGGTATATGCACCATGACATCGACACCATCGAGAGAATGGAGATAATCAGGGATCTGAGGCTCGGCGAGTTCGATGTGCTGGTGGGGATAAACCTTCTCCGTGAGGGGCTCGACATACCCGAGGTATCCCTTGTCGCCATACTTGATGCGGACAAGGAAGGCTTCCTGCGTTCGGAATCCTCCCTCATACAGACCATAGGCCGTGCCGCACGAAACGCAGGCGGCGAGGTCATCATGTATGCGGATACCGTGACAGGCTCCATGGAGAGGGCAATCACCGAGACTAACCGCCGCCGTGAGAAGCAGATGGCATACAATGAGGCAAACGGCATAGTTCCCGTGACCATAATCAAGGATGTGCGTGAGGTGCTGGAGATCTCCACCAAGGAGGAGGTAAAGCACAAGGCACAGAAGAAGCTCTCCCGTCAGGAGAAGCAGGAACTGATAAAGGAACTGACCGCCCAGATGAAGGAAGCCGCAAAGCTGCTTGAATTTGAGCACGCCGCATATCTGCGTGACAAGATAAAGGAGCTCTCCGAATAGGAGAGCTTTTTTGCCTTGATTATCATTATGCTGTATCTTTGTCGGACAGACGTGATGATTTTGTGTATATATGCTCTTGACAAACACAATTAAATTGAGTAAAATTAATATTGTCATTACTGTTCACAGGAGTAGGATAAAATGAATGAAGACAGACTAAAATTATCAAATCAGCTTTGCTTTCCCCTGTATGCCTGCTCAAAGGAAGTTGTCAGGCACTACCGCCCCTTCCTTGACAAGATAGGCCTTACCTACACCCAGTACATCACCATGATGGTAATGTGGGAGTACAGGAAGATCCAGCTCAAAGACCTGGGGAAGATGCTCTACCTCGACTCCGGCACACTGTCCCCCCTGCTTAAAAAGCTGGCGGAAAAGGGGCTCATCACCCGTGAGAGATCAAAGGAGGATGAGCGTGATATGATAATCACCATCACCGATGAAGGGATGCGGATAAGAGAGCAGGCTGAGGATATCCCCCTTCAGATGGGCAAGTGCATCGACATCACCCCCGACGAAGCAGCGTGTCTGTACAGGATACTGTACAAGCTGCTTGACAACATCACCGAATAGAGGATCATATGCTTGAACTGAAGAACATAGTTAAGAAATACGGCACGGCAGAGAATGGAGTGACCGCCCTCAAAGGCGTATCCATCGCATTCAGACAGAATGAGTTCGTCTCGATACTGGGTCATTCCGGATGCGGCAAGACTACCCTGCTCAACATCATAGGAGGGCTTGACGATTACACCTCGGGCGACCTGGTCATTAACGGCAGATCCACAAAGGAATACAAGGACCGTGACTGGGATGCGTACCGCAATCATTCCATCGGCTTCATATTCCAGTCATACAACCTTATCCCCCATCAGAACGTGCTCTCCAATGTGGAGCTGGCGCTCACGGTGTCGGGTGTGTCAAAGGCGGAGCGCACAAGGCGTGCAAAGGAAGCACTGGAACGTGTGGGGCTCGGCGATCAGCTCTACAAGCGGCCTTCGCAGATGTCGGGCGGTCAGATGCAGAGAGTCGCCATAGCAAGGGCACTGGTAAACGATCCCGATATCCTCCTTGCGGATGAACCTACCGGCGCACTTGACACGGAGAACTCCGTGCAGGTCATGAATATACTCAAGGAGATCGCCGCAGACAAGCTGGTCATCCTTGTTACCCACAACCCCGAACTTGCGCAGGAGTATTCCACACGAATAGTGCGCATCAAGGACGGCGAGATCACCTCGGACTCCGCACCCGTCACACCTGAGGAAGAAGAGGAGATCACCGATACGAAAAAGCACGTTTCCATGTCCTTCCTCACGGCAGTCTCCCTATCCCTGAATAACCTGATGACAAAGAAGGGACGCACCTTCCTGACGGCATTTGCGGGGTCTATCGGCATAATCGGCATAGCCCTCATACTTTCCCTGTCAACGGGCATCAACGACTACATCAACGGCATACAGGAAGACACCCTTTCCTCATATCCCATAAGGGTATACAAGGAGACTACCGACAATGACGCCATCCTCTCCTCCCTTATGGAGCAGACGGAACAAAACGATCACGCAGACAAGCAGGCAATGTACTCGAACACCTTGTCCCTTGAAATGTTCAACACCATGAACAGCTCCGCCGTAAAGCGCAACAACATGAAGGATTTCAAGCGCTTTATCGACACCGACAGCCGCATCACGGACAACGCCTCCGCCGTAAAGTATTCCTACAACAGCGGTATGCAGCTGTACACCAAGGATGTTACGGGCAAGGTGGTCAAGTGCGACCTGTCCGCTATATATACGGACGCATGGGGCGTGAACATGGGCTCCATGTCCTCTATTGCCTCGTCGATGTCCTCATTCAGCGATATGTCGCTCCTCAACGAACTTATCTCGGACGTGACAGAGGTCAACCGCATAGAGAAGGACAGATTTGAGCTTGTTTACGGAAGCTGGCCGCAGAACCGTGACGAAGTGGTGCTCATCCTCTCCGAGAACAACGAGATGCCCGATATCGTCCTCTATACCCTCGGCTACAAGGACACCTCAAAGGTGGCTGAACTGATGAAGGCGGTCATGAGCGGTGAGACGATAAAGGATCACGGTCAGGTGGAATGGTCATTCGATGAGGCTATGGATCACAGCTTCAAGGTGATACTCCCCTATGAACAGTACACCCTCAACGATGACGGCACCTACACCGACCTCACAGAGACAGATGCGGGACTTGACCTGATGTACAACTCCTCCGAGATAGGCACGCCCCTGAAGATAGTGGGACTGATACGCCCCACGGGAGATCAGGTGCAGATGTCAAACGGGTACATCGGCTACACATCCGCACTTACCGAATACCTCATGCAGAAGACCGCAGACAGCGAGATAGTGAAGGCACAGCTTGCCAACAAGGATATGAACGTGGTCAGGGGGCTTCCCTTCAAGCCCGATGATTACGAGGAGCCCTCCATGGAAAAAAAGGCGGAGGACATCGTTTCCTACATAGACACTCTTGACACCGCAAAGAAGGCGGAGGTCTACAAGTTCCTCATCACTACGCCCTCCGATGCTGATGTGGATCAGGCTGTGGATATGATGATGCTGACCTATGACAGGGAACAGCTCCAGACCATGATATCACAGGGATATGCCGATCAGATGGGCATATCATCCGAAATGATAACATCATACATAAGTGAGATGGACGACGACACCCTTATGGAATATGTCCGTGAGGCTATGGCGGAAAACTACCGCACCCAGTACGCACAGCGTGCAGGCAAAGCCGTTGAAGTCATGACCGATAAGATGATGGCGGACGATCTTGACATGACGGTGTTCACCGACGATCAGTATGCCGCCGCATACGATGAGTTCACCCCCGACGTATTCTCCGACGTATCATATGACGAGGTCATCACCGCCCTTGCCTACTCCACCGAGGACGACCCCTCATCCGTGCTCATCTACGCAAAGACATTTGCGCAGAAGGACAATATCGCCGAAGCTATCGCCGACTACAACGAACAGGCCGCAGAGGATGACGTGATAAACTACACCGACTATGTAGCACTTCTCATGTCCTCCATAACCGATATAATCAGCGGAATATCCTATCTTCTGATAGCATTCGTTGCCATATCCCTGGTGGTATCATCCATCATGATAGGCATAATCACCTACATTTCCGTGCTTGAACGCACGAGAGAGATAGGCATACTCCGTGCCATAGGCGCATCAAAGCGTGACATTTCCCGTGTATTCAATGCGGAGACGCTCATAGTCGGCTTCACCTCGGGGCTTATCGGCATAATAGTTTCCGCTCTGGCGCTGATACCTATAAACCGTCTCCTCTACCACCTTACGGAGATCGAGGGGCTCAAGGCAGTCCTCCCCTGGAAAGCCTCCCTCATACTCATACTAATAAGCATGGGGCTCACCCTTATCGCAGGACTTATCCCGTCGGGAGTTGCCGCAAAGAAAGACCCGGTAGAGGCACTGAGAACAGAATAAAACTTCCCGTTCAAATAAAAAAAGCAGGCACAAGGCCTGCTTTTTTATTATCATTCTTCATCTTCACGTCTGCGTCTGAGCGAGAGATAAACTATGCCGCCTATGACACTGACGCCTATCACAACGGGAGCCGCAGCGGAGAGAACTATGCCCGTGGGGATCACGCCTTGTTTCTTATTGGTAAATACGAGTTCGGCATCACCCTGCATATAGGTATCTTCTGTCGTACCTACCGAGCCTGCGGTCGAAAGGCTCATATCTGTTGTATCCTCATCAGGAGAAGCAACTGAACCGCCTGTCGTCTTATCGACACCTGTGGATGCGAGTTCGGCTGTATAGTCCTCGAAATCCTCGCTGACTGTATACTCTATGCCCTTGGGAAGGCCTTCGATGGTGATATACTGATCGTGCTGGAGATAAATGTCGAAACCTGCTTTAAGCTGTGCGCCTGTGAAGTAGGTGACATCAGCCACGCCCTTATAGGTGCCCTTTTTGTCGCTGTTGGTGTTTGCCGCAGTAATGACATCAGATGTGTACTTTGTGCTGTCATTGGGAACGGCAGTGCCTGCGAGGGTGGTGGAAAGACTGGTCTGAGCCGTATTGATAAAGAACATCGCCTCATCGGGGATATCGGTCGTAGCGGACTTCAGAGTGAACTTGAAGTACTGATCCCTTGAACCCTGATTGCCTGTGACCTGCTTCTCGATCCTTATGGAGTTGGTATCATAGATATTCTTAAATCCGACGGACTTTGATGCTGATACAGCTTCAGCCGTGTTGTCAAATCCGTACTCCCCAGTCCTCGTACTTCCGTCCTCAAACTTCTCCGTGGGGGTCTCGCCGGCACTTGCGGTCTCTTTCTTTTCAGGCGCATCAGTCACAGTGCCTGTGTAGAGGATGTATTTGCTTATTCTGAGTGTGGGATGAAGCTCATATGTGTAATTACCGTCTTCACCTGTACGTGTATAATATGACGCATCCTCTACATATACATCGAGTGTCCTTGTATCTTCACCCTCAACAGTGATACCTACATTGGACTTGTCTGTCTGATCGGTCTCGGTAAGTATGTAACGGTAAACGCCCGGCTCGGTAAATACAATGTCGGAGAAGTCAAGCTGGAATTCCTTGACTGCGTAGTAATTACCCGTTTCGCCCTTCATTATTACTACATTATCAGCAGTTTCAACAGTCGTGGTTGCACCGATATCTGTATCCACAAGGCTCGAAGTGACAACATTTGCGGCATATGGCACATTGAGGGAAGCACCAACCGTACCGCTTGAGGCAGTGCCGAAAGTGTTGTTTGTAACAGGGACTACACTCCACTTGATTTTTCCATGTGTAAGACCCTTCTTAACGGGAAGAGTAGTTGCCGTTCCGGCAATATCCTCTTGTGGTACTGATGCAGTAAAAGTAAATCCGCAGTCGGGTATAGTGGCATCATCGGGTACTACAAGCACCTTCTTTATCTCAGTGGTGGAATCGGAAGCAGGAGTAGCAGGCATAGCATTTCCGTCCTTGTCATTAAAAACGGGATTACTATTAAGCGTAGATGCATTTCCACTTACAGTAATATCACTTTCAAGCCAGTTTGTAGAAACTGATTCACCTGCACCGCTGGTATACAAAGCCTCTGCAGAAACTGACACAAAAGACGTCATTGCAGATATAGCGACAGCGGCAGCAGCGATCGCAGCTATTCTTCTTTTCATGAGTAACACCCCATTTGCTTGAAATTTATATCATCGGATATAATTAGACTTACAATAATTATACCACATTATCAGAAAATTTCAAGAGAAAAAGTGTAAAATTCAGATATTTCCTTAACATTTGTATGCTTGCACAAAAAATTGTAACCTTTTCTGTTCATCTGTTGCACTTTTCCGAATAAACAGGCAGTGCCTGCACCCATCTTGGGTTTAAATACGGCAGCACGGTATAAAAGTTTTGCCGTAACTATTGATTATTAACCTGTTTTATGATAATATATATATAGAATACGAAAGGAGCAGCAGTATGAGCAATACAGCCGAAACAATGACAGGAAACGAGACAAGAGAGAAAGTCATAATCAGGACAAGCATCATCGGGATAGCCGCCAATGTCTTCCTTGCGGCGTTCAAGGCGGTCATAGGGCTTATGACCAATTCCATAGCGATCGTGCTCGATGCGGTGAACAACATATCGGATGCGGGAAGCTCCCTCATCACCATCGTCGGCACCAAGCTGGCAGGACGTGAGCCTGACAAAAAGCACCCCTTCGGATACGGAAGGATAGAGTATCTGAGTGCGATGGTCATATCCGTCATCGTCCTGTACGCAGGCATCACTTCATTCGTGGAGTCGGTGAAGAAGATCATATCCCCCACCGCTCCCGAATATACAACCGTATCCCTTGTCATCGTGGGCGCAGCGGTAGTGGTAAAGATCGTGCTCGGACGGTATGTGAAGAGCGTGGGCGAAAAGGTGAAGTCGGATTCTCTCGTAAATTCCGGTGAGGACGCTACCCTTGACTCCGTAATATCCGCATCGACACTCGTTGCGGCAGTCATATTCATGATGTTCGGCCTTTCCCTGGAGGCATGGCTCGGCGCACTCATATCCATTGTAATAATCAAGTCGGGACTTGAGATGCTCAGGGACACCATATCACAGATACTCGGCGAGAGCAATGACCCCGACCTTGCCAAGAGCATAAAGGAGACTGTAACAGGCTTTGACGGCGTACACGGTGCCTATGACCTTGTGCTGAACAATTACGGCCCCGATTCATGGAACGGCTCCATTCACATCGAAGTTCCCGACACCTACTCGGCAGACATGATTGACCGCCTCATCAGGGAGATACAGGTCGCCGTGCATGAAAAGCACCATGTCATACTCACTGCAATAGGCGTGTACTCCCTCAACACCCGTGATGCGGAGGTCAAAGCGATAGAGGATGACATCAGAGAGACTGTCCTCGCCCATGAGAACGTCATTCAGATGCACGGCTTCTACCTGACAAGAGAGACTAAGAACATCCGCTTCGATGTGGTCATCAGCTTTGACGAAAAGGACAGGAAAGCTCTCTACTGCACCATCGCAGATGAGGTACAGAAGAAATATCCCGACTATACCTTTGCGATCACACCCGATACGGATTTTGCCGAATGACCGCAGATACAACACCCCCGAGCCCTTACGGGCGTCGCTGATACAGAAGTTTTACGCCATAGTACTTCTGAAGTCAGAAGTACTATGGCTTTTCTATTGACAGTACATAGATGATGTGCTATAATTGTTACTGACAAAAATCGGAATTCAGGTGATACAATGATTCATACTTGGTCAAAAATCAGAGATAAATTAGAGAATGACTACCTCGCTGATTCATTAAAAAAGCATATAAAGTATTTTGCTACTTCATACAGCAAATATCCTGATCACGAAGGGAGAGCAGCAATTCTGTTA
The DNA here is from genome assembly GCA_017468865.1 of Oscillospiraceae bacterium. Taxonomy (GTDB): domain Bacteria; phylum Bacillota; class Clostridia; order Oscillospirales; family Ruminococcaceae; genus Huintestinicola. The sequence goes on along the minus strand of JAFUHM010000077.1, from coordinate 549 downwards.
GACGGGCAACAGGTGATTGCCGGGAGTTATTGTGAACAGTGGAGTAAAGCGTCGTTATTACCTAAAGATGAAACTCTTGAAACCAGATTGCATCATGAGTTTCCTTTTATGGATAATACAGCTCTGAAATATAGCCAGTTTGATCAGCGATGTTTTTATCAAGCTTTTTATGAGTTTGATAATCAAAGCATCGCTAAAAGCCTTGCAAGCGAAAACCTATTGGTTCGTATATTTGCAATACTTGATAGAAGAGTGGGAAAGAGGACACTACTCAAAATTAAATAAAATATTGAAAGTGAACCTGAAATATTTCAGATCTTTTATAATATACGGATAGAAGCCGAAGGAATACGCTGATAAAATATGATTTATCTTAACACCCGAATAAAAAATGCCCCGAAGCACGATAAAGTGATATAATCCCCTTAGAGTAGACACACGAAAAAACAAAAGCGTGTGAAAGCTGTAAGGGGGTTATTATATGTCAAGAGGAAGTAAGCTAACAGATGAAGAACGCATAGCGGCAGTGCAAGAATACCTTGAAGGAAG
>JAFUHM010000076.1 GCA_017468865.1 Oscillospiraceae bacterium | reverse complement strand
CCTATGCCGTGTATCCTGCCCGAATACAGGGGAGAATATCCGATATTGTCACGGATGACCTTATGTGTGTCCTCGTTGGTATATGCCATGTAGCAGCTTACCCGATTGACAAGACCGTGCCTGTCCGTCTCAAAGGAAAAGGGCTGGATATCCTCATCCCCGTCCTGCCTTTCAAGAACGGAGAAGTCCACGCTCCTTCTGTGGACACGGCAGGGAGTGCCCGTCTTGAACCTTCTGACTTCCACACCGTTCTCAATAAGGCTTTTGGTAAGATATTTGGCAGGGAGGGTGGAGTCGGGTCCGCTTTCGTAGGAAGACTCTCCCACATGGATAGTACCGCCGAGATAGGTGCCTGTGGCGATAATGACCTTCTTTGCCTCATACCTGGCACCCAGGGCGGTGATGACACCTGTTACACAGTGATCCTCCACCGTGACTTCTGCCACCTCAGCCTGATGTATGTACAGGTTTTCCTGCTTCTCACAGACATTCTTCATATATTCGTGATAGCGCACCCTGTCGGACTGTACACGCAGGGAGTGAACGGCAGGACCTTTTCCTCGGTTGAGCATCCTGCTCTGGATGAATGTCGCATCCGCAGCCTTGCCCATTTCTCCCCCAAGGGCATCTATCTCCCTGACAAGATGCCCCTTCGCCGTGCCGCCTATGGAGGGGTTGCAGGGAAGGTTTGCGATGGAGTCAAGGGAAATGGTGAACAGCGCAGTCCGTGCGCCGAGTCTTGCGGAGGCGAGCGCCGCCTCTACTCCTGCGTGTCCTGCGCCGATCACTGCGACATCATAGCTATCCATATAATATGACATAATACACCTACAAACTGACCTTCTCGGACATGATCTCTTTTACTCTGCGGAAAATAATATGTTCCACGTTCCACGTGGAACATATTTTTATCTTCTTTTCACTTATCATTCGCTCTTGATTATGAGCAGTTCGTGCTTGATATTCCAGAGCTTTTCGGACATATCCACATAATATGTGTGGGGATTTTCAAATCTCTTTACCTCATCCCAGAGAGTGTCCAGCTGCTGCGCACAATACTCCCTTATCTCCCCTGCGGACGGGGACTCATACACACATTTGCCTTTGTCGAATATCTGCACCAGCAGCCGCTTCGCCGTATAGTCACGGAGCACCTTCCTCTTGTAGGTATGCTCGGGGTCAAAGATGATATAGGGCTTGCCGTCTATCTCTTCCCCCTTCACCGTCAGGAGATCCGCCATCGCCTTTCCCGTGCGGTTGTCATAGAAGCGGTAAAGATCCTTGAATCCGGGTGTCGTCACCTTAGCCACATTCTCGGAGATCTTTATCTTCGGTTCAAGTCCCTTGCCGCTGTCAGCTGCCACCAGCTTGTACACTCCGCCGAACACAGGCTCGCTCCTCGACGTGATAAGTCTCTCGCCTACTCCGAAGCTGTCCACGCAGGCTCCCTGTCTGAGTATATCCTCTATTATGTATTCGTCAAGGGAATTGGAGATACATATCTTGGCATCGGGAAATCCTGCCTCATCTAACATCCCTCGGGCTTTCCTCGACAGATATGTGATGTCGCCGCTGTCGATGCGTATGCCCGCAGGCTTATGCCCCTCTGCCGCCAGTTCCCTGAATACCGTGATGGCATTCGGTATGCCCGAATGGAGCACATTATATGTATCCACCAGCAGCATACAATTATCAGGGTAGCACTTCGCATAGGCTCTGAACGCATCCAGCTCCGTATCGAACATCTGCACCCAGCTGTGCGCCATCGTCCCCATTGCAGGAGTTCCCATGAGCTTATCCGATATGGTGCAGGCAGTACCTGCGCATCCGCCTATGTATGAGGCTCTCGCTCCGTACATGGCACCGTCGCCGCCCTGCGCCCTGCGTGAACCGAATTCCATGACCGCCCTGCCGTCAGCCGCCTTGCATATGCGTGTCGCCTTGGTCGCAATAAGGGACTGATGATTTATGCACAGCAGCAGCATCGTCTCCACGAACTGCGCCTGTATCGCAGGCCCCTTTACTATGATAAGCGGCTCATTCGGGAAGATAGGCGTGCCCTCGGGTATCGCCCATACATCACAGCTGAATCTGAAGTCAGCCAGATAGTTCAGAAAACTTTCAGAGAATATACCCTTGCTTCTGAGGAACTCTATGTCGCTCTCATCGAACCTGAGTTCCTTCAGGTATTCTATCACCTGCTCCAGTCCGCACATCACCGCAAATCCGCCGCCGTCGGGGACACGTCTGAAATACAGATCGAACACACATTCCCTGTCGCCTATGCCGTTCTCGAAGTAACCATTCCCCATGGTCAGTTCATAGAAATCCGTCAGCATTGTAAGATTACGTTTCATACCATCACCTATTTCCATTTCACCTGTCCTATGGGTATCACAGGAGAGGCATTCGCAGGTTTAGTCATCTCGATCAGAAGAATATATTCCGTCTCGGCACCCTCGCCGGGTATGGTGTTTATCTCGGCGGTGTACACATTGTTCTCACTGTCATATACGGCTTTGGAGACGATGAACTTATCTCCCTTGCGTCCCTTGTACTCAGTATAGAGGATGACCTTGTCATCAAAGAAATCATCATCTATATCCATAAGCTGACTTACATATGTCGTCCCCTTATGTGATGCTTTCTCCTGCTGCTCCGCCGCAAAGGACTTTGCCTCCGTAAGGGTATGCAGCACACAGGTGGACGGTCTGCTTATCCCGTAGCTCCCGCTGTACTTATGTATCACCGCATCTATATCACGGTTGACCGACTTCTTCGGCATGATATAGTTCGGCGTGATGAGCTTCTCGCTTTCAAGGCGGCTGTACTGGGGAAGTGAGAACACATAGCTCTCTATAAAGGTGCGGTAATATGCGGAGGCTGTAACTGCGCTGTCTTTGCCGTACTTTGCATACGCCTTCTCATCAAGGCATATATCCACCGCATTTGTCCCCCATCGGGCAGGTATCTTCACACCGTCCCCTGCGGATGCCGCAGACTTGTCAAGGGACACGGACATGAGCATATCATACATTACCTGCCTGTCCATATCCGATACGCTGACACTCAGCCTTAATCTGTCCATATCGTCGGCGCTGTCCGTATGGGAATCCACGATGAAGCCCTCCGTATCAAAGAGGAGCACTCCGTTCCCCCTGTTCTCGTAGGTCAGGCGGAAGTCCTCGGGTATCTCGGCTTTCTTTGACACCGTACCCGTCCATGCTCCCGACGCAGACACCTTGTATGTGCCTGTACGGGTGGTGAATGTGCCCTTCGCCATTATCCCCTTATTCGCAGGATCAAAGTAGAACCACTGACCGTTCACCTTCATCCAGCCGAACCACCTGCTGCCCCCGAGATAGAACCTCTGTCCAACATCTTCCGCTGCTATCCCCGTGTAGGGAGTCGCCTTTCCGTCGGCAACATAGTACATTCGCCCGTTTATAAGGGTAAGGTCCTTCGCATTTTTCGGGACGGTGACTTCCTTTATCTCCTTATGTGTCACAGGATCGACTGCCGCCGATACTGTACACGGCATAGTCATGCAGAGGATACAGCCGAGAGATAATATACATTTTGTATATTTATTCATATAATATCCTTATTGTTTATTCACTTAAAGTGCCCACAAATCTGTCAAAAGCCTCTTGACCCTTGCTGTCACGCTTGTACACTCCTGCGTGTTCAAGGACCCTGGCAAAGACTTTCCCTGTTTCAAGGCGTATCCTTGCATCGATCTCGTCCCTTGACCTGCCCCTGATATCCTCCGCAAAGGTATCAGCCCAGTCCGCATGGCAGGCAAGCACGCTGTCGCTGCGGTAGTCCCTGCCCTCACAGATAAATTCTCCCAGCCTTTCAAGCTCCGCTTTCAGCCGTGAAGGAAGCACCGCAAGACCCATGACCTCAATAAGGCCTATATTCTCCTTCTTGATATGATGAAGCTCCGCATGGGGATGGAACACACCCAGAGGATGCTCTTTGGTGGTGATGTTGTTTCGCAGGACGATGTCCATTTCATATTCATCGCCCTTCCTGCGGGCAATGGGTGTCACGGTGTTATGCGGCTCTCCCTCGGTATCGGCAAAGATGAACGCTTCGGGATCGCTGTACTTTCGCCATTTGCAGAGTATCTTCTCCGCAAGCTCCGCCACTCTCATTTTGTCCGCCGACCTCAGACGGAGCACGGACATGGGCCATTTCACCCTGCCCACGGATACATCCTCAAACCCGGGGACGGTGTACTCCTTCTCCACCTGTGCCTTCTCCATGGCAAAGGTGTATCTTCCTCCCTGGAAATGCTCATGGGCAAGGATGGAGCCGCCCACTATGGGCAGATCCGCATTCGATCCTACGAAATAATGAGGGAGCACCGTCACTATATCCAGCAGCTTGTCAAATGCCGCACGGTCTATCACCATCGGCGTATGTGTGCGGTTGAACACGATGCAGTGTTCATTGTAATAGACATAGGGTGAATACTGAAATCCCCACTTCTCCCCTGCCACCTCTATGGGGATGATGCGGTGATTTCCTCTTGCGGGGTGATCTATCCTGCCTGCGTAGCCCACATTCTCCTCGCAGAGAAGGCACTTGGGATAGCCGCTCTTTGCGTTCCTTGCGGCTGCGATCGCCTTGGGGTCCTTCTCGGGCTTGGACAGATTTATTGTGATGTCGAGTTCTCCGTACTCCGTCTCCGCCTTCCACCTCATGTCACGCACTATGCGGTAGCGGCGGATGTAGTCCGTATCACAGGAGAATTTATAGAAGTTATCCGTAGCTGTCTCGGCGGACTTCTCCATATCCGAATAAAATCTGCGTATGACCTCGGAGGGACGGGGAGTAAGGCATGACATGAGCTTTGTGTCGAACAGATCCCTGTATCCGATGCTGTCCTCGATAAGTCCTGCACTCACCGCATAGTCAAGAAGCCCTGCAAGTATGTCCTCAAGGGGCATATCAGAGACTTCCTCTCCCTCTTTGTATTCGTCGAGTCTCAGCACATCAAGCAGGCTGTTCCTCGCAAAGATACGGTCGTCATCAGTGATGAGCCCCGTCCTTATGCCGTATCCCACAAGTTTGTCAATATAGGTATATACCATTATAATTTCCTCCGTCTGCGAGAGATGTCACAGATTGATGCAGCCCTTTGCCTTCGCAACGATGGTGCGGTCGTTTTCGTATATGAGGAGACTGTTCGCATAGCCGAAATCCACCCACTTCGCCTCGGCTATCTCTCCCTCGGCAGGGACCACATCATAGGAACGTGCCTTTGCCAGAAAATACACGACTACCTTCTGCGTGTCCTTTTTCGGATAATAGGTGACTGTCTCACGAAACGTAGGATCTATCATCACATCTATCCCCGTTTCCTCCTTTATCTCCCTGAGGGCGGTCTGTATCTCGCTTTCTCCTGCCTCTGTATGCCCTTTCGGAAAGGACCAGTGCCCGCTGTGAATGTGCTTGATGAGCAGTATCTCAAGATTGCCGTGATGCCTTCTGTATACTACTGCACCGCAGGATTTCTCATACGTCATTTTCTCACATCCCTGTTGATTACTTTTCTATCCAAAAGTATCACGGATAGTTTCTCATCATATATTATACCACATTATCAGAGAAATTGCAATAGCTGTGCCAATTTTTTGAAACTGCACAGACACATCTGGACATAGAACGGCTGCAGGCACCGCCTGCTTATACCACAAACGCCCATATGTCCATAGTTAATTTTTTCAATTTGTAATACATCTGATTAATTATACTATTTGTACATCACCTGTCCCCGCCCTTCCCATTGAAAAACAGGATGTCTCAACATATTACAATTTGAATAATTCCTGTAAATATAACATTTAGTATAATACTATATGTTATATCTATAAAAATATTACTATATGTAGTTATACAGATGATTATATACATATCATATTCTACTATATGTATTATACATAACGTATATTATATCATAAATATTATATTCTGTATTGCACCAAAATACTTCACAAATGTTACCGAAAGATGTATTTTTGCGTTTTTCCTTGACTTTTGGGGCGAAAAGTGGTATAATCAAGAGTAGGTATTTGCCGTTAATTATTTCTTATGCGGTCACCAAAGCAGAATATAGTTTTGCAAAGCAAATATAGTTTGCTTTGGTAACATGAAAGGATCTCTCATGTCCGAATTCAGCCTTGAAAATCAAAAGCTAATAGATAAAGATATCGACAAGGAAATGCGGGACTATTTTCTCGCATACTCCATGTCTGTAATAATATCCCGTGCCCTTCCCGATGTGCGTGACGGTCTGAAGCCCGTTCACAGACGCATACTCTATACCATGTTCGAGAACGGCCTTACTCCCGACAAGGACTACCGCAAGTGCGCAGATACCGTCGGTTCCGTTCTCGGTAAGTATCACCCCCACGGTGATGCTTCCGTCTATGATGCGCTGGTCAGACTTGCACAGGATTTCTCCCTGCGCTACCCCCTTATCGACGGACACGGCAACTTCGGTTCACTCGACGGAGATCCCCCTGCTGCTTACCGTTACACGGAATCCCGCATGGAGAAGCTCTCTACGGAGATGCTCACCGACATCAACAAGAATACCATCGACTTCATGCCAAACTACGACGACAGACTAAAAGAACCTGTCGTCCTTCCCTCCCGTTTCCCCAATCTCCTGGTAAACGGCTCGGTCGGCATCGCAGTCGGCATGGCTACCAATATACCCCCTCACAATCTGGGTGAGACCATAGATGCTGTAAAGGCTCTCATGAACGACCCCGACTGCTCCCTTGACGACCTCATGGAATACATCAAGGGTCCCGATTTCCCGACAGGCGGCATCATCATGGGACGCAAGGGCATCCGTGCATCCTACGGCACAGGCAGAGGAAAGATCACCCTGCGGGGCAGGGCTGAGATCACCGAGCTCCACGGGCGCAACTGCATACTTATCCATGAGATACCCTACATGGTCAACAAGAAGCGCCTTATCGAGAGGATGTCCGAGCTTGCCAAGGAAAAGCGCATTGACGGCATACATATGGTGCGTGACGAGTCCGACAAGGATCATGCTGTCCGCATAGTCATCGAGCTCAAGAAGGATGCAAATCCCAATATCGTACTCAACAACCTCTACAAGCTCACCGATCTCCAGTCATCCGTAGGCGTCATCATGCTTGCACTTGTCAACAACAAGCCCAAGCTCATGACCCTCAAGGAGATGCTGCAAAACTACATCGACTTCCAGGTGGAAGTCATCCGCCGCCGCACACAGTTCGACCTTGAAAAGGCCGAGGCAAGGGCTCATATACTCGAAGGTCTGCAGATAGCCGCCGACAATATCGACGAAGTTATCAGGATATGCCGCACCTCCCGTGATATCGCAGAGATACGGCAGAGGCTGATGGACAGATTCTCGCTCTCCGAGCCCCAGGCGGAAGCCATCGCACAGATGCGTATGTATCAGCTCTCCAACATGGAGCGTCAGAAGCTCGACGAGGAACTCGAAGAGATACACGCAAAGATAGCCGACTACAAGGACATCCTTGCACGTCACGAACGTGTGGTGCAGATCATCAGCGATGACCTTGACGTGATAAAGAAGAAGTACGGAGACGAGCGCCGCACCGACATAGAGAATGTCAGCGGTGAGGTGGATGTGGAGGATCTTATCCCCGAGGACAACTGTGTCATCACCCTTACCGACATCGGCTACATCAAGCGCCGCTCCCTCTCCGAATACAAGGCGCAGAGGAGAGGCGGAAAGGGCATATCCGCCCTGAAGCAGAAGGAAGAGGATTTCGTACAGGAAATGTTCGTTGCATCCACCCATGACGATGTTCTCTTCATCACCAACAAGGGCATAATGTACCGCCTGCGCTGCTATGAGATACCCGAGGGCAACCGCACCTCAAAGGGGACAAACATCATAAACCTGCTCCCCCTTACCGAAGGCGAGAAGATAGAGGCTATGATCCGCACATCCGACTATTCCGACGGCACATATCTTGTCATGGTGACACGCAAAGGCAAGATAAAGCGCACACCTCTGAAGATGTACGCTAACGTCCGCCGTCAGGGTCTGCGTGCGATAGGCCTTGCAGACGATGATGAGATAGAGGGCGCACGCCTTACCTACGGCGGCAATGAGCTTATGATAGCCACCCGCAAGGGAATGATAATACGCATCAATGAAGACTGCATCCGTCCCATGAGCCGTACTGCGGCAGGTGTCACCGCCATGAAGCTCAAAGACGATGATTACATCGTTTCCATGGCAAGAGTGCGTGAGGGAGCGCAGCTCCTCACCGTCACCGAGAACGGCTACGGCAGGCGCACCGAGATAGATGATTACCGTCTCCAGAACAGAAACGGCTACGGTCTGAAGAACTATTCCGTAGGCAGCAAGTTCGGCGATGTCTGCGGCATAAAGATAGTTGATGCCGACGATGACATCATCATGATCGCATCCGACGGACTTATCATCCGCATCCGTGCGGAAGATATCCGTGTCATGAGCAGATACTCCAGAGGCGTAAGGCTCATGCGTGTGAACGGTGACGACAAGGTAGTATCCTTCACCCGTGCCGAACACGATGAGGATGCAGAGATAACCGCCGTTGACCAGACCTCCGAAGAAGACGATATTTAGTGGGCGGGCAGGCTGAGCCTGCACCTGTGGGCGGTGCCCACACCCGTTTCGGTCGGCAGTGCCGACAGCCCATTCGTTGATTTGTTTGTATAGGACATATTCAACACGGCTCGGCAAGCAGGCTGAGCCTGCACCCGGTTCGTTGATTTATTTATGTTGGACGGTCGTAATATGGCACGACCGTCTAACTTTTTCTCTAACTATTTAAATCAAAGTCAGCATCAAACAAAAGTTTCCGCATCACTCGCCATATCCGAAAAGATTAAGAGAAAAAATCGGGAAGGGGAATAATAATAAACGACATATCCATGTCGTTTATTATTAAAGAAAGAGAGTGCAGAGGGAAAACCATAAGGGAAGGGGGAAAGCCCGATTTTTTGTCGGAACATAAGATAGGTATAACAACGACATAACCGCCCTATTTCAAAATCGGAGTGACATATTTAAACCTAAAATGGGTGCAGGCACCGCCTGCCCCTTCCCTTTTGGTTGTCCCTTTGCTCCCATGGAAGCAAATACACAAGCCGTTCCCTTTTTTACAAATCAAGAACAAAATATATAAACGCCCCCTGTAAATTGATCTGTTTCAACATTTTAGCAAAAAGTGTTGATAATGCAAAGTCAGAAGTACTATGGCTTTTCTATTGACAATGCATAGATGACGTGCTATAATGGTAACTAACATAAATCGGAAGTTATAGGAGTGAACGTTGTGTATAAAGTATTTTCCGCAAAACAGATAGTTGATTTTATTGAAAAAAGGAACTTTGAAAACTTTTATTTCAATAATGGCTATGCATATATTCTCTCTCGTGAAGCAGATG
>JAFUHM010000075.1 GCA_017468865.1 Oscillospiraceae bacterium | reverse complement strand
GCCTGCTTATAACATATTATGGAGATAAATGCAATAGATAAGTCATATTTTTTTTAAATCGGAGTTAATGTGATTAAATACAAATTGGGTGCAGGCACTGCCTGCTTATAACATATTATGGAGACAAATGCAATAGATAAGTCAGATTTTTTTAAATCGGAGTTAATGTGATTAAATACAAATTGGGTGCAGGCACTGCCTGCTTATAACATATTATGGAGACAAATGCAATAGATAAGTCAGATCTGTAAAACGGAGCACCGTATTTTATTGAGAAAATGGGTGCAGGCACCGCCTGCTTATAACACATAATCGTAATCTTGTCAACCAAAAATCGCCATAGTATTTCTGACCATACATCAAAAATACTATGGCTCAAACTTCTGTATCAGTACCGCCCTAACGGTCGTGGGATATTCTGCTGTCCGCAGTATCAGTCATATTCCGTTCTCACGCTGAACAGCTCATCAGGGCTGACATAGGGATATGCGTGATACCAGCCGTGATCTCCGTCCTTTGATGTGACATATATCCAGAGATCCTTATACACATCCTCCCAGTTATCCCAGCTGACTTCATTCACAAATCTGCCGTCGGAAACGTGACATTCTCCCGTCGGGACAGCGGCACCTGCGGTCATGATATGGCTTTCGCCGTCCTCGGAGGGTCTGTCATATACGGTGATGTCCTGCAAAAGCATACAGTCATCCTCGCCCTCCGCCATGCTCCAGTTGCGCTTCACACGCTCCCACACCGCATCATAATCATCCTTGTCCGCATAGGTATAGGGCCATATCTCACTGTTTGCAAGTTCACGGAGCACTCCCGTATCGGGATCGACAGCATACTGAGTATAGCCGAACCATGTCTGGAAAGTACCTCTTACTGCGCCCGAGACAGCACCGCTGCCGTCTACGATGAGGGGACGTCCCCATGTGATGTTCATGTCGCCTATGCCCTGCTGCTCCCAGTTCTCTTTCTGAGCATCGGGGGTATCATAGTCCACAGCTCCCGCATAATGGAATTTACCGTCATGGTAGGAAATGAACATGGTGCAGTAATCATCGGTGTAGGTAAAGGGAACGAAGGCTATCTCCTGCCTGCCGTCTGCGGCATCGATATCGCACAGGTACATCAGCCCGGAGGGTGTGGAGATGCTGTACTTGTCGAACAGGGCAAAGGACGCATCATCATTCATGACTGTCTCTACCTCTATCTCCGTCTCTGTCCCGTCGGCTATGAGATAGGGGGTCAGGGGAAGGATGCCCGTATTCTCATAATCGGTATAGGGCTTTGCCTCTTCGCTGTCGTTGGGTCTGAACTCTATCGTCTCATCCGCACCGTCGCCGTCAAGGTCGGCAGTTACGCCGTCCGTACACTTGAACGCCTGCACCGAGGTGAAAGCCGCAAAGTCGGTATCCCACCCGAACGCATTCAAGTCAAGATATGACCTGGGATCTTCAACCTGCTCCGATTCTGTCTGTACTTCCTGTACTTCTGTTTCGGTCTGTGTCTCTGTCTGGGTCTCGGATGAAGTCACTTCTTCAGCGGAAGTCTCTTGTGCTGCCCCGCTCTCTTCTGTCTCAATAACTGTCTGTTCTGCCGATGTCGCATCGGTCTGTGCCGGTGCGGTCTGAGAGCATCCTGCCGCAACAAAGGCAGCAGCTATGACCGCAATGATGTTCTTTTTCATTGGTTTCTCCTCTCACTCTATGGTATACTAATCATGATACCACTAACGGCGGGATAAGTCAATGATCATAATTCATAAATTTCAGGCAGGAGCCGCAGGAAATACGGCATATTTTTTTACATCAGGCACATGAGAGGTCTTATACGAGAATTATTTCAATGTTTTCATAAATATACTTGACAAATCCTCATAATTATAGTATAATCAAATTTGCGAATAAATCGCATTTTCTTCACGGATAGTCATATTTACATATGTTCATACTGTTTCCTGACCGCTGCACATATGAAGAAGCAGTATCCGATATGATATAGAAAGGGATAATATGCCACGTTACAATACCAACCAACGGCGGGAACTGACACTGTTCCTGCAGAATAATCCCGATATGCTCCTCTCTGCGGCACAGATCTCCGAGAGGGTGGACATGAGCATAAGTGCGGTCTACCGCAATCTGGAAGTCCTTGAGAATGAGGGGAAGGTCACACGCCATGCGAAGGACGGCTGCCGTGAGATACTGTATCGCTATACCGCCGCCGAATGCTGTGCGGACGCACTGCACATGACCTGCACCGTCTGCGGACGGACATTCCACATGACAGCGGACACAGCGGCAAGGATGTGTGAACTTATCTGCGGCACAGGCTTTTCGCTCGACCGTGCGAAGACTGTGATCTACGGAGTATGTACAGACTGCGGAGGTAATGTATGAAACTGAAGAAGATATTGTCCCTGGCTGCCGCACTTGCGCTTTGCTCCTGTTCGGCTCAGCCCAAGGCGGCAGACAGCGGCTCACCCGACATCGTATGCACAAGTTTCGCCCTCTATGACTGGACACGAAACATCTGGGGCGGAGATGACGGACAGATAACCTATCTGCTGTCGAGCGGCACGGATATGCACTCATATCAGCCCACCGCCGACGACATCATACGGGTGACCACCTGCGACCTGCTGGTGTATGCGGGCGGTGAGTCGGATAAGTGGATAGATGATGCCCTTGCAAACGGACATACCTGCGAAGTCGTAAGGCTTATGGACAGGACCGATCTGGTGCTTGAGGAAGAGGAAAAGGAAGGAATGGAACACGACCACGACCATGACGACCATGACGATGAGGAAGAATTTGACGAACATATATGGCTTTCGCCCGACCGTGCAGTGACCTACTGCGATACCATCGCTTCCGCCCTTGCAAAAACATTTCCCGATCATGATATCTCCGCAAATGCGGATGCCTATAAAACAAGGCTCGGCGAACTTGCTGACAGATACGACAGCCTGTCGGAGGGTACCATCATCGTTGCGGACAGGTTCCCGTTCCTGTATCTGACAAGGGACTGCGGACTTGACTACTATGCGGCTTTCTCCGGCTGCTCCGCCGAGAGCGAGGCATCATTTGAGACAGTCACCTTCCTTACGGACAAGGCAAACGAACTGGGAGTGCCTGCCCTGTTCATCATAGACGGCTCTGACGGCAAGCTGGCACAGACCGTCGCAAACGGATGCGCAAACTCTCCCGAGATACTCACCCTCGATTCAATGCAGTCGGTGACAAAAGCCGCTGCCGAGGGCGGGGCAGACTACATAAATATCATGGATGAAAATCTTACGCAGCTGCAGAAAGGGATCACAAATGCTTAAGGCATCAGACCTTACCATAGGATATGAGGGAAAGGCCGTTCTTTCGGATCTGAACTTCACCGTGAACAAGGGTGACTATCTGTGCATCATAGGTGAGAACGGCTCGGGCAAGACGACCCTCATGCGCACCATGCTCGGACTTATCCCTCCCGTGTCGGGGAAGATAGAGATGACGGGGCTCACCCAGAAGGAGATAGGCTTTCTCCCTCAGCAGACCGACGTACAGCGTGACTTCCCCGCCACGGTGTCGGAGATCGTTCTCTCGGGCATGGTCGGCCGCATGAAAGGCTTGTTCTACAACAGAGCGGACAGGTTCGCCGCCGCACGCAACATGAAGAGACTGGGCATTGAGGATCTGCGCAGCCGAAGCTATTCGGAGCTTTCCGGGGGACAGCAGCAGCGTGTCCTTCTTGCACGGGCATTATGCGCCGCAAAGGGCATGATCCTGCTTGACGAACCCGTGACAGGGCTTGACCCTCACACCACGGAGGAGATGTACGGCCTTATCTCCAAGCTCCACTCCGACGGCATCACCGTCGTCATGATAACCCATGACGTATCAGCGGTGAAGTACGCCACACATATCCTGCACGTCGGCGACAGGCTCCTTTACTTCGGTGAGGCATCGGGATTCACACGGAAGGATATGTTCCGCACATCCGCCCCCGGATACCGCAGCCACCTTTCTTCCCACAAGGGGGAACAGTGATGGACAAGCTGAGTTATTACCTTTCCTTCCCCTTTGTGTGGTATGCGCTGATAGTGGGCATACTTACGTCCCTGTGCGCATCCCTGCTGGGCGTGACCCTTGTTATGAAGCGGTTCTCCTTCATCGGCGACGGGCTTTCCCATGTGGCGTTCGGCGCAATGGCGACTGCCGCCGTGCTGAATGTGACAAACGATCTGCTCGTCATATTCCCCGTGACGATAATCGCCGCCATCCTTCTTCTGAAAAACGGACAGAACACCAAAGTGAAGGGGGATGCCGCCATCGGCATGATCTCTGTCTCTGCCCTTGCCATAGGGTATCTGCTTATGAACATCTTCCCCTCCTCCGCCAATGTGTCGGGAGATGTCTGCACCACCCTTTTCGGCTCCTCCGCCATGATAACCCTGAATATGTCCGATGTCATCATATGCCTGATAATGTCGGCGGCGGTCATCGTGCTGTATGTGATGAACTACGCAAAAATATTTGCCGTCACCTTCGATGAGAGCTTCTCCAAGGCGGTCGGTGTAAAGGCGGACCGCATGAACCTTATCATCGCAGTGGTTACGGCAGTCGTGATCGTGCTTGCCATGCGCCTTGTCGGCTCTCTGCTGATAACCGCACTCGTCATCTTCCCCGCCATGACCGCCATGCGGTTGTACAAAAGCTACTTCTCGGTGACGGTCTGCGCCTGCGTGATCTCCATGGTATGCGCCCTTGCAGGGATACTTGTCTCCCTGCTCGCAGGCACTCCCACAGGTGCCACCATAGCGGCTGCAAACATCGCCGTCTACCTGGCGGTGACTCTGATAAGAAGAAAGTAATACAAAAAGTAATACAAAGAATCAATGCCGGCTGTCATAGCCGGCATTTTTATCACTGATCTTCCTCGGAATCGGCAGCCTCCGCAAACTCCACGCTCTGCGCCGCCGTCTGATTTACGATATTAGCATCCTTGTAGGTGCTTACCACCGCCGCAACACGCTCGCAGATATCGGGACTGTTGGCATATGCCGCATTCATAAGTCCCTCAAGCTGCTTCAGGAACACATCCGTATCAAAGGGGATTGGACAGCCGATATGTATCATGTCGTTCCCGGTCTTCTTGAGCCCCTCTTCCGCCATCAGCTTTTCCTCATACAGCTTCTCGCCGGGGCGAAGTCCCGTGTATACGATCTTTATATCCACATCGGGCTTGTAGCCGCTCAGCTTGATAAGGTTCCTTGCCAGCGTATCTATCTTCACGGGCGACCCCATGTCAAGGACGAAGATCTCCCCTCCTCCTGCATAGGTGCCTGCCAGCATCACAAGGCTCACCGCCTCGGGAATGGTCATGAAGTAGCGGATGATGTCGGGATGAGTGACCGTCACGGGGCCGCCCCTCTCGATCTGCTTCTTGAATACGGGGATGACCGACCCGTTCGACCCCAGGACATTGCCGAACCTGACCGCCACGAATTCCGTCTTCACCTTCGACAAGTCAAGTTTTCCGCTGCCGGGCTTGCCGACGTGGATGTATAGCTGAGGTATCTCAGCCGTGCCGCCCTGCCTTGCCTGCTTCACCTTTGCGTCAAAGGACTGGATTATCATTTCACAGAGGCGCTTGGATGCACCCATGATGTTGGTGGGATTTACCGCCTTGTCTGTGCTGATGAGCACGAAGCGCTCACACCCGTGTACCATAGCCGCATAGGCGGTCTTGTAAGTTCCTATGGCATTGTTCTTTATCGCCTCGTTCGGACTGCTCTCCATCAGGGGGACGTGCTTGTGCGCTGCCGCATGATAGACTATCTGGGGACGGTACTGCTCAAATATCTGATACAGTCTCCTGCTGTCACGCACCGAGCCTATCAGAGTTTCGAGCCTCAGTTCGGGATATTTCTCCTTCAGCTCGAGCTGTATGGAATAGGCATTATTCTCATACACATCGAATATTATCAGCATTTTCGGTGTGTGGCTCGCTATCTGCCTGCACAGCTCGGAACCTATGGAACCGCCGCCGCCCGTCACGAGCACCACCTTATTGTTGATATACTCGTATACGGCGTTCATATCTGCCTTTATGGGCTCTCTGCCCAGCAGATCCTCCACCGACACATCCCTCATCTGGCTCACCGTGACACGACCCCTAACCAGATCGACCATGCCCGGTATCTGCTTGACTTCGCAGTCAGACTCGTTGCATATGGCGATGATGTCCCTCTTGTCCTCTGCGGATGCACTGGGGATCGCTATATATATCTTGTCTACGTTGTATTTCTTGACATTGACAAGGATGTCATCACGGCCGCCCGCCACGGGAACGCCCTCTACATATCGTCCCCACTTGTTGGAATTGTCGTCGATAAAGCAGGCGACACTGTCATTTACTTCCTTGGATGTGTTGATGTCACGCAAGAGCATACGTCCCGCCTCACCTGCGCCTATTATCATGACGGATGCGTCCGCACTGCTCCCTCTGCGGACGGTGGTCTTCATCAGCAGTACGAAGCGGTAGGCAAATCTCGGCACCAGAAGCAGGCCGCTCTGCACCACAAATCCGAAAACATAATAGGAAAGCGGCATCCGTCCGAACAGCAGCGTTATCAGTATGCTGTGCAGCAGCGATGACGTGACGGAACCTGCCGCAGTGCGCACCAGTTCGGAATAGCTTGAATACCGCCATATCCCACGGTACATTCCCCATGCCCTGAACACAAACACGCTGATGACTGCCCAGACAGGCACAAAATACAAAAGCCCTCCCATAAACTTATGGGGGATAGCCGAATACTCACAGTCAAACCTTACCCACAGGGCAAAGAAGTATGAAAACATCACCGTAACAATATCATATAGCATCAAAAAGACCGCAATTATCATCCAGTGCTCAATCTTGCGGTTCTTGTGTTCCCTGCCTTTGTCCAACACTCTAATCCTCCTGCTCACCTTCGGAAGGTATTCGGGCATAAGGCAGCCTTGACCGTCTGCCTCACAGCCCTGTATATTATGCGGCACCGCCGCATAAGTTTTTGCCGAACGGAACATCCACAGGGCACAGCCCGCATACTGCTCCACATAGTATTATACCAAAACGCTCCGCAATAGTCAATAAATAATTTGTAAAACCATGCCAGATACAGAGTTCAGACCTTGGACATATTGTACAACACAGACTCTCCCGATCTGTCCCCCTGACCGCATGATGCGTTCATGTTCCGTTTTCAAGCACGAGGGTCACAGCAAAGACATCATCTGTCTGTTCCGCATAGATGCTGCCGCCCATATTCTCCGCAAACCGCCTGCATATATACAGCCCCAGCCCCGCACCGCTGCCGCTGCGGGATCCGTCCTCCCTGTAGAACCTGTCGAATACCTTATCCGTGTTTATCTTCTCCGCCGTGCCTGTCCTTACAATGACTTCCGTGTGCTCCTCCTGTCTGACGCTCACGCTGAGCAGCCCCGTGGAATACCGCACCGAATTTGAGATGAGGTTCTGCATTATCCTGCCCAGCATCTTCCTGTCTGCCATGACATAGATATTCTCATCCGCCTGCGCAAAATCGGGCTCTATCCCCCGCTTGTCGATGGCAGGGCTCTGGGACAGCATCTCCTCGCAGATGATGCCGCACACATCCGTCTTTGTCAGTTCCACCGTCAGCCTTCCCGCATCCGCAAGGGACAATTCAAAGAAGTCGTTTACCAGCCTGTTGAGATACCTCCCCCGTTCAAGGGCGATGTCTATATTATGCCGCATCTCTTCGGGGTCAGCGCTTCTCCTTGCCACCTGGAGATACCCGATCACGGAGGTAAGGGGCGTCCTCATGTCGTGGGAGATCATGGAGACAGATTCCTTTATGGCATTCTCCCTGTCTCTGCTCTCCGCCTTCACCTCTCTGACCCTTTCATAAAGGCGGTTGACCTCCAGAACCATGTTCTGAAGGCCTGTATCCACGAAATCCACGCTGAGGGTGCTGTCATCGGTATTGCCCGACATCTGCCCGAGGACGCTCTTTATCTCCCGCTTGACGGACAGGAGCCTTATGAGCAGATAAACTGTCATCACTGCAAGTATGACGATGATAAGATACAGCATAGCCGTCCCCCTGTCAGGAAAGATCCTTTTTTCTGAAGATGAGGTAAGTTGCGGTCATCATCACAGCGATGGTAATCACCGCAGATACCGAACATTTTGCAAGGAATGTGCCGTCCGTCTGTGATGCAAAGCAGAAGCAGGAACATCTGTATATCTCCGATGTGATGAAGTTCCTCATGATGTTGCAGCCGAAGAATACGGTGATAACGCAGGCGGTTATGGCTGAATATGTCTTCTCGCACACGAAGGATATGAAGGTCAGCACCGATGAGAGGGCGATTATCTGCAAAAGCACCGTGCCGCACCATGCGATGTCGCCTGACGAAAAGCCTGCCGTATCAAATCCTACTCCGAATCCGATGAACAGCATATATGCCGCCACCCAGAAGAAGTGGAAGAAGGTGTTCATTATCCAGACGGGGATGGTCCTCGAAATGATGACCGACCATCTGCCGCATCCCGAAACTATCTCCCTGTTGACCGTCCTGTTGCTGAAGTCATTTCCGATGAACCATGCGGTGATGAGCGCTATGAAGAATGTAAAGGAATTATCCTGTATCCCGTCATGAAAGACTGTATAGATGTCCGTGAAGATATGCCTTACCTGATTTTCCGCAAAGCAGTATCCGCACATCAGCAGTATCAGCCCCAGTGATACATAGAATACGCCGAAGCGAAGCAGTTTATGAAATTCCGATCTCAGCTGGTTAGCCATTGTTATCTCCCCCTATTATGGTCATGAAGTATTCCTCAAGTGTCTGTTCCTTCATCGAAAGCCCCGTTATCACGATGCCCCTCTCGGTGATGCGTGCGGAAAGCTCCGGTATCCGGTCGGCGGAAGCATACACCCTGATCGTCCCATCAGGCTCTACCCTGTATGAGATATCCGGGAATGCACTCTCGATAACAGTGACCGTTTCCGGCGTGTCGCCGGTCTTGAGGGAGATGTACCTGCTGCACTTCTCCTCAAGCTCCTCATGTGTGACCGTCTCGATTATGCGGCCTTTGTGTATGAAGATGTAGTCGGTCGCCAGCAGATAGAGTTCGCTGAGTATGTGGCTCGATACGAATATGGTCAGATCCTGCTTTTCATTGAGCTGTGTCAGCAGGTTTCTCAGGGAAACTATGTTCTTCGGGTCAAGGCCGTTTATCGGCTCATCGAGTATCAGCAGCTTTGGGTCGCCCACCATCGCTATGGCTATTCCCAGACGCTGTTTCATGCCCATTGACAGATTCTTCGCCTTCTTGCCGCTGTCCTGGGTCAGCCCCACCATTTCGATCACCCTGTCGGTGGCTGATGCGTCGGGATTGCCCACGATGACTCTCTGCATCTCCACATTCTGCCTGATGGTGTATGAGGGATAGAGCGCAGGAGCTTCTATCATAGTGCCTACCTTTCTGCGCTTCTTCCCGACTTCCTTGGGGTCGGTCGCTCCCATGAGGGAGAACTCACCCGACGTGGGGAATGCCAGCCCCGACACTATCTTCATGAACGTGCTCTTTCCTGCGCCGTTCTCCCCGATAAATCCGTATATATGCCCCTTTTTCAGACTGATGCTCACATCGTCGAGCGCCGTGTTGTTCCTGTACTTCTTGGAAAGCCCTCTCGTTTCAAGTATTGTTTCCATAAGTGTTCTCCTTTCCTTTGATGATACAAGAATAACATGGGAAAATAAAGCTGTGCTTCACGAAATCTAAAGATATCCTAAAGATTTTTTGAGAGACGGTAGCCCATGCCGTATACCGTATCGATATACGGCTCTTCCGTGACCTTGGCTATCTTTTTGCGCAGGTTGCTGATATGGACGTTCATGGTATTGTCCTCGCTGAGGTACTCCTCCCCCGTGATGCTCTCGAACAGGTTGCGCTTGGAAAAGACCTTGTTGGGATTGGAGAGCATCAGTTCCATTATAGCATATTCCATGGCGGTGCAGCCTAAGTCCCTGCCCTCTATATATACGCACTTAGCCTCCCTGTCAAGGGACATCTTCTTGAAATCCAGGGACTGCCCGGACTGTGATGCGCTCCTTCTGAGGACAGCCTCTATCCTGAGTATCACCTCATCTATGTCAAAGGGCTTGCAGATGTAGTCGTCAGCCCCCATCTTCAGAAGCTCTATCCTGTCATATACTTCGCTCTTTGCCGACAGCACTATGGCAGGGGTGGATCTTGACTGCCTTATCCTCTGCAGCACATCCTCCCCCTTCTTCCCGGGGAGCATAAGGTCGAGCAGTATCATCTCATAGTCGTTATTAAGAGCCATTTCAAGACCCGTCGCACCGTCAAATGCACTTTCGGCAGGATGCCCCGCATCCGTCAGGACTTTGCAGAGAAGTCCGTTTATCATCTTGTCGTCCTCTATCACAAGTATCATAAGCATCTCCTTTCGCCATACTGCGCCGATCGGACCCGACATATGCGCAGACAGCCTGTACCCTTTCAGCCTATTGTATTCTATCACATTTATCCCTTTTTGTAAAGAGATTTTTCAACTGAATACACGACAGCCCCCGAATGTGAACAGTATGTGAAAACCCTCTGATACTTCGGAGAAAATTAGCACTCACCCCTTGACAGTGCTAACCGAATGGTGTATAATATAATCAACAAAGGAACAGAGAAGATAAGACACAAGGAACCGGTTCCCGAAGTGCCGTATCCGAACCCTCCGTCCCGATGTCATAAACATAATGTTAATGGTATCAAGGAGGAATGACCTATGTTGGCACCCGCACTTTTCAATGACACTTTATTTGACGATCTCTTCGATTTCGGCTTCCCCTACAAGGAATTCGACAACATCGACAAGAAGCTGTACGGCAAGCACGCCGCAAGAGTGATGAAGACCGATGTCAGGGAGCATGACGACCACTTTGAGGCTGAGATAGACCTCCCCGGCTTCAGCAAGGATCAGATAGCCCTTGACCTGACTGACGGCTACCTCACCGTGAGCGCAGAAAAGGGTCACGGCACGGAGAAGAAGGACAAGGACGGAAAGATCATCCGTCAGGAGCGTTATTCAGGCTCCATGCAGAGGAGCTTCTATGTGGGCGAGGATATCACCGAGGACGATATCAAGGCTAAGTTTGCCGACGGCGTTCTCAGCATCATCATCCCCAAGAAGGATCCCAAGCCGCAGATACCCGAGCGCAAGCGCATAGCTATACAGTAACTTCGGGCAGCGGTCAGGGACTTTACGCCCTGCACCGTGACCCAATAAAGACCGATCGGACAGCCCTGTGGGGCTGCCCGATCACTTTTTCTGTCTCCCCGATCTGGCAGGCGGTGCCTGCACCCAAGTTGAATTCAGCTGCACTTTTGCAGATTTAAATATTTACCTGTATCCATTGATTTTTCTCCGGTTTTATGCTATAAGCAGGCGGTGCCTGCACCCATTTTGATTTTAGTTCCGTTTGCTTCGATCTATAGATATGGCTTTATCTCTTGCATTTCTTCTCATAATATGCTATAATAGGCATATCACAAATGAGAAAGCGGTGAATGATATGTTTAGGATAACAGCGGTCATACTGGCACTGATGATGAGCACGGCTCCTGCCGCTCAGATACCGTCGGATACGGATATGACTTTATCCGCCGTGTCCTCACAGGCACAGACGGGCAAAACTGTCAGCTACCTGGGCCCCGAAGGCACATATACCCAGGAAGCGTGCGGAAAGTTCTTTGACGGCAGGGGGA
Source organism: Oscillospiraceae bacterium (assembly GCA_017468865.1). Taxonomy (GTDB): domain Bacteria; phylum Bacillota; class Clostridia; order Oscillospirales; family Ruminococcaceae; genus Huintestinicola. The sequence continues at coordinate 11,290 of JAFUHM010000075.1, read as the reverse complement.
CATATGCTCCCTATGCCACGGTGGAGGAAGCGGTGCAGGCTCTTACGGAGGGCAGGACAGACTTTGCCGTGATACCGCAGGAGAACACCATCGGCGGAGCAGTCACGGATTATGTGGATGTGCTCATCGGAAATAAGGGCGTCTATGTGGCAGGTGAAGTGGAACTGCCCATAGATCAGGATCTCCTTGTCATCCCCGGCACACAGGCGGAAGAAATAAAGACGGTCTATTCCCACAAGCAGGGGATCGCACAGGGACGTGAATGGGTGGAAAAGAACCTTCCGAACGCCGAACTTATCGAAGTATCAAGCACGGCAGAGGGCGCAAAGAAGGTATCCGAGAGCGGAGACAAGTCATGTGCCGCCATCGCATCGGGGGCGTGCGCCGACGTTTACGGCCTTGAGATAAAGGCGCAAGCCATACAGAACAACGACAGGAACAAGACCCGCTTCTATGTCCTCGCCGCAGGCAGACCCACAAAGAGAACGGGCGAACGCACGGCATTTGTCGCAAGCGGCAAAGCCTCCGACCTTCCACGGCTCATGACCGATATAAGACGGCAGAAGATGACCCTTGTGTATATCCACGACCGTCCCCTGAAGACAGAGCTCGGCGAATACGCATACATCATCGAATGTTCGGGTGCCGGCTACGAAAAATACCTCTCCCTCAAAGAGGGAAGCGCCTTCAAATTCAGGTATCTCGGCAGCTTTGACGTGCGGTGAGCCGCACTGTACAGCGCCGTATCCGTAATGAAAACATAAACGGGATATCCGCCTCACGGATATCCCGTTTTCCTTGTCCGCACATCGGAGCTGCTCAGTCCGAGACATCTCCGACATATCTGATCCCGCATATGAACATCAGCATCCAGCCCATGCTCTCAAACCCCGAATTTATCCCCGATATCGGGAAAGGGATGAGATCTGCCAGCAAGCCTATCCCCGTCATGATGAGGGGCGATGCGAGTATCCACCATTTTGACACGGGGATGATCCTTCTCGCTATCAGGGCTATCCATGCGACGGATGTCAGCACATCAAAACCGACGAACATCAGCAATAAAGGCAGCACCTCCGGCAGGAGCATCTTCATCCATGCGTCCTCTGCCTGCTGCACATTGCCGCCGGTCACCTCGTACAGCACCTTGAAATGCTGTATCAGTCCTCCGCAGGCTATGTGAAAGTACATGAAGGAAGCACATCCCATGCCCAGTCCGGCTGTGTACAGGTTCACCCATATCCTGTCCTTACGCTCCTGCAGAAGTTCCCGCCGTTCAAGCAGAAACCTTGCAAATGCGACAGCACCGATGGCGTACAGCAGGCTCCCCACCGTTCCCGTCAGGTTTGATACGGCTATCCTCAGGTCTGACACAGTGAGCCATCCCGCACTCGCAATACCGTACACCTCCGAGCCACGGGGCTCTATGCCTATACAGTAGTCGCCGATGATACACAGTATCATCGCAGGGATGACAAGCCGCATTGCCGCTGCCGTCCGATCATATCTCATTTGTTTTCCTTTCTAAGGCGAAAGCCGCTCCTCTGCATCAATATCCGTTGTAGAGGAAATCCGCCCAGTCATACTGACTCATGTATTCTATCTCGTAGCTGTTTATCGCACCCGCATCGAGCCTCTTGAACCGATAGTAGTCACAGTCTATCAGATCAACATTGACCGCAAGGGCATTGTAGCTCCTTATGACCACGCTTTCCGCACCGATCTCCTTCAGGCTCTTTATCATGGAATAGATATAGGTCTGGAGCAGGTTCTGGAGCTTCTTGTCATACGGCTCATCCTCAAAGATGATGGCGAAAAGCTCCCTTGTGGTGCAGGATGCTCCGTGCTGGTGGATAAGATAGGCAAACACTTCCTTTGCCTTGCTCCGCTCAAAGAGCACATGGGCACCGTCGGGAGTGAACACGTCGAAGTTCCCGAAGCACTGTACACGCAGCAGCGCTCCCTTCTGCGGCACGATAGGGAAGCGCAGGTCGGACAGTTCCCTTTCCACATCCTCCTTTGTCACGGGCTTCATGATATAGCCGCTTGCCTTCATATCCATGGCATCGCCCTTATACTCGGAAAATCCCGTCACAAAGATGATGTTCATCTTCGGGTTTATGCCCTTGAGCCTCTTTGCCACCTCCACGCCGTCCATGCCTCTCATGTGAATGTCAAGAAAGGCAATGTCGCAGCCGTTCTTCCGGGCATCCTCCAGCAGGTCGTCCTGATCGTCAAATCCTGCCACATCCGCATCGGGCTTGACCTCGCAGACGCACTTTTCCAGCATTTTCAGAGCCAGCGGCTCATCATCAAGACACAGTATCCTCATTTTTCTGTCCCTCCTTCGGCAGTATTATAGTAACAGTGGTGCCTTCGCCCACGGAGCTTTCGATATTCAGACGGCCTGAGCACATCTCACGGAGCCGTGTAACGGTATTCTCCATCCCTATATGCGAGCGTCCGTCATCTTTCCGGGCAGCAGTTACGTCAAATCCCACGCCGTCGTCGGATATTATCACCTCATAGTCATTATCCGTCTCACGGGTGGCGATAGTCACTGTGCCGCCCTTCTTCTTCATGCCCACGCCGTGCTTCACGGCATTCTCCACGATGGGCTGCACGGAAAGCTGCGGTATAAGGAAGTCGGTCACGGTGATGTCATACTCGATGTTGAGCTTGTCCTGAAAGCGGAGCTTTTCTATCTACAGATCCTTTTTCAGATGCTCGAGTGCCGCCTCAAACTTTACGGGCGCTGTCTGCTTCAGAGAGTCCATATTGGTGCGCAGATACTTTGCAAATGTGATGGTAGCCTCCTGTGCGGTACCGGGGTCGATGGTACACATCATGGCAATGGACGTCAGGGCATTGTACATGAAGTGCGGCTGTATCTGCGATGCCATGACCGATACCTTCGCCTCATACAGCTCCTTCTGCATCTGCTGATAGCGTATGGCTTCCCTGTACTGAGTGTGCAGGTCTATCAGAAGACGTACACATTGCAGCAGAAGCGTGATCGTAAAGCCGATCCTTGAAAACCTGTCACCCGGTATGGAAATGAAATGATCGGCAATATCGATCAGCAGCGTCAGCAGCATGGGCATCCATGAGATAAGGTATGTAAAGGCGTTCTTGTCCTTTTTTGCCTCTACGGAGAGCAGCACTGCAAGTATGACCATATCCGCCGCCATTACCCACATGGTATATGAGGAGAACTTTACCAGATCGCATATGTTGGCAAAATGAAGCACAAATGCCGCTGCGGTAACGAGCATGAATATTATCTCAAGGACTGCCGCTATTATGCGGGAAGTATCCTTTTGCAGATTGGCACGGAAGTACACGAGCAGAGAGACAAAGAAGAGAAATACGGAGCCTCTGTGAAGCGTCATGCATATTACCGGGTCATAGATATAGCTGTTGAGATACCAGCTGTTGAGAGAAAGGGATGAATAGACCGACCAGAAAAAGCACAGAAAGCCAAAGCTGAGGTATTGTATCTGTACCCTGCCGAAGATAAAGCTGACTGCCGGGAAAAGAACGATGCCCAGAACGCACAGTGCCACAAGCCCCCATGTGGGAGTCTGCGTCTCCATGGACTGCCTGCTTATACCGGGTGAACCCAGCCCTACCGTCACCTGAACGCACTCAGAGAAGGAGCGGTATGAACTGTAAGGGTTTTCTATAACAAGTGTCAGTTCTTCATCATCGGGGTATTCACCGTATTCAACGGGCCAGATCTCATATCCCGGGGTATCATTCATTCTCATGGCAAGAGGGCGCTCTTTCATGTCGAATTCATACATGGTGCGGTTTACATCATCTGTGGATGATTCAAACATCTCTTTCCAGCCCTCTGAACCGGGTCTGCGGTAGTCATTGGTATAGAGGAGGCTGCCCTCCTCATCCCTGAGCGTGAACCACACATTGCGGAAAGAAACATCCGCAAAGGGGATATACTCACTGACCACCGGACTGCCTTTGAAGACTATCCTTTGGAAATGCTCCGTTATCAGCCCTTCGCCCCCTGTCTCTGTCCAGGGGCCGCCGTCGATGGAATATACACCTTTTATGGGGGCTGCGGGCTTTCTGTAGAAAGCTACCCTTGTGCTGAGGGAAAGAGGGATGAACGCAAGAGCTGCCAGCAGGATAAATACAGTGACTATCACCGCAGGCGCTTTCCCCTTTAAAAACTTCATGACGTTCCCTCCGCATCCTGACTTCATATTATTAATATATCATATTCAAAGTCCGTTGTAAAGATTAAGATCCACGCCCATATCCTATTTGTGAATTTTTAATAACAAGCACCGGTGCTTTTTGTGCAATACGCAGAATACATCTGTTCCTTCCATATTTGCAAAGCTTTTGCAAATATGGGTATGGTAGAATACAGTCAAAGAAACAGAGAACTGCTTACAAAAGAAAGGCAACAAAACAGAGATCATCCCCGCATATCGGAAAGAAAAATAAAAAAATATCAGCTTTCCCGATATTTGCAAAGGACTTGCAAACATGAGGATGATATAATAAAGACAGAACAAAAGAACAAAAGAAAGACAGACACGATAGAATACGCAGCGGGAAATATCCCGGACACGAAAATATCGTAAGACACTGCAAAAAAGGAGACTTAAAATGAAAAAAGTTTTCAACCCCCCCGATATTTGCAAAGAAGTTGCAAACATGAGCATGATATAATAAGATCAAAGAAAAGGGAAAAACCCGAAAAACAAAATCGACTTAAAGGAGTAATAAAAATGAAAAACACAAAGAAGTATACAATGAAAACCATAGCCGTTACACTGGCAGCACTTTCAATGATGTCTACGATCTCTATGACGGCAGGTGCTGTCGAAGCAGCCGAAGCCGCACAGGCTGACATCCTTACCGAAACAATATCCGCAGACACAACAGCTGCTCCCGAAGAGACTATCGCAGATGTACCTGCCGATGACACTTCCATCCCCGCAGCTGCTCCCGAAGAGACTGTTGCAGACGCACCTGTCGATGAGGCTTCCGTTCCCGCAGCTACTCCCGAAGAGACTGTTGCAGACGCACCTGTCGATGATGCTTCCCTTCCCGCAGACAGCATCGAATATACCTACACCATCACATTTGACACAGACGGCGGCACCGCTGTTGAGCCCATCACCGCAGAAGCAGGTGCTCCCATTACCGCTCCCGAAGCTCCCACAAAGGACGGCTTCTACTTTGCAGGCTGGTCAGAGCCCATCCCCGAGACCATGCCCGAGCAGGACATGACGATCACGGCTATCTGGTCCGATACTCCCGTAGAGGCAGCTGCTGATGAGACTGCCGCAGACAGCACAGCACTCACCTACACCATCACATTAGATACCGACGGCGGCACCGCTCTTGATCCTATCACCGCAGAAGCAGGCGCTCCCATCACCGCTCCCGAAGCTCCCACAAAGGACGGCTTCTACTTCAAGTCCTGGTCTGCACCCATTCCCGAGTTCATGCCTGAAGAAAATACCACTATAAAGGCTGAATGGTCCGAGACACCCGTTTACGATACGATAGAAGAAGCATTCGCAGACAAGGCTAACCTCCTGTTTGCCGATGAGGAAGGCAATGTGATCGACCCCACTCAGGCTGCTCTGCTCTCCGATACAACATACGATCTCAACGGCCCCTTCCTGGAAGAAAGCTCCATGTGCTTCTACTCCGCCGGTGATGTGTTCAGCGATATAGGCGATGCTTTCAAGGAACTGGATATGTCCAAGGATCAGGAGGCTCTGCTCAAGAGCATCGGTACCAAGATGGTAGACGAGAGCTTCGCAACCATCGCAAAGCTCTACCCCGGCTCCGGCATACTCCTTGCCCCCTTCCAGGTACTCTTTCACAAGGGCGTGGACAATGACCCCATGGGCAAGATGGACGAGAAGCTTAACCAGATCGACGGCAAACTCGACAAGCTCTCCACCAAGCTCGAAGGCATTTCCAAGAACATCGAACACAGCACCGAATGGATCGGCAGACACATGGAGAACGTGGAGGATATGAGCACCATCAGGAAGTCCTTCATCAGCCTGGCACCCAGTGCCCATGAACTGTGCAAAGACATCAAGGGCGTTGAGACCAATACCAACTATGTAAACAACTTTGAAAAGACCTTCATGATCGCAAAGCTCGGTACTGAGCAGAACTATAAGGATGTTGCAAAGAATGTATATGTCCTCCAGAACCATATGTACGGCGGAAGCACAGCATTCCCCAATATGTACGATGCAGCCTACAATCTGTGCGCAGATCAGAGAATGATAAGCATGGAAGCTTATGAGGATGCAAAGACAATGGTCGATGATCTTACCATGTCATATGTCAGCGCAGTCGCCCTCATGCAGGAGATCGAGACTGCACAGAAAGCAGTTGAAAATTTCGGCGAGAAGGAACTGGCTCAGCTCAGCCCCGATATACGTGCATTCTATGAGTTCTACAAGAAGCACCAGATGTCAAGAATGAAGCAGAACTACGGTGAGGTCGCAGCAGCCCTCCTGGCCTGTGCATACGGCTCACACAAGTTTGACCAGGCTTACAACAACTCCGACTTCATCAACAAGGGTGCAGTCAGAAAGCCCCTCGAAGTAGAGTACAAGACACTTTATCTTGAGCCCGGGAACCTTTCATCCTCACCTACTTACACAGCTTATGAAAGCAACCATACAAAACACAGCAGATCTATCTCCAACAAGGACTCAAGCCTTAACGATACCGAAAGACAGGCTCTCGTTGACTACATCCGCACCAAGCGCACCGGAATGTCCATTGATGAATACCTCAGAAGGTACGGCGTAAAGATCAATAACTACAGAGAGACCGATAAGACCTGCCGCAACATATACCTGGTGACCGATGACAGCGTCATTGAAGGGATAAAGCTGACCAACCGTGAAGATCCCGACATTTTGACCAGGATCGAATTCCGTGATCACACATACACCCTGAAGAATGTCATCGAGATCCATGATACTGCTGTCAATGATAAGGCCCTCAAATTTGCAAAGGCTAAGCAGGAAAAGAAATTCGTTTTTGATTCAGAATATTCCAATACGTTCTATGACAGCTACTCCTACTACATCAACTACCTCTTCATCTATTGATATCACCTAAGTCAGACACACAACACACGTCGGCAGAGCATATGCTCTGCCGATTTTTTTCAGAGATCATGCAGGGTAACTTTTTTTCAGATACCCCGTATTTGCAAAGGTGTTGCAAAGATGGGCATGATATAATAAAGTCACAGCAGCGGGCAGCGCCCGCCGGCATTTCGCTGATGTATCTTTCCGAAGCCTTATAAAACGGGCTCGGTCACTCTTATTACATAAGGCACAGCGTAAATCAACATACGGGCAGCGCCCGCCGGCAATTCACCGATGTATCTTTCCGAAGCCTTATAAAATGAGCAAGGTCGTTTTTGATGTGAAACATTTTGCAGAAAGCCTGTCGAAAAATTTTTGAAAAATGCAAAGATGTTGCAAAGATGGGTATGATATAATAAAGTCACAGTAAAGGGAAAAACCCTTAAATAAAAAATCAAAATCAAATGTCTTTAAAGGAGGACAACACAATGAAAACCACAAAGAGAACCATGTCAATGATCGCAGCAGCATTTCTTACCACAATGATGGTATCCACAGCCGCAGCCGTATCCGCAGAAACAGTATCCGCAGGCATCGCAGCAGTTCCCGCTTCGGCAGCATCGGCAAGCCTGAAATCAGACACAAATGTTAAAAAGCTGATAGCTCAGCGTGAGAAGCAGCTCCAGGCACTGAAGAACAAGAAGAAGGAGATCGAAATCGATAACGAGGGCTGGTATTCCGCGAAGAATATAAAGCTTTACGGCAGAAGAGCAACGGGCGTAGATTCCAACGGCAACTTCATTCTCGGTAAGTGGGAACAGCTCAACACTATTACCGAAAAACGAGGACTGGGAGGAGGCTTTACCGTTACTGTCAGCGGAGACTATGTGACCTTTGCGTTCAGCTACGATATAGTGGGCGGCACAGACTTCCCTTACAGCGGAGTTTTCTGGGACAAGCCTCACGAGACTGACTGGAACCGCATCAAGATCCTTCTTATGGGTACTTGCAGAATGGCAGACATTTCGATATATGTAGGCGACAACAAAGTAGTCGGAGTTACCAACTGCGGTTCTCACAGCGAATGGAAGCCCTAAGGCTGAGGCGGGCAGCGCCCGCAGGCAATTCGTTGAGGTATCTTTTCAAAACCTATACACACGGCTCGGTCACTCTTGATATAAAATACTTATATTCAACGGGTCGGCTGAGCCGACAGGCAATTCGTTGAGACATCTTTCCAAAGCCTTCAAATACGGCTCGGTCACTCTTGATGTGAAAGACGGATATATCCAAAGGGCTGAGCCGACAGGCAATTCGCTGAGGAATCTTTCCGAAGCCCTTACATACGGCTCGGTCACTCTTGATGTGAAGAACACATACATCATTGCCGAGCCGTACATAAGATCACAATATACAGAAATATCCGAGCGCCTGCGGGCGCTGCCCAAGGGGAGCCTTTAGGAGGAAGGCTCCCCTCTTTTTTTACGAGCCGACAGGGTGACAGTAACAGGTGCCTGATGCAGGCTCGAACTCCCCCGATACAGCGGCATATGATCCACCAACATCGTAGCTTTAGGACATTTGGCAGATATGCACAAAAATACTACACAAATTCAGCGGAACTGCCGAATAAAATTTGTGCAATATGCAAATAAGTTGCAAAGATAGCTATGATATAATAAGGTCACAACAAAGGGAAACACCCCTTACAAAACACAAAAAACAAATGTCTTAAAGGAGGACAACAAAATGAAAAACAACAAGAGAACAATGACCGGGATGGCAGCGATGCTTCTTGCATCGGCTTGCATAGCATCCACAGCCGCAGCAGTATCAGCAGAGGCAAATGCACCGTCAGCAGCAAACGCCTATACGGTGACAGCAGGTCACAGGTATGAGAGACCGCCCGGATATTCCATACAGGAATGGTACAATATCCAGGTGGCAAGACTTCGGTCGATGAGGGAACGTGAAGTCAAGGTCACGATAAGCTCTTCCGATGCACTGTATTATCTCAAGTCATCGAAGTTCTACGGCCGAAAGGCGATAGGCGTTAACCCGGAAGACATCTCCCTCATACTCGGTCCCTGGGAGGTCATAAATACCAGCACCGACCACTATAACAGATTCAAGATCACAGGTGACTATGTGATGCTCGCATACAGCGGAGATATCGTATGGGGCACCGACTTCCCCTTCAGCGGTATATTCTGGAACGAACCGATAGTTGATCTCACCAAGGTCGATATAAAATGGACAGGCGGCTGCAGGAACGCCAACATCGAGATCAATACCTACTATACCGAAGCGTACCACGCATACGGATATGAGCTGGAAGAATACTGGGAGTGCCAGAAGATAAAGATCAGCAACTGCGATTCTCACAGCGAATGGAAGCCCGCAGGCTGAGCCTGCACCCGCCCGTTGTTATATTTTTCCGAAGCCTTCAAATACGGCTCGGTCACTTTTGATACGAAAAACGGATATATCCAAAGGGCTGAGCCGACAGGCAATTCGTTGAGACATCTTTCCGAAACCTCTGAATACGTCTCCGTCACTCTTGATATGAAAAGGCATACACTTACACATCATTGTCGAGCCATACAGTAAAGCCACGACATACAGAAATATACGAGTGCCTGCGGGCGCTGCCCGCACTGCAAAGGAACACACACTTATAACAAACAAATGTCTTAAAGGAGGACAACAAAATGAAAAACATCAAGCGAACGATATCACTTATAGCTTCACTTCTCACAGCGGCAGCAATAACAATGGGCGCTGTTGCAGCCCCCGTCTCTGCCGAAACAGCTCCGGCAGGTGACACTGCGCCGTATTTAAGCAGCATTTCCGGAATATCACAGGATGCACAGGCGAAACTGCAGGAGATGTCTCAGCACCGCATCACTGTACATTTAGGCCGTTCACAGTGGTTTGAAGCCAAGAGTGCCAAGCTCTACGGAAGACAGGTCAAGGGCTTTGATGCAAACGGGAATTGCATCCTGGGTCCCTGGGAACTGATCCATGACGGGGCAAAGGAATTCCATCATAAGTTTGAGATCAAGGGAACATATGTAATGTTCGGCTATACTCTGGATGTTGTCTGGGGTACGGATTTCCCGTACAGCGGAGTATTCTGGGATAATACGAATGCAAGGATGAACAGCATCTACATAGACTACGGCGGAGGCTGCAGGAACGTCAATATCAAGATAATGGCTGTATACACGGAAGCAGGCGACAACTACAAGAAGGAAAAGAGACGTGAAGTTGTGAACGAGAAGAACTGCTCCGCCCACACGGAATGGAAGCCCAACTATATAAACTTAGCATCCGACATCAAGTATCTTGACAAGGCAAACAGATTCGGATACGAAGACTACCCGGATTAACGCAGCAGCAATAAATACATCAGAAGTAAAAGTACAGCGGGAGCCTTTAGGAGGGAGGCTCCCGGTCTTTGTTTTTCTGCTTGATTCAAACGGAAAATTTTTTTTAAAACAGAGAAATTTTTTTGAAGATCTGCAAATATTCTGCAAAGATGGGTATGATATAATAAGGTCACAACAAAGGGAAACACCCTTACAAAAATCAAATCAAACAAATGTCTTAAAGGAGGACAACAAAATGAAAAACGCAAAAAGAACCCTGACAAGCATAGCAGCATTATTCCTTACAGCAGTTACCATGGCATCCACAGCCGCACCGGTATCGGCAGCGACAGTTCCCGAAGTTACTGCTAATGGAGGCATCTTAACTAATGACAATAGAGGCCCTCTCAAGCCCGGATACTGGAGATACGATCCCGAGACCGGCATACATGGAGATTATGATTACTGGCGGCGCAAGAAGATACGTCAGGACAACCAGTGGAAATACGATTATTACAATAAGGTGAAGGGTACAAAGAAGAAGATCAGCATCTTGAACTATGGATTTTTCCATGCAAAGAATGTTAAGGTCTACGGAAGAAAGTGCCTGGGCATTGATGATAATGACGGAAGCTGGATACTGGGCAAATGGGAGCAGCTGAATACAGATACATCTGTACCCGGTGCTACCGGATATAACTTTGATATTTCCGGAGAGTATATGTGCTTCGCCTTCAGCTATGATATCACATGGGGCACCGACTTCCCCTACAGCGGAGTCTTTTTGGATCAGAATTCAAAGTACTTTGC
>JAFUHM010000074.1 GCA_017468865.1 Oscillospiraceae bacterium | reverse complement strand
GGAAAAGAAGAGGATAGAAAGGAGGAACCGCCGCAATGCCGCAAGGATCGAACGCAAGCGTGAAAAGGGGCAGATCACGTCCCATACCACGAGCAGAAGCGACTACTAAGCCGCATATCACAAAGGAAAAGGTTCACCGCTTTCTTATGGGTTCCAAGGACAGGGAAGGCTTCCTGAAACAGTTTACGGTCTATGCCCTGCTGATATGTATAGGTTTTATCTATACATATCCCATACTTCACATGGTATCGAGCAGCATGATGAGCCTTGACGATCTGCTGGACTCCTCCATAAAATGGCTGCCCAGTTCACTGAACTTTGAGAATTTCAGACAGGCAGGGGAGAGCATGAATTTCTGGAAGGCTCTCTGGCAGAGCGTAGTTATAGCCGGGGTGCCCACGATATGTAATCTTCTTTCCTGTTCGGTAACGGGCTATGCGTTGGCACGATTTGATTTCCCGGGCAAAAAGATAGTCATGGGAGTTATCATACTGAGTTTTGTGCTCCCCGCACAGATAACCATGATACCCACATATGTGCTTTACTCGAAGCTTGGTATACTCAACACCGTGTGGGCGTTCATTCTTCCCTCGCTCTTCGGGCAGGGCTTTAAGGCTCCCATATTCATCCTGATATTCTGGCAGTTTTTCAGACAGATACCCAAGGTGCTTATAGAGGCATCAAGGATAGACGGAGCAGGGCATTTCAGATCTTTTTTCAAGGTAGCGCTTCCCAGTGCGGGTCCTGCCTTCATTACAGTTGCACTTTTCTCCTTTGTGTGGTACTGGAATGAATCCTATCTTACAGAGCTTTATGTACACGGTGTCTACGGACAATCCGACTGGACAACACTGGTAATACAGCTTGACAATTTTGCCGCTAACTTTTCGGGATATCAGCAGACAGCCACAAATGCCGCTACAAACCTTAATGAATCCATAAGCATGGCAGGTACACTGCTGAGCATCCTTCCCCTTACGATACTGTACTTCGTTCTTCAGAGACACTTTGTTGAGAGTATCGACAGAACGGGTATTACAGGTGAATGATCAAACCCTATGGGATAATCAGATACGGAGGTAGAAAAAGTATGAAAAATAAGAAGCTGATCTCAATGGCACTTACGGGACTAATGACCGCAGGTATCCTCTCAGGCTGTGCAAACAGCAGCAACAGCAGCAACGGCAGCACTCAGCCCGCTGCCGAAGGGGATACGTCAAATTCCTCGGGAGGTTCGGCAGCCAATGTCACCAATGACTATGAGCTCGTATCTATCGAGGGAAGCACTCATCAGTACAAAAAGTACAAGGACATGACCAGCGAGAACATCACCCTCACCTATTTCCATTTTGATCAGGATGAGACGGTAAAGTTACTTGCTGACAAGTTCATGCAGATCTATCCCAACATCACTGTCAATGTCCAGTATGAGAATGTGGCAAACTACAACACCACTCTCGGCACCCTTATCAGCAACGGACAGGCACCCGATGTGATCATGCATTCAGACTGCGACTATGCCCTTTCAAATCAGCTCCTTGCTGATATATCGTCCTACTGGAACAGCGATGAGGAAACAAAGAATCTGGCAGACACGGTAAATTCGGCTGGCCTTGGCACCTATCACCTTGAAGGCGGTATGCGTTACAGCGTTCCCGTAAAGTTCTTCCCCGGCGTCATCTTTGTTGACAGGAACGTGCTTGAGACTCTGAACCTCACCGTACCTACACAGAACTGGACTTGGGCTGAAATGATACAGCTTATCAAGGATGCTACCGTTCTTGATTCACCAGACGGAATGGCGTACTACGGCCTTGGTTACTACAACCGCCTTGATTCCTACTACGGCATTGCAGCAAGACAGGATATCATAGGTGAGTTCGGATTTACCGGCAAGACATTTGATCTTACCCAGTGGGCTATAGGCGAGCAGGAGTTTTCCAACCTGAAGCTGGGAGGATATATCGCTCCCTCCACCGAGACACAGGCTATGGAGGACTGGTCAGGCGACTGGGAAGGCTGGGCAGGCAATACAAGCCACTGCGCACTGTTCTCCGAGGCTTTCTGGACATTCCAGAACACATGGAACACTCCCTCTTACAAGGAAAGCTTCAACCTTGATATCGTTCCTTATGTAATACCCGCAGTTTCCGAAGAAGATGCAGGAGCAGGCCATCACTCGATCGCTACAATCGACTACGGCGGGATCACCACTTCATGCCAGCATCCCAGAGAGGCTTATGAACTGCTCAAGTTCATGTCCTTCGGTGTGGACGGCTGGTACGGCAGATGTGAGATTTACTCTGATGAGAGCATAGTAAACGCTCTTGGCACTGCTCTCAAGTACGATGTAATGCCTGTACCCATAACAAAGGATGAGGGCGTATGGGATGAGTACATAAAGGTATACTGCGCAGGCATGGATGATGAGCATACACAGCTCTGGAGAGATTATTTCGCATCCTGTATGCAGCCTATCTCCTTCGGCTGGACAAATATCGCAGGCTACTGGAATTTCTGCGATGAGTACTTTAATGCCATAGGAATACATGACCTGGTGGATGCCGGCACCGCTCAGGCTGCCGATTATGTTGAGGAAGCTAATCTCAAGGCAAATTACTACCACGCACAGGCTATGATAGACTACTTCGGTGAAGGCGGATATGGTGTCCTCAGTCCCGAGGAGACTGCGACCTATGAGCAGATGATAGCAGACAATCAATAAACCTGAAAACCATATGAAAGGAAGTTTTTAAAATGAAAAAGCAGATAACAGCAGTCATCGCATCCGTAATGGCATTATCTCTTGCAGCCTGCGCAGGCGGCAGCACTTCGACCGAGCAGACTACCGCAGCTCCTGCCGATACACAAGCACCGGAGCAGACCACCGCTGCAGAGACAACTACTGCTGAGGAGACCACCACCGCTGAGGAAACTACCGCTCCAGTTGTGGCAGAGCCTATTCCGGATTCAGCTCTTGTTCACCTTGATTTTGAGTCCGCAGACGGTCTTACAGCAGTTAAGCAGGTTGAAGATCTGGGTACTCTCACAGGTTCCAACTTCGGTCTTGCTCCTTCGGATCACCCTGTTCTCATTGCAGAGGGTCAGGGTGCTGTGGGCAATGCTCTGTATCTTGACGGAAAGTACGGTGTTGACTTTGATATGAAGGAGGTAAGCGATGACAGCTACACCTTCTCCTTCTGGTACAATGCTGACCGTGTTGCTACCTACGGTCCTGTTGTACAGGTGGGTCGAAATATCGGTATGTCAAATGCTGATGCTACTGTTACATGGCTAAACGTTACAAAGTCCACATGGGGTACAAATGATGCTGACATTTTCCCTGTTGTCTGGAACCGCAACTCCTCCATTGGTACAGAAGTCAGCCCCGACGGTGTGTGGCCCTGGATCTATGCAATGGATGACACAGAGCACGGCAAGCGTGAGTGGTGTCTGATAACGGTCGTTTCAGACGGTAACCGCTACGTTGCAGATGACGGCATGGAGCGTGTAGGCACGAAACTCTACCTCAACGGTGAACTGAAGTGGGAGGCAAATGCCGAGAATATGTATTATCAGGGACTATCTCCCGAGATCCTCACCGGAGACGGAATAGAGGGACATATCGGCATCAACTACTGGGATACCATATACAAGGGCTTTATAGATGAGCTTTACATCTTCGACGAGGCATTGACCGACGGTCAGGTAAAGACGCTCTTTGAGATGGGCAATCCTCCCGCAGAGCCTGTTGCCCCCGAGTATGAGGCAGGTGAGGAGGAAGAAGCCGTAACTGAGGCAGTTGCCCTTGAGGCAGCGCCTGTTGCTGAAGGCGCACTTGATGTGCTGGGCACTCCCGACAGAGCACTGGGATTCTGGTCTGATACCACAGACGGCTTTGAGCTTGCAGATGGCGCTACACTGAAAATGAAGCTCAATAACTATTCCGACGGCGTAAACAACTGGGATAATTTTGTACTTGCATTTACAAACACGGCTGTTACGACAGACAAGGTCGCAAGTGCGGACAACTACGAGGGCTATGCTGAATATGCAGTGCTTCGTGCAGACGCATACGGTTGGGGCGATGCTTCCTACAATGCTAACTTTGAGACTTCATGGGAGGACTGGGCAGCATGGCTGCAGCTTATGACAAGCGCATCCGTTGATGTCACCATGACCAGAAACGGCGGAGAGGTAACTGTAGACTACACCTTTACAGGCGCTGACGGCACAGCAATGACCGAAAAGGCAGTTGTTACATCTACAATGACAGCTGAATCACCCGTTTACGTTCATGTTACAGGTGAGGCTGCATACATCGAACTTTTGAGCGTTGAATAAGATACAGGTCAAGGAAAGGGACGGACAATTATGTCACAGGTGATAGCTTTTAACAAGCCGTGGATAATGCAGAGAGCAGATCCATATGTGTATAAGCATACGGACGGGCGATACTACTTCACGGCATCCGTCCCTGACTATGACCGCATCGTCCTGCGTACTTCAGATACCCTTGCAGGGCTTTCTCATGCTGATGAAAAGACCATATGGACAAAGCATGAGACAGGTCCATGCAGCAAGCATATATGGGCTCCGGAAATACACTTTCTCTTTGGGAAGTGGTACATCTACTATGCTGCCGGTGAAGCACAAGACCCATGGAAGATACGTCCATATGTGCTTGAATGTGAAGGTAATGACCCCATGACGGACGATTGGCACGAAATGGGCATGATGAGGGCACACAGTGACGATGAGTTTTCTTTCCGTGCCTTTTCCCTTGATGCTACGACCTTTGAGGTGAACGGCACAAACTATTTTGTGTGGGCTGAAAAGGTGAGCGTGGGGAAACAGATCTCCAATCTCTACATAGCACGGCTGAAAAGTGCCAATGAACTGGATACGGACCAGGTGTTGCTCACCACTCCTGATTATGATTGGGAAAGACACGGCTTTTGGGTGAATGAGGGACCTGCTGTGATAGAGCACGGCGATGACATATTCCTCACATATTCAGCAAGTGATACAGGGGAGCATTACTGTATGGGAATGCTTAGTGCCAAAAAGAACAGCGACCTTCTGGATCCTGCAAGCTGGAAAAAGGAGAGGCATCCTGTGCTCAAAAGCGACAGAAATCACAATATCTTTGGCCCGGGGCACAATTCATTCACAGTAGATGACAACGGCAGCGATATACTTGTATATCACGCACGCACATACGCTGAGATACAGGGGGATCCCTTATACGATCCGAACCGCCATGCAATGCTCATGCCCGTGAAGTGGGAGGGCGGCAGGCCTGTATTTGACATTACGGTGTGAGTGACCGCAAGCGATTACGATAGGTAGGTACATATGGCAAGTCTGTCTTTAAAACATATTTATAAGATATATCCTAACGGCTTTGAGGCTGTCAAGGATTTTAACCTTGAAGTTGAGGACAAGGAGTTTATCATTTTTGTAGGACCGTCGGGCTGCGGTAAATCCACCACACTGAGAATGATCGCAGGACTTGAGGATATCTCCGACGGAGAATTTCTCATTGACGGGAAGATAATGAACGATGTTGAGCCCAAGGACAGGGATATTGCGATGGTATTCCAGAATTATGCCCTGTATCCCCATATGTCAGTCAAAGAGAATATGGCCTTTGGGCTGAAGCTTCGTAAAACACCCAAGCACGAGATAAACAAGAAGGTCAAGGATGCTTCTGTGATACTTGATCTTCAGGAGCTGCTCGAAAGAAAGCCTGCAGCGCTTTCAGGCGGTCAGCGTCAGAGAGTAGCGATGGGGCGTGCCATAGTGCGGGAACCTAAGGTGTTCCTGATGGATGAGCCTCTTTCAAACCTTGATGCAAAGCTGAGGGTGCAGATGAGAGCGGAGATATCCGCACTGCATCAGCGCCTTGGAGCGACTATAATCTATGTTACCCATGACCAGACTGAGGCAATGACTCTCGGAACAAGGATAGTGGTCATGAAGGACGGCATAGTTCAGCAGGTGGCTACCCCGAGAGATCTGTACAACAACCCTGTAAACCTGTTTGTAGCAGGCTTTATAGGCTCCCCTCAGATGAACTTCATCAATGCGTGGTGCAGGGAAGAGGGAGATGACATCTTCCTTGATTATGACAGATTTACTGTCAAGCTTCCTCGCAAAAAGGCTTCTGTGCTCCGTGAAAAGGGGTATATAGGCAAAGAAGTCATTATGGGGATCAGACCCGAAAGGATCTTTGAGAGCCAGCTGGAGCTTTCCGTACACGAGGATTCGCAGATGGAGGTAAAGGTCAGCGGATATGAGCTTTTGGGCTCCGAGGTGCTTTTGTATTTTGATCTTCTCAATGAAAAGCCGGGTGAAGTAGTGCGCCAGTTCTCTGATGATGCCTATGCAAATCTTAAAAAAGTTAAATGGACAGCAAAGGTGGATGCGGCTACCACCGCAAGATACGGCAGTGTGATAACCGTAGCCCTTGACCCCAACAAGATACACGTTTTTGATAAGGAAACTGAGCTTGCGATCGTAAGCTAAGGAGGAAACAGGATGAAGAAGCTTTGCGCCGCAGTCAATGCGGCAGATAAAAGATCCCATATAAACCGAGAGATATACGGCAATTTTTCGGAGCATCTGGGGAGATGTATATACAACGGGATCTATGTGGGGGAGAATTCTTCCATACCCAATACCAACGGAGTAAGAAAAGACATAATCGAGGCATTCAAGGAGATAAGACTTCCTGTACTGCGCTGGCCGGGAGGCTGCTTTGCGGATGAATACCACTGGCGTGACGGGATCGGAGATAAGGAAAAGCGCCCCAAAATGGTAAACACTCACTGGGGCGGTGTGACAGAGGATAATTCCTTCGGCACACATGAATTCTTCGATATGTGCGAGGAGATAGGCTGTGAGCCGTATCTTTCCGCCAATGTGGGCAGCGGCACCGTGGAGGAAATGGCTGACTGGATAGAGTATATCACCTTTGACGGTGTATCTCCCCTTGCAGATGAGCGCAGAAGAAACGGCAGAGAAAAGCCCTGGAAGCTGAAGTACCTGGGCATTGGCAATGAGAACTGGGGCTGCGGCGGAAATATGCGTCCTGAATACTATGCCGACCTTTACCGCAGGTATCAGACCTATTGCCGCAATTTCAGCGGCAACGAGCTTTACAAGATCGCCAGCGGTCCCAATGTGGATGACTACAACTGGACCGAAAAGATAATGGGCATAATCGGTGACTGGCACGCAAAGGCCATTTCTCTCCACTACTACACCATTCCCAGCGGGGATTTTGCACACAAGGGCAGTGCGGTGGACTTCACGGATGAGGTATACTATCAGACTATTTCCCAGGCAAGCAGGATTGAGAAGCTCATAGACAAGCATTCTGCAATAATGAAGAGATATAGCGACAACATGAAGCTTGTTGTTGATGAGTGGGGCTGTTGGTTTGATGTTGAGGAAGGTACGAACCCCGGATTCCTGTATCAGCAGAACACCATGAGAGATGCGATGGTCGCAGCTGTTTCCCTCAACATTTTCAATTCCCGCTCTGATGTTGTCAGCATGGCAAATATCGCCCAGGCTGTCAATGTGCTCCAGGCAGTGATACTTACAGAGGGCGAAAAGCTGGTCAAGACACCCACATATCATATCTTTAATATGTATAAGACCCACCAGGACAGCGAGCTGGTGTACAGCTTCACGGAGAACTTTGAGACCAATGGTATGTCAGCAGTATCCCAGTCCGTATCTTTGGGCAAGGAAGGCATGACTATGACCTTTGCCAATATATCACTTGATGAGGCAGCCCATATCGACTGCTCTATCCTCGGATTCAAGGCTAAGAAGGCTCAGGCCAGGATACTCACGGGTGAGGTGCATACCTTCAATGACTTTGCCGACGGGAACAGGATAGCCCCCTCTGAACACACTGTTGATATCACCGACAGCGGCATCAGCTTTGATCTTCCTGCCTGCTCCGTTGTAAGTATTCTGTTATCGTAAAGGATGGTTATTATGAAGAAATTATATTTTATTACAGGCTCACAGGATCTTTACGGTGAAGAGACCCTCATACAGGTGGAAAAGGACAGCCGTGAAATGGCAGGATACCTTAATGAGAAACTGTCGGATCTGTGCGAAGTGGAATTTACTCTTGTGGTAAAGACCTCTAACGAGGCTGAGGACGTATGCCTTAAAGCCACGGCGGACAAGGACTGCATCGGTGTTATCACATGGATGCATACCTTCTCTCCGGCAAAGATGTGGATAAGAGGGCTGCAGGCACTTAAAAAGCCCATGCTCCACCTTCACACACAGTACAATGAAAAGCTCCCCTATGACAGCATCGACATGGACTTTATGAACCTCAACCAGTCCGCACACGGAGACAGGGAGTTCGGCTTTATCTGCACAAGGCTGGGCCTGAAGCGTGAGGTGGTTGCAGGCTACTATAAGCATGACAACGTGATCGAACAGATAAGGCGCTTTGCCCATGCGGCTCTCGGCGCAGATATGTGCCATGGGATGCGTGTTGCAATGTTCGGCAATAATATGCGTGATGTTGCGGTAACAGACGGTGACAGGGTGGAAAGCGAGATAAAGTACGGCTGGAACGTGAACTATTACGGCATCGGTGATCTGGTAAAGATAATAAACGACGTGACAGATGCCGAGATAGACGCAAAAATGGCGGAATACACCGACAAGTACGATATGGACACAGACAATGTGGCTGCTGTGCGTGAGCAGGCAAAGTATGAGGTGGGCATTGATAAGTTCATCGCAAAGGAAAACATCCGGGCATTTACGGATACCTTCCAGGATCTCCACGGTTTAAGGCAGCTTCCCGGCATTGCCGCACAGAACGTTATGGCCAAGGGCATAGGCTTCGGACCCGAAGGTGACTATAAGACAGCCGCTCTGTGCGCTGTGATGCAGAAGATGTCCGAGGGCAGGAACGGTGCTACCGGCTTTATGGAGGACTACACCTATGACCTTACAGCAGGGGAGGAATTGGAACTCGGTTCTCATATGCTGGAGGTATCGCCAGTATTTGCCGCTGCAAAGCCCAAGATACAGGTGCATCACTTAGGCATAGGCAACAGGGAAGACCCTGCCCGCCTTGTGTTTGACGGTGTTTCGGGCGAAGGCATAGCCGTATCCATGATAGATATGGGTGATCGTTTCCGCCTTGTGTGTGCCGCAATTGAACTGGTGCCGCAGCCTCTGCCCATGCCTAAACTTCCCGTGGCTCGCCTTATGTGGAAGATAAAGCCGTCACTCCCCGTGGGAACAGCCGCATGGATTTACGCAGGCGGCGCTCATCATGCAGTTGTATCCACCGCTCTCACAGCCGATGATATCCGCCTTTTTGCCAAGATGACCGACACAGAGCTTGTCATCATAGACGAAAAGACAGATCTCAATTCCTTTGAACAGCATCTTGAAATGCTTGATCTTATGCAGAAGCTGAAATGATCCTGTTCATGCTTTTACCGACATAAAATACAAGTCCCGCAGGCAATCGATTTGCCTGCGGGAAAAGTTATGAAACAAGTTAATCTTCATCCGATACTATTTCAGATATGCACACTCAGTTTAATTTTTTCATATCTATTGATTATTTCTTCTTTTTATGTTATAATTATGATGGGTCGGGCAATGCGGATGACAACTTAAGCTGCGTGAAGTTTTGCTCGGATGTGAAATATGTTCGGATGATGAACGGAAAGGGGCAATCATGAATTTTGACAATTCGTTTTTAGGGATCGAGTTCGGGTCTACCCGAATAAAGGCTGTGGTCATCGACAGGGAACTGAATGTCCTCGCACAGGGCTCTCATACTTGGGAGAACAGACTGGTGGACGGTATATGGTCGTATTCCGCCGATGACATTACAGGCGGCTTGCAGGCGTGTTACCGTTCTCTCAAGGATGACATAAAGGGAAAGTACGGTACTGTGCCGACTTCATTTACAGGAATGGGCATATCTGCCATGATGCACGGGTATATGGCGTTTGACAAGGACGACGAGCTTCTTGTACCTTTCCGCACATGGAGAAATACCATAACGGAAAGAGCGGCTGCTGAGCTTACTGCGGCTTTAGGATTCAATATACCTCAGCGCTGGACGGCAGCTCACCTGTATCAGGCAGTTCTTGACCATGAGCCGCATATCGGTGATATATCAAAGGTCAGCACGCTCGCAGGGTACATACAGTACCGTCTGACAGGGGAGTATGCGGTAGGCGTCGGCGAAGGGTCGGGAATATTCCCCACCGACGGGATAGGCTATCATAAGGGATACGCAGACATCATGAATAAGATGCTCTCATCCTGCGGATTTGACAGATCAGTGCTTGATTTGTTCCCCGTGATAAGACCCATGGGATATACTGTGCCGCTCACCGAAGCAGGGGCTCGGCTCATCGATCCCGACGGCGATCTTACGGCAGGAGTGCCTGTTTGTCCTCCCGAGGGTGATGCCCAGACAGGAATGGTGGCGACTAATTCCGTCCGCAGACGCACGGGCAATATTTCCGCAGGGACGTCCATATTCTCTATGCTTGTGCTTGATAAGCCCATGAAGGAACTTCATGAGGAGATAGACATCGTGGCTACGCCCTCAGGCGATCCCGTGGCTATGGTACACTGCAACAACTGCTGCTCGGAGCTCGATCAGTGGGTAAGAGCCGCATATGATGTTGCCAGGATGAGCGGCGCTGACGTTACCATGTCTGATATGTACAGGATGCTGTACAAGAACGCTATGACTTCCTCTGCGGACGGCATTTCATCGTATAACTTCCTTTCCGGTGAACCTGTCCTCGGGGTGGTGAACGGCAAGCCCGTTACCGTGCGTACTCCGGGTACCGATCTTTCGGTAGGCGGATTCATACGTTCCCAGATCTACTCGGCATTTGCGGCGATACGATACGGCAGTGACATACTTAAAAATGAGGGCATCACAGCGGACAGCTATACAGTTCACGGCGGTATGTTCAAGGTGGAGGATACCACCCAGCAGATACTTTCCGATGCGCTGGATACGCCCACATCGGTCATGGAGACCGCAGGCGAGGGCGGTGCATGGGGAATGGCTGTGCTTTCCGCATATTCTGACGATACTTCCGCCGACCTCTCCGAATGGCTCGACAGAAGATTTGAGAAGATGAAGCGTCATACTCTCTTGCCGGATGAGAACGGAAAGGCTGACTTTGACAGATTCATGACTTCATATCTTGGTGATCTTGAAAAACTGAAAGGAAATATCTATGCTTGAACAGCTTAAAAAGGACGTATGCGAGGCAAATTTACAGCTTCCCGAATTTGGCCTTGTAGTCTTCACATGGGGAAATGTTTCCGGGATAGACAGGGAAAGCGGAAAAGTCGTCATAAAGCCCTCGGGTGTGCCTTATAAGGGGATGTCCCCCGATGATATGGTGGTAGTCGATCTTCAGAGCGGCGAAGTGGTCGAAGGCAGATACCGCCCCTCATCAGATACTCCCACACATCTCGAGCTCTACCGTGCCTTCCCCGAAGTCGGCGGCATTGTCCACACACACAGCCGCTGGGCAGTCTCGTTTGCTCAGGCTGGGCGTGACATTGAACCTATGGGGACTACTCATGCGGACTATTTTTACGGTACAGTACCCTGTGCCCGTTCCCTTACAAAGGAAGAGATAGACGAGGCATACGAGAAGAATACGGGCAAGGTCATAATAGAGGCATTTGACGGGACAGACCCTATGGCTGTGCCTGCGGTGCTAACACGAAATCACGGCCCCTTTACATGGGGAAAGGATCCCTTTGAGGCTGTCCATAATTCGGTAGTCCTTGAGGAAGCCGCCTTTATGAATTTCCATGCCCTGATGCTCGACCCCGATGCCCCCAATGTGCCGCAGTACCTTCTTGACAAGCATTATCTGCGCAAACACGGAGCCAATGCCTATTATGGTCAGAAATGACAGACGGCTGCATCCGTGATGCACGGTGTCTGCTTTCATTCACGATCTGACTTAATATACTGCCGAAGATTTTAAAAAATCTTACCGAACTGCCCCAAAACCCTTGACAATCTATGAATTATATGATATAATAATATGGATTGTGAATTGTATTTATAAATTGTTTACAATAAAGTATACAAAAAGGGGTTGACAGGGCTATGTTCGGGTGCTACGCT
>JAFUHM010000073.1 GCA_017468865.1 Oscillospiraceae bacterium | reverse complement strand
GATCAACGAATTCGCTCCGGGTCGTACCCGGTGGGCAGTGCCCACACCCAATTCGGCAGGCGGTGCCTGCACCCCATTCGTTCATTTGTTTGCGTGGGGCGATCTTGATACGGCTCGACCGTTGGGAAGTGCCGACACCCGTTTCGTAAACTTATTCTGCCGAGCCGTTTGTGACAGGCACGGCATATTTGATCAACGAATTCGCTCCGGGTCGTACCCGGTGGGCAGTGCCCACATCCAATTCGGCAGGCGGTGCCTGCACCCCATTCGTTCATTTGTATGCGTGGGGCGGACTTGATACGGCTCGACCGCAGGGCAGTGCCCACACCCAATTCGTATATTTATTCTGCCGAGCCTTTTCTGACAGGCACGGCATATCTTATCGGCGAATTCGCTCCGGGTCGTACCCGGTGGGAAGTGCCGACACCCAATTCGTATATTTATTCTGCCGAGCTTTTTCTGACAGGCTTGACATATTCTGTCAGTGGCATCAGGCAGTTTTACATATGGATTATCTATTGCATTTTTCGGGATAATGTGATATAATATATCAGGGATATATTCCTAATCTTCCATAAGGAGACTTACTATGATAACCGATATTCTTGCCGAAAAAGTTACCGCTGCCTTTAAGGCGGCAGGATATGATATAACCGCAAACGTCACACTGTCCGACAGACCCGACCTGTGTCAGTTCCAGTGCAACAATGCGTTTGCCGCTGCCAAGGCATACCGCAAGGCTCCCTTCATCGTGGCGGAAGAGACAGCAAAGGTGCTTTCCGCCGATCCCATGTTCAAAAGCGTGGAGGGGGTAAAGCCCGGCTTTGTAAACATCACCCTTACCGATGAGGCGATAGCCGCCTTTGCCGATGAGATCGCATCCGATGAGAATGCAGGCGTGCCCGTGGAGAAGTCCGAGGTCATCGTCATGGACTACGGCGGACCCAATGTGGCAAAGCCCCTGCATATAGGTCATCTGCGCTCTGCTATAATCGGTCAGTCGCTCAAGCTCATCGCACGCAGGATGGGAAAGACCGTTCACAGTGACATACATCTGGGTGACTGGGGACTTCAGATAGGTCTTGTAATTGCGGAACTGTCCGAGCGTATGCCGCAGTACAGCTGCTTCGGCGACTATCACGAGGGGGATGCCCTTCCCGAGCTTACGGCAGATATGCTCAATGAGGTGTACCCCACCGCCAGCGGAAGGAGCAAGACGGATGAGGCGTTTGCGGCAAAGGCGCACGCCGCAACGGTCGCACTTCAGGAGCGCCGCCCCGGATATATCGCCCTGTGGAATGAGATCATGAGGGTGTCCTGCGGTGATCTGCGTGCGAACTACGATGCGCTGGGCGTGGACTTTGACTACTGGTACGGCGAGAGCGATGCGGACGCATATATCCCCGAACTGATGGACATACTCGACAGGAAGGGGCTTTCCTACGAAAGCGACGGCGCTATCGTGGTGGATGTGGCGGAGGAGTCCGACAAGGCTCCCATACCTCCCGTGATCGTGCGCAAGTCCGACGGCTCATCTATTTACGCTACCACCGACCTTGCCACATTGATACAGCGTCAGCGTGACTTTGCCCCGGATAAGGTGTGGTATGTGGTGGATAACCGCCAGGAGCAGCACTTCACTCAGGTGTTCCGCTGTGCAAGGAAGGCGGGCATAGTTCCGGACGGGACGGGGCTCGAATTCCTCGGCTTCGGCACAATGAACGGCACCGACGGCAAGCCTTACAAGACCCGTGAGGGCGGTGTTATGCGCCTGTCCGATCTTATCTCCCAGGTGGTGACAGCCGCAAGGGAGCGCATGGACGAGCAGGGGCGCACGGCTGAGGCTGAACGTGACGAGAATGCAAGGCGCATAGGCATGGCAGCCATAAAGTTCGGTGATCTTATCAACCACCGCTCAAAGGACTACATCTTTGACATAGACAAGTTCCTCTCAGCCGAGGGAAAGACGGGCGTGTATATCCTGTACACCGTTTCCCGCATCAACTCCATCCTTCGCCGTGCATCCGAGAGCGGAGCGCCCACCGAGGGGAAGATGACAGTCTCATCGGACAGCGAACGTGACCTTATGCTTGCCCTCATCACGTCGGGGCAGAGCTGGAAGATGGCACTCTCCGAGAGGGCGCCCTCCTACATCTGTGAGGACGTTTATCAGCTTGCAGCCGCATTCTCACGGTTCTACCATGATGTGCGCATCCTTGATGAGGAGGATGAGGCAAAGCGGACTTCACGCCTTGCTCTGTGCAGTCTGACACGAAACGTCATCACCGCACACCTTGACGCTCTCGGCATAAAGACAGTCGAGACGATGTAAGATAAAGCGCTTCGGATCATTCCGAAGCGCTTTTGATTCGGGAAGCCCCGAAGCTCTTTTTGATATGGGAGATTTTTTTCCGATATTTTGTCCTTTTCTTATCTTCGTTCGGTTAAATGTACAAAGGGAAATGCAGAGCCCTTTTGATGAATATCAATTCTCCTTAAAAATATATTCTCTCCTATGGGGGTGCCGTCCGGCACTCCTTCTTTTTTGCAAAAAAGGTGCAGCAAGCGCTGCACCTTTCGCAATTATTCGTTCTTGACGATGGATACGTTATTGTAAACGTCCATACCTGTGCCGGCAGGGATGAGCTTACCGATGATAACGTTCTCCTTGAGGCCTCGCAGGTAGTCGCTCTTGCCCTTGATAGCGGCATCCGTAAGAGCCCTTGTGGTCTCCTGGAAGGATGCAGCGGAAAGGAAGGAGTCGGAGTTGGAGGAAGCCTTTGTGATACCCTGGATGATGGGCTTGACCGTAACGGGTCTTGCAAGGATGTCGCCGTTTGCGATCTTCTGCTCGATGATGACATTCTCCTCATCAGCCTCACGCTTGTCGATGATAGCGCCGGGAAGCAGATGTGAAGAGCCTGCATCTTCAACGACGACACGCTTGAGCATCTGACTGACGATGACTTCGATGTGCTTGTCGTTGATATCAACACCCTGTAAACGGTAGACCTTCTGGACTTCGGTGATGATGTAGTTCTGTACGGCAAGTACGCCGAGTACGTCGAGCACGTCAGCAGGATTGAGCGAGCCTTCCGTGAGAGCCGCACCCTTTTCGATACGGGCGCCCTCAACGACATCGTGAGCCTTGAGCTTGTATCCGTAGGGGATAGCGTACTGCTCTATATTGCCGTCATCATCCTTGATGAGCACGGTCTTGGTCTTCTTCTGCTCGAGAATGGAGATAGTACCGGATGTGCGTGCGATGATGGCTGCATTCTTGGGACGGCGGCTCTCGAAGAGTTCCTCGACACGGGGAAGACCCTGTGTGATATCCTCGGCAGATGCGATACCGCCCGTATGGAAGGTTCTCATGGTAAGCTGTGTACCGGGCTCACCGATGGACTGTGCCGCAATTACGCCGACAGCCTCACCCACAGCAACGAGGTTGCCGTTTGCAAGGTTGGCACCGTAGCACTTGGCGCATACGCCGTGCTTAGCGCAGCAGTTGAGGACGGTACGGATGGTCACCTTTTCGATGCCTGCCGCAACGATCTTGTCTGCATCCGCCTTGGTGAGCATCTTGTTCTTGGAGGCGATGATCTCGCCTGTAACGGGATGTCTTACGTCATCCACGGTAAATCTGCCTATAAGTCTGTCTTCGAGCTTCTCGATAGTACCCGAACCACTCATGATGGTGGACACCTCAAGACCTACGGTAGAACCGCAGTCCTCCTCACGGATGATGACCTCCTGAGATACATCGACCAGACGGCGGGTCAGATAACCCGAGTCAGCCGTTCTCAGAGCGGTATCGGCAAGTCCCTTGCGGGCGCCTCGTGAAGAGATGAAGTATTCGAGGACGTTCAGACCCTCACGGTAGTTGGCTCTGATAGGCATCTCGATGACAGCACCGGATGTGTTACTGATAAGACCTCTCATGCCTGCGAGCTGTCTTATCTGGTCTATCGAACCTCTCGCACCGGAGTCCGCCATCATGTTGATGGGGTTGTAGCGGTCGATGTCCTTCTTCAGGTTCTCCGTTACATCATCGGTAGCTTCCTTCCAGATCTTCTCAAATCTCTCGGACTTCTCGGAGGCGGATACGAAACCTCTGCGGTAGAGCTTGTTGAGGGCATCTACCTTCTTGTCAGCCTCGGCAAGTATTGCGGGCTTCTCCTTGGGTATGGTAGCATCGAATACGGCAACGGTGATAGCCGCTCTCGTGGAGTACTTGAAGCCGAGCGCCTTGATGTCGTCGAGCACCTCGGATGCACGGGTGGTGCCGTGTACCATGATGCAGCGGTCGATTATCTGACCGAGCTTCTTCTTGTCAACGAGGAAGTCTATCTCAAGGTCGAACTGTGAACCGGAAATGGTGCGGTCAACATAGCCCAGATCCTGGGGTATCTTCTCATTGAAGATGAGTCTTCCCACGGTGCAGTTGATGACCTTGGAAACGGTCCTGCCGCCGATCTCACGGGAAACACGCACCTTTATGGCAGCATGGAGAGTTACTACTCCCTCCTGATATGCCATGAGAGCCTCATTCACGTCACGGAAGATCTTGCCTTCGCCCTTCTCGCCCTGCTTGTCGAGGGTGAGGTAGTAGGAGCCGAGCACCATATCCTGTGTAGGTACGGCAACAGGACGTCCGTCGGAGGGCTTGAGCAGGTTATTTGCGGCGAGCATGAGGAAACGTGCCTCAGTCTGCGCCTCAGCCGACAGGGGAAGATGGACTGCCATCTGGTCGCCGTCGAAGTCGGCGTTGAATGCGGTACAAACGAGAGGATGGAGCTTTATTGCACGACCCTCTACGAGTATGGGCTCAAATGCCTGGATACCCAGTCTGTGAAGTGTGGGCGCACGGTTGAGGAGAACGGGATGATCCTTGATAACTACTTCGAGTGCATCCCATACTTCGTTCTCTGCACGCTCAAC
Organism: Oscillospiraceae bacterium; assembly: GCA_017468865.1. GTDB lineage: Bacteria > Bacillota > Clostridia > Oscillospirales > Ruminococcaceae > Huintestinicola. Next base: position 40,214 of record JAFUHM010000073.1, on the reverse strand, counting down.
ACGCTTCTTTGCGTTCCTGATGTTGGTGGACTTGCCTGTGTCAACGAGTCTCTTCATTACGAAGGGCTTGAACAGTTCGAGTGCCATTTCCTTGGGAAGACCGCACTGATACATCTTCAGCTCGGGTCCTACCACGATAACGGAACGTCCGGAATAGTCAACACGCTTACCGAGAAGGTTCTGTCTGAAACGTCCCTGCTTACCTTTGAGCATATTGGAAAGGGACTTGAGTTCTCTGTTGTTGGGGCCTGTAACGGGTCTGCCGAAGCGTCCGTTGTCTATGAGGGCATCCACAGCCTCCTGGAGCATACGCTTCTCGTTGCGGATGATGATGTCGGGAGCTTCAAGCTCGATCATCTTCTTGAGACGGCCGTTTCTGTTGATGACACGTCTGTACAGGTCGTTAAGGTCGGAAGTCGCATATCTGCCGCCGTCGAGCATTACCATGGGACGCAGGTCGGGGGGGATGACGGGAACGACGTTGAGTACCATCCATTCAGGCTTGTTGCCGGACTGGAGGAAGGACTTCACGATCTCCAGACGCTTCAGGAGCTTGACTCTCTTCTGACCGCCTGCAAGTCCGTCAAGTTCGGATTCAAGGGCGTTGTCGAGCATCTGAAGGTTATTTATCCACTTCGACTTGTCGGCGATGGCGTTATACTCGCCGTTTGCGTTGGCTTCTTCTATCTTCTCGTCGAAGAGCTTCTCCACATACTTTGAGCCGAAGATGACCTTGATCCTCTTGTCCGATCTCTTGTCCATCTCCACGATGTTGTAGCGGTTGACGGTGGTGTTCACGTCATCACGGGTTATCATGGAGCCGACAGGGAAGAAGGGTTCGCCGTCGGGATCGAGGTATCCGCCGTCGTCCTCAACGTAGAGGGTGCGGCGTGCGAGGGTGTTGTTTATCTCCTCGGGAGACAGGCCGGTGACTGCGGAGAACTGGTCGATGTGCTCACGGATGTAGTCATCGTATCTCTCGGGGTCATATTCTTCGAGAAGTTCCCTGATGGCTTCTGCGCCCATTGCAGCGTAGAAATCATCCTCGTACTTCTCACGCATCTCCTCATATTCTCTCTCGGAGAGCACCTGCTTCTTTACCAGCTCGGGCACATCGCCGGGGTCAACGACGATGTACTTGGTGAAGTACAGGACTTCTTCGAGCCTCTTCTGGGATATCTCGAGCACCTGACCTATGCGGGAAGGTGTACCCTTGAAATACCATATGTGAGAGCAGGAAGCAGCAAGGGTAACATGACCCATGCGCTCACGCCTTACCTTTGCACGGGTGACCTCAACGCCGCACTTTTCGCATATCTTGCCCTTGTAGCGGATCTTCTTGTACTTTCCGCAGTGGCACTCCCAGTCCTTTGTGGGACCGAAGATCCTTTCGCAGTACAGACCGTCTCTTTCGGGCTTCTGTGTACGGTAGTTTATTGTTTCGGGCTTCTCGACTTCACCGTATGACCATTTGATGACCTGTTCGGGTGATGCGAGGCCGATCCTTATTGATTCAAAAACACTGTCCAAATCCATTCTCCTTTGGTATGGTGTCGTGTATCTTTACGGAAATATTATTCTTCCGAGTCGAAGTCGCCGTTGTCGAGGAAGTCGGAAGTATCAAGGCCGCCGTCCGACAGATCAAAGTCGATATCGGCCTGTATCACATCCTCATCATCGTCAACAAGGTTGAAGCCTGCGCTCAGGTCTCCGCCCTCGAGATCTTCCTCTGTGTATGTGCCTGTCTCGTTGAGTTCCTCATAGTCGGAGGCGTCCTCAGCGGCGGATACAGGCATCGGGATCCCGTCATCCTCGTCATCGATAGCCTTGAGATCTATCTCCTGACCCTCGGTATCGAATACCCTTATGTCAAGGCACAGGGACTGGAGTTCCTTGATGATGACCTTGAATGCCTCGGGGATGCCGGGCTTAGGCACATTCTGTCCCTTTACTATTGCCTCGTATGTCTTTACACGGCCGCTGGAATCGTCGGACTTGACGGTGAGTATCTCCTGGAGGGTGTAAGCTGCGCCGTATGCCTCGAGAGCCCAGACTTCCATCTCACCGAAACGCTGTCCGCCGAACTGTGCCTTACCGCCCAGGGGCTGCTGTGTAACGAGGGCGTAAGGACCTACGGAACGGGCATGGATCTTATCGTCTACCAGATGGTGGAGCTTGAGGTAGTACATGATGCCGACGGTAACACGGTTGTCGAAGGGTTCACCTGTGCGTCCGTCACGCAGTACGATCTTTCCGTCCTCAGCGATGTCCGCATCGGCGAACATTGCCTTGATGTCTTCCTCATGAGCGCCGTCGAATACGGGAGTCATGACCTTCCAGCCGAGCTTTCTTGCGGCCATGCCCAGATTTACCTCCAGCACCTGACCGATGTTCATTCGGGAAGGAACGCCCAGAGGGTTGAGCACGATGTCAAGAGGCGTACCGTCGGGAAGGAAGGGCATATCCTCGGATTTGAGTATGCGGGAAACGACACCCTTGTTACCGTGACGGCCTGCCATCTTATCGCCGACGGAGATCTTTCTCTTCTGTGCGATGTACACTCTTACCAGCTTGTTTACGCCTGCGGGGAGCTCATCGCAGTTCTCTCTTGTATATGTCTTTACGTCAACAACTATGCCCGATGCACCGTGAGGCACCTTCAGGGAGTTGTCACGGACTTCCTTTGCCTTTTCGCCGAAGATGGCACGGAGCAGTCTTTCCTCTGCGGTAAGCTCGGTCTCGCCCTTGGGTGTTACCTTACCTACCAGGATATCGCCTGCACGCACCTCTGCGCCTATCCTGATGATACCGTCCTCGTCTATATCCTTGAGGGCATCGTCGCCCACGTTGGGGATATCACGGGTGATAGTCTCCGCACCGAGCTTGGTATCTCTTTCCTGAAGTTCATATTCTTCGATATGGACTGATGTGTATATATCTTCACGGACCACACGCTCGTTAAGAAGAACGGCATCCTCGTAGTTGTAGCCTTCCCATGTCATGAAGCCTATGAGTGCGTTCTTGCCTATGGCAAGCTCGCCGTTTGAGGTAGCGGGTCCGTCTGCAAGCACCTGACCCTTGGTGATCTTCTCGCCTCTGTCAACGATGGGACGCTGATTTATGCAGGTGCCCTGGTTGGAGCGCTTGAACTTGGTCAGCTTGTAGACGTGCATACCGTCATCTGCTCTGACAACGATCTCATCGGCGGAAACGTGCTCAACAACGCCGTCTTCCTTAGCCACGACGCACACGCCCGAGTCAACGGCAGCCTTGTATTCCATACCTGTGCCCACGATAGGTGAGTCGGTCTTCAGCAGAGGCACTGCCTGACGCTGCATGTTCGCACCCATGAGGGCACGGTTCGCATCATCGTTCTCAAGGAAGGGGATCATTGCGGTCGCAATGGATACCATCATCTTGGGAGTTACGTCCATGTAGTCGATGCGCTCTCTGGGGCATTCGAGTATCTGGTCACGGTATCTTGCGTTTACCTTTGCCCTTGCGAACTTGTGATCCTCGGTAAGGGGCTCGTTTGCCTGGGCAACGGTGTAGTTGTCCTCCATGTCTGCGGTCATGTATACGACCTCATCGGCAACTATGCCTGTCTCCTTGTCCACCTTGCGGTAGGGAGCCTCGATAAAGCCGTACTCGTTGATGCGTGCATAGGATGCAAGATAGGAGATAAGTCCGATGTTGGGTCCTTCGGGTGTCTCGATAGGACACATCCTGCCGTAGTGGGAGTAGTGAACGTCACGCACCTCAAATCCTGCACGGTCACGGGAAAGACCGCCGGGGCCGAGGGCTGAGAGCCTTCTCTTGTGGGTGAGCTCTGCAAGGGGGTTGTTCTGATCCATGAACTGGGAAAGGGGAGATGAACCGAAGAATTCCTTCACAGCCGCAGAGATGGGACGGATGTTGATAAGCACCTGAGGCGTTACCTCGCCCTCCTGGGACTGGGAGTTCATCTTCTCCCTGATGCCTCTCTCCATTCTCGCAAAGCCTATCCTGAACTGGTTCTGCATAAGCTCGCCTACGCAGCGGATACGTCTGTTTCCGAGGTGGTCTATGTCATCTACCTGACCCACGCCTTCGCACAGGTTGATAAAGTAGCTGATGGATGCGTATATATCGTCGATGGTGATGTGCTTGGGAACGAGCTCGTCTGCTCTCTTGCGGACGGCAGTCTCTATATCCTCGGGGTCGGATGCGCTGTCGAGGATGTCACGGAGCACCTTGTAGGATACCAGCTCATTGATGCCGTACTTGGAAGGATCGAAGTCAACGTAGCCCGATATATCCACCATGCCGTTGCCGATAACTCTTACGTCACGGCTCTCAAGCACGGTGCGTGCCTCGCCGTTGGGGTCAACATGGAGCTCCTTGTGCTCAACATGGACAACAGCCTCGGATACGCCTGCCTGCTGGATGGCATCAGCCTTGTCCTTGGTGATGAGCTCGCCTGCCTCTGCGATTATCTCGCCTGTTGCGGGGTCTGCAACGGGCTCGGTGAGCCTGTGGCCTGTGAGTCTCTGTGCGATGCCCAGCTTCTTGTTGTACTTATAGCGTCCGAAACGGGCAAGGTCGTATCTCTTCGGGTCGAACAGGAGCATATCCAGGTGGCTCTTTGCGCTCTCGGGAGTGGGAGGCTCGCCGGGGCGGAGCTTCTTGTACACTTCGATGAGGGCGGATTCCACGTCATGTGTGACATCCTTGCCGGATATGGTAGCCATCAGACGCTCATCGTCGCCGAACTTTGCGTATATCTCTTCATCCGAGCCTGTGCCGATCGCCCTTATGAAGGTGGTGAGAGGTATCTTGCGGTTCTTGTCTATGCGGACATAGATCACATCGGAGGAGTCCATCTCATATTCGAGCCATGCGCCTCTGTTGGGGATGACGGTAGCCTTGAATATGTCCTTTCCTGTCTTGTCCTTCTCCACAGCGTAGTAGACGCCGGGGGAACGAACGAGCTGTGAAACTACGACACGCTCTGCGCCGTTTATGACGAAGGTACCGCTTTCGGTCATGATAGGCAGGTCGCCCATGTAAACTTCCTGCTCCTTCAGCTCGCCTGTGGTGCGGTTGTAGAGCCTTGCCACGACGTTGAGCCTTTTGGCGTAGGTAACGTCCCTGTCCTTGCATTCTGCGATGGTGTACTTCGGTGTCTCGTTGAGGTAATAGCTACCGAAAGTGAGAACGAGATTGTCGTTGAAGTCCGTGATCTCGATGTCACGGAATACCTCTTTGAGTCCCTCGGCAAGGAACCAGTCGTAGGAGTTCTTCTGCACCTCGATCAGATTTGGCATGGGGATAACTTCCGAGATCTTCCCGAAGGACATTCTCGTAGTTTTACCATGCTGTACCGGCGTTACATTCACCATAGGCATTGACCCTCCATATATAAACTTTAGTTTGACGTGTTTCAATCTGCCTCTGTCTGTTCAAAAACTTTCACAACTGACAGGGGCTACTATCTCATATTAACTGATTATTCTATTATATGTCAAGCAGGGACAAAAGTCAAGCCAAATACCGATTTTCTGTTATTTGACCAATTAAAACGGCTTTTGCGCCAAAAACTTTGGCGGCCGGAGTGTAGAATTTTCACCCTGATTTTTGTGCAGCTTCACCAATTTTGCGGGTGCAAAAAAGAGGCGGTGAAGAGCCGCCTCTTTCGTTCATTCATGGGTCATGTGCTGTCATAATCTGCCGCATATCCGACGCAGAATGCGCATCGGCCGATAATGCCTGCCTTCACGATGAACACCCTGTCTCCGTGCTGGTAGAAGTTGTTGTCATAGATGAAGGCGAGCTTGCCTGTCACGGTGGTGACATAGGCGGGATGGCTGTATCGCCCACTGGTCGCCGGGGTATAATCAAGGACAAGATCCTCACACGCCGTTAGATCCATCATCCTTGTCTTCATCCTGGATATGTACCATATGACAGCGATGATCGAAATGCAGAAGATATTTGTCAGTATGAATTCCCACACCATACCCTGAGCACCTATGGAAAAGAGGTTAGTGAAGAAAATGAACAGGATCAGGAAGATAAATATACCTCTTCTCTCCCGATTGTATTTTATTATCTGTGCCTGAGCCGCAAGTATCATGTCCGTCGGGAACTCCGACAGCCTTTTCCATTCACCCATATCCTGCCCCTTAGTATCAGCTGTGATATTCTTCTGTACGCACCGATGTCATCTGTACCTGTGTCAGGGGCTTGTCGTTCTCGTCCGTCTCCACCTGAGACATGGCACGGACAACGTCCATCCCCTCGATGACCTGACCGAATACGGTGTATCCGCCGTCAAGGAAGGGGGTGCCGCCTACTTCCCTGTACTTGTCCTTTACCGACTGAGGATAGGGGAACTGATCCATGTCCATGTCGCAGGTGTAGCCTTCGGGGGTGTTGACGATGTAGAACTGGCTGCCGCTGGTGGAGGTGCTGCCTGAGTTTGCGTAGCATACCGCACCGCTGAAATGGTACAGCGAATAGGATATGCCGCTCTCGAACTTGTCTCCCCAGATGGACTTTCCGCCGTAGCCCGTGCCCTGGGGATCGCCGCCCTGATTCATGAAGTTGGGGATGATGCGGTGGAAGATGAGCTCATCATAGTAGTTCATCTCGGTAAGTCCCACAAAGTTTTCCACAGCCTGGGGAACTTCCTCGGGGAACAGCTTTATCTTTATGGTGCCGTAGTCCTTTATGTCCATCACGATTATCTTTTCGCCCTCGGCAGGAGCAGTGAAGTTCACAGCCTCTTTCCAAGTGAGGGAAGATTCATCTGCGGCAGTCTCGGCAGCTGCGGCTTCGGTATCTGCCGCACTTGTATCGACTATCTCCTCACCTGAGTTTGCATAGCCCGCAGATGCGTTGGAATTCTGTACATCCGGAGTTTTCCCGCAGCCCGCCAATAATACGGCGCATACGGCAAGAGCGATGATGCCCTTCTTCATCATTGTTCATCCTTTCCAATTTCCAGTACTTTCAGCATATTTGTGGAGCCGCCCACTCCAAGCGGGATGCCTGCGGTGATGACGATGAGGTCGCCCTTCTGCAGAAGTCCTGCCCTGACCGTCTCCCTCACCGCACCGTCAAGAAGCTCATCGGTGCTTATCTTCTCCTCCATCATAAGGGGAGTCACGCCCCATGACAGGTTCATCTGACGGCATACCACGGGATCGGGCGTAAGTCCGATTATGGGGCATTTGGGGCGGAATTTGGAGAGCATCTTTGCCGTGCCGCCCGTCTTTGTGACGGTCAGTATGGCCTTGGCTCCCAGATCGTGGGCAGTCGTAACGCAGGCGTGAGAGATAGCGTTGGTGATGTGTATGTCTCCGTCATCCATGCGGTTCTTGAAACGTGCCTTGTAGTTTATGTCTTCTTCGGTAGTCTCTGCGATGAGCGCCATTGTGCGCACCACCTCGACGGGGTGCCTGCCTGCGGCAGTCTCACCCGACAGCATGATAGCGGAGGTGCCGTCATAGATGGCGTTGGCAACGTCGGTGATCTCCGCTCTTGTGGGGCGGATGTTGCTTATCATGGACTCCAGCATCTGCGTAGCGGTGATGACCTGCTTGCCTGCGTTGTAGCCCTGACGGATGAGCCTTTTCTGTATGGCGGGTATCTGCTCAAAGGGGATCTCCACGCCCATATCGCCTCGTGCCACCATGATACCGTCGGCTACTTCGAGTATCTCCTCGATGTTGTCCACACCGTCACGGTTCTCGATCTTTGCGATGATGCGGGGAGACGACCAACCGAGGGACTTGATGAACTTGCGCAGGTAAGCCACGTCTGCGGCGCTGCGCACAAAGGAAGCGGCAATGAAGTCGTATCCCATCTTAGCCCCGAATTCAAGGTCGCTCATGTCCCGTTCGGACAGATAGGGCATGGACAGCTCCACACCGGGGACGTTGATGCCCTTGCGGTCGCTTATCATCCCGCCGTGAACTACGGTGGTATATATCTCCCTGCCCTTTACGCTGTCCACGGAAAGCTCCACCGCACCGTCATTTATGAGGATGGCAACGCCCTTCTTCACGTCATCGGGAAGCCCCTTGAACGATATGGAAGCACGCTCCTTCGTGCAGTCACATTCCTCGGTGGTGAGGATAAAGCTGTCCCCGTCGCACAGCTCGACAGGCCCCTTCGGGAAGGTGCCGAGACGTATCTCGGGACCCTTCGTATCAAGCAGTGTTGCCACGGGAAGCCCAAGTTCCTCCCGTATGCGCACTACCTGTTCAAATCTTTTTCTGTGGTCATCATAGGATCCGTGTGAGAAGTTGAAACGGGCAACGTTCATGCCCTCGTTCATCATCGCACGCAGCACATTGTCGTCATCAGTAGAAGGTCCCATGGTGCATATGATCTTAGTTTTTCTCATACGTTCCCCCGATCAGCCCAGCAGCTTGACCATGACCGCTTTCTGTGCGTGGAGACGGTTCTCTGCCTCATCAAATATCTCATTTGCATGAGCCTCGAATACTTCAGCCGTTATCTCTTCGCCCCTGTGCGCAGGCAGACAGTGCTGCACCATAGCGTCCTTGTGAGCGGCAGCCATGACATCGTCATTCACGCAATAGCCCGCAAATGCTTTGCGGCGAAGCTCAGCCTCGCCCTCCTGTCCCATGGAAGCCCATACATCGGTGAAAATGACATCTGCATTCTCCGCAGCCTTCACAGGGGAGTCGGTGAGCGTGAACTTGTCGCCGTACTTAGCGGCAAAGTCAAGTACGGTCGGGTCGGGACGGTAGTTTTCGGGGCAGGCAACGGATACTTCCATACCCACGGTAAGGCCGCCTACGATGAGGGAGTTGGCCATGTTGTTGCCGTCTCCGATATAGGTCATCTTCAGTCCGTCGAACTGACCCTTGTATTCCCTTATGGTCATCAGGTCTGCAAGCACCTGACAGGGATGGCAGTAGTCGGTAAGTCCGTTTATGATGGGGATGGAGCCGTATTCGGCAAGTGCCTCCACCTCGGACTGCTCGAAGGTGCGTATCATGATGCCGTCAAGGTAGCGGGAGAGCACCCTTGCGGTGTCCTGCACAGGCTCGCCCCTGCCTATCTGGAGGTCACGGTTCGAGAGGAAGAGAGCCTGACCGCCCAGCTGATACATTCCCGTCTCAAAGGATACCCTTGTCCGGGTGGAGGACTTCTGGAATATCATGCCCAGAGTCTTCCCCTCAAGGCGGTGATGCTTGATGCCGTGAGCCAGCTCATATTTGAGCTGATCGGCGAGATTGAGTATATCTATGATCTCCTCCCTGGAGAGATCTGCCATTTTGAGTAGATGCTTGTTCATATCATACCTCCGAAAGTATATCGCTGAGTATCTTCAGACCTTTGTCTATCTGTTCACGGCTTATGGTAAGGGGCGGCAGGAGCCTTATCTTTTCCTTTGCGGTGAGGATGAGGAGCCCCTTCTTCGCTGCCTTTTCAAGCACGTCATGGGGATCTGCCTTTTCGGGGATGACGCCTATCATGAGACCCATTCCCGTGATTCCCGACACGCCCTTCATGTCCAGGAGCTTCTGCGAGAAGTAGTAGCCTTTCTGCTGTACCTCTTCAAGGAAGCCGTCGGAGGTGAGCCTGTCAAGGACGGCTGCCGCACCTGCGCAGGCGATGGGGTTCCCGCCGAAGGTGGAGCCGTGGGTGCCTGCTGTGAGCACGTCTGAGCACTTGCCCCGAGCCAGGCACGCGCCCATTGGTATGCCGCCTGCGATGCCCTTTGCGAGGGTGGTCACATCGGGCTTTACGCCGTACTGCTCACTTGCGAGCATCGTACCTGTCCTGCCCATGCCCGTCTGTACTTCATCTGCGATGAATACCAGATCGTTTGCCTCGCATATCCTCTGTACATCCCTTGCAAAATCCGGATCGAGACGGTTGACGCCGCCCTCGCCCTGTATGAATTCCACCATCACCGCACATACCGACTTATCCTCAGCCACAGCCTTTTCCAGTGCGGCGGTGTCATTTGCGGGAGTGTGTATGAATCCGGGGGTGAAGGGGAAGAAGTATTTATGGAACACATCCTGTCCCGTTGCGGACAGGGTGGTTATGGTGCGTCCGTGGAAGGAGTTTGTCAGGGTGATGATCGTGCCCCGTCCTTCGCCGTACTTGTCGGATGAGTACTTGCGGGCGATCTTTATGGCACACTCATTGGCCTCCGCTCCCGAGTTGCAGAAGAAGACAGACTCATATCCCGTTACGGTGCAGAGCCTTTCCGCATAATCCGCCTGTACCTTTGTGTAGAAATAATTGGACGTATGCTGTATCGTGCGCACCTGTGCGCAGACGGCATCAGCCCATTTTTCGTCGCAGTAGCCAAGGGAGTTGGTGCCTATGCCGCTGCCGAAGTCTATGTACTCCATGCCGTTCTCATCCGTCGCATTCGAGGCGCTTCCCTTGTCAAGGACAATGGGGAGCCGTCCGTAGGTATGCATGACATGACTGTTGAATTTTTCGATCGTAGACATATTGTACCTCTGTTTCTTTATGTCTCAGTACAGTCCGTTGACTGTGAGAGAATATTCTTCATCGGTGTAGACCTTCCCGTAAGGGGTAAGGTCCGCCTGACCTGTGATATATGCCGTGCGGATTATGTCGTCTGTCTGTGAAGCGGACAGCCCCGGTGCAAGATATATGCACTTGTCCGTCTCTATCAGAGCCGCCCTTGTCCGCATATCGTATCTTATGAGGGAGAAGTCCCCCGCAAACAGACGACTGTCCCTGTCATTTGCCAGAAATCTCATCCCTGAACCACCGCCTCAAAAGCAAGGGCATCGACCATGCCGAAGTTTGCGTCCCCGGTCATCTCACGGTACTGTTCTTCCGTCACTTCCTTTGCATTTGCAAAGTACCTGTAAGTGCCGTCATTCAGCTTGATCGCCTGAAAGTGTGTATCGGGAGTGATGAGCGTACCGTCATACTCAGCGGTGTAGATCTCATCATAGGAGGAATGGACGAACCATGAGATCCTGTGGAGGACGGCGTTTGCGCTCACACTGTTGACAGTGTCCTCCGTTCCCTCGTAGGATATGTCGAGGGAATTTATACGGTAATAATCGTCGGGAGTAGTGTAGTACTGAGGCATCATCCCCATGCACACAAGGCCGCCCTTGTATGTGTACACCGTGCAGTCAAATCCTATCCCCGGCTCTTCCCCGTCAAAGACCATGTCATTGGTGATGAAAAGCTCATCATTGCCGTCCCCGTCAAGGTCGAACAGGCATTTGCTGTATACCGTGTTCTGATCGGCTCTCTGTGCAAGGGCAGTGCATATGCTGTCATAGACTTCAGCCTGTGTGCCCTCCTCGAACACTGCCGATACAAATTCGGGGAACAGGGGATAGGAGCGTCCGAGAGTGATGTGCTTTTTGCCGAAGTATTCATCGAAGGCAGCGTAGTATTCTTCGGATGTCACGGGGCTGTCATCGATGTTGGCCTCTATCTGTGAGAAGTCGTCGGAATCGGGGAGATAGGTGCTGTTGGCATAGAGGGAAACTATGCTCTCGAGCTTGCCGTCCTTTATCTCATACAGCTCATTGTAAAGGCCGCCCATGCCGCCGTACATACTGTTTATCTGTCGGACTTCGGGGAGATAGTAGAGTTCACCGTTTGACCCCGCTACTCCGGTAAAGACAACGTTGCCGTGGCTGTCGAGGGAATATATATCCACAGCCGCCGCATGGAAGCTGCCCGTTGACACAAGAAGTTCGGGGGTGGCGTCGCCGCCTATGTCGAATACGGAGAAAGCCATCTGTGAAATGAGATCCGTATCCGTATTGTCCTCCGCCATCTTGTACAGCTTTTTGGCATAGGCTTCCTTATACCGCTCATCGACGGTCTCGCTGACAGCGGAAGTCTCCGTTTCTGTCTCCGTGGTCTGCTCCGTCTCCGTCTCTGTCGGAGTTTCGGAAGTCTCCGCAGAGGTCTGGGTGTCCGAAAGGGTGATCTCCGCTTTTTCCGTCTGAGGTGAAGTTTCGGTCTCCGAGGATGCCGCAGTCGTTTCCGAAGCGGAAGTCTCCGCTGTTTCGCCCGTAATGACGGCTGTTTCCGTGTTCACGGTGCCGCCGTCATTTGCTGTGCAGCCTGACAGCAGCACCGCCGCTATCAGGGGGATCATTTTCTTCTTCATATCTTTCTCCATTTTGTACACAAATCTATGATGGTCAGATCATATGAACTGAGTGCCTATGCCCTCATTGGTAAGCAGTTCTATGAGAATGGAATGTGCGATGCGTCCGTCGATTATGACGGTCTTTTTTACGCCCCTGCGCACCGCTTCCACGCAGCAGTCTATCTTGGGTATCATGCCGCCGCTGATTATTCCCTGCCTTTTCAGGAAAGGCACCTCGCTCACCTGTACTTCGGGAATGAGGGTATCGGGATCGTCCTTGTCACGCAGCAGTCCCTTGATATCCGTCATGAGGACCAGGTTCTCCGCCTGAAGTTCGGCGGCTATGCGTGCGGCAGCGGTGTCCGCATTGATGTTATAGGTCTGTCCCTTCTCATCGCAGGCAACCGTTGCGATGACGGGAACGTAGCCGTTGTCAAGTGCGTCGGTGATGGGCTTGGTGTCTACCTTGTCGATCTCTCCCACAAATCCCAGATCGACTTCGCTCTCCATCTTGTGGCAGAGGATCATATTACCGTCTATGCCGCACATACCCAGAGCCTTGCCGCCGTGATTTGCAAGATGAGCCACCAGTTCCTTGTTCACCTTGCCCGAAAGCACCATCCTGACGATATCCACTGTCTCACCGTCGGTGTAGCGCAGACCGTTGATGAACTTGCTCTCGATGCCCACCCTTTTGAGCATATCATTTATCTCGGGGCCGCCGCCGTGGACGAGCACGACCTTTACGCCTACCAGAGAGAGCAGCACGATGTCGCTCATGACGGCATCCTTGAGCACCTCATTGGTCATGGCGTTGCCGCCGTATTTTATCACTACGATCTTGTTGTTGTATTTCTGAATATACGGCAGCGCATCTATAAGCACGGCAGACCGCACATCGTTTGGTATGGTCATTTTATCAGATTCTCCTTATTGTTTCCTGAATGTCCTGGGGAGACCGCCTTCCATCTGGAGGGTGAGATCGTCCCCGGAGACAGTGTAGCTGTATCTGAAGACGAGCCCGTACTCTTCGTCGGTGACGGTCACGGTCATCGCCTGTGTATCCACCTCATACGGGCCTGCTATCACGGCACTGCCCGCATCGTCCCTGTACGTTCCGTCAGAATTGAATGTGATGGTCGAGATCTCATTGCCTGTGCCCTTCCATGTGCCTATGAGCCCGCTTTTATCTGCATCGGATACGGATGACAACGTATTTCCCCTTGAGCTGTCGCATCCGGCAAGGGGAGCGGTCATCGTCAGGCAAAGCAACAGCATCAGTATGCATCTTTTCTTCACTTTATGCCTCCTGTATAAGCCCGTCAGCTCCTGTAATCGCCGTTTATCTTCACATAGTCATAGGTGAGGTCACAGCCCCATGCGGTCGCATCAGCACTGCCCCTGTGAAGATCGACGAAAATCTCTATCTCGTCCTCCTCAAGTATTGACTTGGCAAGATCCTCGTCAAATTTAAGTCCAAGACCCTTCTCGCAGACAAGTATCCTGCCGGCCTTCGAGATGTAGTATACATCAGCCTCTGTCACATCACAATCCGTGTCGGCATAGCCCATAGCGCACATGATACGGCCGCAGTTGGCATCGGCGCCGTACATAGCGCACTTTACCAGCGGCGAGCGGATAACGCTCTTTGCTATGATTATCGCCGTGTCAAGGTCGGGAGCGCCCGTGCATACACAAGTAACCAGCTTTGTTGCACCCTCGCCGTCCTTTGCAAGCATACGGGTGAGATTTGCCATGACCTGTGTGAGCGCCGCCTTGAGGACATCAAAGTCCGCACCCTCGGATGTGATCTCGGCATTGCCTGCAAGACCGTTTGCCATGAGCATACACATATCATTGGTGGACTGATCTCCGTCCACGGACAGGCAGTTGTAGGTGATCTTCACCACTTCGGAGAGTGCCTTTTGCAGCATTTCGGAGGATACCGCACAGTCGGTGGTGATGAAGTTGAGGGTAGTCGCCATATTGGGATGTATCATGCCCGAGCCCTTTGCCATGCCGCCCAGAGTACATTCCTTTCCGCCTGCGGTGAACTTCACCGCATATTCCTTCTTCACCGTGTCGGTGGTCATGATGGCGGTAGCAGCAGATACGTTGCCTGTATAGGAAAGCCCGTCGTAAAGCGGATCTATCGCCTTCTGTATCGGCTCTAAGGGAAGTATCTGACCGATAACGCCCGTAGATGCAACTATGACCTCCTCGGCAGGAATGCCCAGCTTATCCCCCACCAGCCTGCACATGGCGAGAGCCTTCTCCTCGCCGTCAGCGTTGCAGGTGTTGGCATTGCCCGAATTGGCGATGACAGCCCTTGCCCTGCCGCCTGTTTTGGCAAGGTTTGCCTTTGTGACGGTGACAGGTGCGCCCTTTACCTTGTTCGAGGTGTACACCCCTGCCGCATTCGCTGTGACATCCGACACCACAAGGGCTATGTCGTTCTTTTTGCCCGGAACGGGGCTCTCATTGCCGTCTGCCCCTGTCTGCATGAATGCCTTTATTCCGCAGTAGTATCCGCTTGCCTTATATCCCTTTGCGGCGCAGATGCCGCCGTCGGTGACAGGGAATTTATCCATATCTATCATTTCTCACACCATCCATTACAGCTATCACACAGGAGCCACAAGTATACGTCCCGTGCCGCGGTATACATTCACAAGTCCTTCGCCTGATGCCGCGGAACCGATGAGGGACTTGGTGGATCTCTCCACTGTAAACTGCAGACTTGTTGACCACGCTATCGCCATATTGCCGTCTATCTTGATGCAGTCATTGTCAAGCTCATACACCAGCAGTTCTTCCTGAGGAACGACGCTCTCAAGGGCGACAACGCCGCTGCCCTGCAGGGATGTATTGAACAGACCCTCGCCGCCCAGAGCGGCAGATGACAGGTTCGTGCGGGCTACTACCTTCATGTTCACGGTGTCATCACAGGCAAGGAAAAGCCCGTCCTCGATGGTCATGGCACCATTCCAATCGGAAAGATCCTGGAGTATGATGTACTTGTACGTAGGTTCACAAAGTACGGTGCCCGTACCTGCATATCTGGGCTTTATGGCGGTTTCGCCCGTGACCTTTGCACCCACCATCTTCTTGAACAGATCGCCTGCGCCCTGCACATTGGTGGCTATATTCACATTGCCCGTGGTGATCTGCATTGCGCCTGCCTGGAGGACTACTCCGCCGCCGTTGAGGGTGCATATGAGCTGCTTCTTGTGAAGCCCCATCTGAGACATGAAGAACGCTGTCTGTGCAGTAGCTGCATTGACTGAAACGTCCTTTTGATATTCAAGCACGGACATACTTCCCAGTCTTGAGGTGACTTTTCTTACAGGGGTGTCATCAAGCATATTAGTGCGTATCATAGATCATGCTCCTTTCATTTTTACAGCGGCTCTGCGCCGTCCAAAGTATACCGCAGGCGGTGAGCCTGCGCATCGCTGCCCGTTCTGTCATCAGTCGGGAAGTTTCACCCTGATGTAGTACATTGCGGTATCGCCGTTTTTGGTGATCTTTCGGTGCATGACATCGGTTATCTCGACAACGAGGGTCTCGCCTTCCCTGCACTTGTATTCCATTGTGCTCCCGCTGCTCGGGATGTTCAGATGTACTTCTATCATGTTTCCGCCGTAGCTCTTGTCGTAGGGGATGCACACTATGCCGTCCTTCGGGTCTTCCGTCCTGACATCTACATCTTCGGTCGCCTTGAAGGTGAGCGTCTTGCCTTCAAGTTCCATATACCATTCCGATACATTTGCCTCATCAAACGGGTGCGCAGCGCGTGTTGCCTCCACTACCTCACCGGGATCCGCAAAGTCTGTCTTCGGCGCCGATGTGCCGCACGCTGAAAACATCATAACTGTCACAAACAAAGCAGGAAATATATGTCTTATCTTCATGTCATCTAACTCCATCCATCATATAGTTGAGAGGATATCCTCTCCTTACCGCAAGCTCCGTCTGCGAGCCTGCGTACCGTCCGTCCTCAAAATCTACGCACAGCACATACGGGAGCATATCCACAAATCTTGCAAAATCCGCATAGGTAAAGCCGTCTATAAATTCCGCCAGTATTATCCCGAGGGTCATGCCGTGTATCCCCACGGCGATGCTTTCACCCTCATGCCGCCCGATCAGTTCACGCACCGCAGGGATGCACCTGTCACGGACGTCATTGTAGCTTTCGCCGCCCTCACCTTTCAGGGTGTGATCGCTCCACTGCCTCACGATAAACTGTGAGTAGTTGGAGTCTATCGCCTTCCAGCCGCCCGCAATGCGTTCGTGTATGCCCTTCAGCACCGTCATGGGCTTATGTGATGCCATGCAGTAGTATTCAAGGGTCTGAGCCGTCCGCCTGTATTCCGACACATACACCGCCGTGATGGGCTTGTCTTCGAGCACCCATGCCACCGCCTGTGAATCCCTGCGCCCCGTGGGTGTCAGGGGAAAGTCGGGATTATAGCCTCCCGACGGGTCGGGCTGTGCATGGCGCACAAAATATATCCGGGTCATAAGGCACTTATATCAGGCTCGTGCTCTCATCTATGCCCATCATGATGTTCAGGCACTGTACAGCCGCACCCGATGCGCCCTTTCCCAGGTTGTCGAGCTGGGAAGTGAGCAGTATATAGTCATCATTCCCGTAAACATAGATGTTGAGCATATTTGTTCCTGCCAGCGGATTGGCGTATAGTTCGGAGGGTGCCTCCTCGCCGAAGGGCATCACTCTTACGAACCGCTGACCCTCATAGTGCTTTGAGAGCATCTCCCATACTTCCCGTGCGGATGCTTTCTTTGACATCTCTCTCAGGTGGATGGGGATATTCACCAGCATACCGCAGTAATAGTCTGCGGTGGAGGGGCAGAATACAGGGGGATATTCCAGTCCCGACACAGCCATCATTTCCTTGACGTGCTTGTGTGTCTTGCCCATTGCATACATACGCACGCTGCCGTATGAAGCATCCCTGTTCTCATCCTCATAGCGTGCTATGAGCTTCTTGCCGCCGCCGCTGTATCCGGAGAAGGCATGGCAGGTCACGGGATAGGCAGGCGAGATAAAGCCGTTTTTCACCATGGGATACATCAACACATTGAATCCGCTGGCATAGCAGCCGGGAACAGCCACACGCTTTGCGGCAGCTATCTCCTCACGTCTTGTGGGGGTGAGTTCGGGAAGGCCGTACACCCAGCCCTTTTCGGTGCGGTGCGCCGTGGAAGCATCTATTATTCTCGTATTATCGTTCTCAACAAGGGAGACTGCCTCTCTTGCCGCATCATCGGGCAGACAGAGGAATGTGAAATCAGACTGATTTATAAGTCTCTTTCTCTCGTTTACGTCCTTTCTGAGCTCTTCGGAGATCTGGAGGACTTCAACATCGTCCCTGCCTGCAAAGCGCTCAAATATCTGAAGGCCGGTCGTTCCTTCCTTACCGTCAATAAATACCTTTGTCATAACAGACACTCCCTGTTTATTTTTTCATATACCAATAAGAATATATCTTCTCAGATCCCGTCTTCTCATACAGTGACCGTCAGTCGAACTTTCTAAGCTGTGCCTTGAGCTTTTCCACCTGTCTTGCGACTGCTTCGGGGGCAGGACCGCCCTCCACATTCCTCTGCATCACGCAGGTGTCAAGGCTGATAGCCTTGTAAACATCCTCGTCAAACAGCTCATTCAGTTTCTTGTATTCGGCGAGAGGGAGCTCTTCAAGTGTCGTGTCAAGCTCTATGCACCTTGCCACGAGAGTTCCTGTTATCTTGTATGCGCTCCTGAAGGGCAGCCCCTTCTTCACGAGGTAGTCTGCGCAGTCGGTAGCGTTTATGAAGCCCTTTGCAGCCGCACGGCGCATATTGTCCTTAAGCACCGTCATGGTCGCAAGCATGGGCGTGAAGGTAGTGATGCAGAGTTTCACCGTATCCACCGCATCGAAGATAGCTTCCTTGTCCTCCTGCATATCCTTGTTGTATGCAAGGGGGAGATTTTTCATCATGGAGAGCAGGGTCATAAGGTCGCCGTACACTCTGCCCGTCTTGCCCCTGATAAGTTCCGTGATATCGGGATTTTTCTTCTGGGGCATGATGGATGAGCCTGTGGAATACGCATCGTCAAGCTCGACGAACTTGAATTCCCATGAGCACCACATGATGATCTCCTCGGAGAAACGGGAGAGGTGCATCATCAGTATGGACAGCACCGAAGCCAGTTCGCAGCAGAAGTCCCTGTCCGATACGCCGTCAAGGGAGTTGGCGGTGTATGTGTCAAATCCCAGGAGCTCCGCCGTCCTCTCACGGTTTAAGGGGTATGTAGTCCCCGCAAGGGCGCAGGAGCCGAGGGGCATGATGTTCATGCGTCTGCGGCAGTCGCAGAGCCTGTCCAGATCACGCATGAGCATCTGTGCGTATGCCATGATGTGATGTGCGAATGTGACGGGCTGAGCCCTCTGCATATGTGTGTAGCCGGGCATTACGGTGTAGTAATGATCCTGTGCGATGTTCACGATAGTTTCGATAAGTTCCCTGATAAGCCCTGCGATCTCATCGCATTCGCCCCTGAGATAGTGGCGGATGTCCACAGCCACCTGATCGTTTCGTGAACGGGCGGTATGCAGACGCTTTCCCGTGTCGCCGAGCCTCTCGGTGAGGATCTGCTCCACGAACATATGTATATCTTCCGCATTGGGGTCTATCTCAAGTCTGCCGCTGTCAAGATCGGAGAGTATCCCTCTGAGACCCTCCACGATCTTTTCGCTCTCGCTCTTCTCGATGATGCCCTGTTCTCCGAGCATCGTCGCATGGGCTATGGAGCCCTCTATATCCGAGCGGTACATCCTTGAATCAAATCTGATGGATGAATTGAAATCATTTACACGGGAGTCTATCTCCTTTGAGAATCTCCCCGCCCACATCATAGCCATATCTTTACCTCTTATTCAGCGTCGGAAGTATCCGTTTCAAATACGGAGGGATCCACCGTGCCCATAGTTATCGCATTCTCTTCCATGTAGCCCGATACAGCGGCGTACTTCTCCTGATCTATGGGAAGTATCCCTGCCTCCGCCAGTTCCTCCGTGGTCGCCCTGCGGTAGGTGGTAGAGCCCTTTCCGTCGGTTATGGTAAGCTGATCGTTCTCTATGGATACCCTTATGGTGCCGTCGCCCTTCTCACCGAGGATGACATAGTTGTCACGCAGGGTGTAAGGCGTGTCTTCGAGATATCCCGGTATCTTCTGCGAGGGTTCGTGGAGTATCATCTTATCCTCCGTGAACTCTATCGCAAAGTAATAGGGATCATCCACATTCGTGAACAGTTCCGGTCCGTCGGGTGAGCACCATACGCCCTGTATGTCCGTCTTGTATGATTCATAGTCGGGCAGCTGATTGCACCCTGCAAGGATGGCAGCGGCGATCAGCGGCAATATAAATCTTTTCATATCGATCCTTTAAAAAACATAAGATGACCGATGATGACATCGGTCATCTTTGGTTGTATATCCGTTGATCAGCCGTTTCTCTTCTGATCGAGCTTAGCCTTTACATGAGTGGGGAGGCCGAAGATGTTGATAAATCCGCCTGCATCGGACTGATCGTATACATTATCCTCATCGAATGTAGCCACTTCCTCATCGTAGAGGGTGTAGGGAGATGTAACGCCTGCGTTGGTAACGTTGCCCTTGTAGAGCTTGAGCTTGACATCGCCCGTCACGGTCTTCTGTGTCTCGTCAACGAATGCGGAAAGTGCCTCTCTGAGAGGAGTGAACCACTGACCGTTGTAGACCAGATCCGCAAACTTGATGGAGAGGTAGGACTTCATGCGGGTAACTTCCTTGTCAAGGCAGATAGTCTCAAGAGTATCGTGAGCCTTGTAGAGGATGGTTCCGCCCGGTGTCTCATATACGCCTCTCGACTTCATGCCGACCAGACGGTTCTCCACCAGATCCATAAGACCTATGCCGTTCTCGCCGCCCAGCTTGTTGAGGTAGGATACCAGCTCCACGCCGTTCATTTCCTTGCCGTCAACTGCGGTGGGGATGCCCTTCTCAAAGTGGATGGTCACATATGTAGCCTTGTCGGGAGCCTTCTCGGGGGATACGCCCAGTTCAAGGAAGCCTTCCTTGTTGTACTGAGGCTCGTTTGCGGGATCTTCCAGATCCAGTCCCTCATGAGAAAGATGCCAGATGTTCTTATCCTTGGAGTAATTTGTCTCTCTTGTTATACGCAGAGGAATATTATGAGCCTCAGCGTAGTCTATCTCCTGATCTCTTGACTTGATGTCCCATTCTCTCCAGGGAGCGATAACAGCCATATCGGGAGCGAAAGCCTTGATAGCCAGCTCAAATCTTACCTGGTCGTTGCCCTTGCCCGTGCAGCCGTGGCAGATAGCATCTGCGCCTTCCTTGAGAGCGATCTCGGCGATTCTCTTGGCGATGATGGGGCGTGCGAAGGATGTGCCCAGGAGGTACTTGCCCTCATAGATCGCACCGGCCTTGATGGTGGGATATACATAGTCCTGGATGAACTCTTCCTTCAGATCCTCCACATACAGCTTGGATGCGCCTGTCTTGATAGCCTTTTCCTCAAGTCCGTCAAGCTCGGTGCCCTGTCCCACGTCAGCGGAAACAGCGATGACTTCGCAGTTGTTGTAGTTCTCCTTCAGCCAGGGAATTATGATAGAAGTGTCGAGTCCTCCTGAATAAGCAAGGACTACCTTTTTGATCTTGGACTTATCGACCATGGTGATTACCTCCGATTATAATTTAACATTTTTCGCTTGTGTCTGTCGTATTTTATCCGCCCGAAGGCTTGCCGCCTTCTTGATAAAAGCAAGCTTTGAACACTATTATACTCTTTTATTCTGATTTGTCAAGCATTTTCTGCATAATTTTTCAGAATTTTCATGAATATACAGGGTTTATTCAGTTTGCTGTGAATAAATCCCGGAATATCCATCATCAGAGCCTTCCCTTGAAATCCTCGTATCCGAAGGATCTCACAAGATGAACGCCCTCATCATCGGCTGTGTATATCCACGGCAGTGACATCCCGTTGAAGGTGTTGTTCTTTACCATGGTATATATAGCCATATCCCCGAAGACGAGCCTTTCCCCGATCTTTAGTTCATGACCGAAGCGGAACGCTCCCAGGCTGTCCCCTGCAAGGCAGGTTGGCGCACCGAGGATATATTCATATCTGCCTCCCTCTCCCATCAGGGGAGGACGGTAGGGCATCTCGATCACATCAGGCATATGACAAGCCGCCGATGCGTCGATGATCGCATGATGCACGCCGCCCGACGTGAACACGTCGAGCACCTCCGTCACCAGGAAGCCCGCATTCAGGGCGTGCGCCTCGCCGGGTTCAAGGTAGATCTCTGTCCCGTACCGCTCACGCAGCCCGTCTATCACCCGACAGAGCCTGTCGATGTCGTATCCCTCACGGGTGATATGGTGGCCGCCGCCGAGATTTATCCATCTGAGCCCGTGCAGGTATTTCCCGAACTTCTCCTCAAAGACGGAAACGGTGTGCTCAAGGGCATCGCTGCCCTGTTCGCAGAGGGTGTGCATATGCAGTCCCTCCGCTCCCTCGGGGAGACGGAAGTCCGCCGCTCTCGTGCCGAGCCTTGACACCGCAGAGCACGGGTCATATATCTCATGCTCCTGTTCGGAGTATTCGGGATTTACCCGTATGCCGCAGGATGCCCCCGCAGCCCTGTCCGCAAATCTCTCGTACTGAGCAGGGGAGTTGAACACGATATGGTCTGCGATGCCTGCGATCTCGTCAAATTCATCCTCACGGTAGGCAGGGGAATAGATATGCACCTGCTTCCCCGGCATCTCCTCATGTCCGAGCCTTGCCTCATAGAGCCCGCTTGCGGTGGTCCCGTCTATATAGGGCGCCATTTCGGGATACAGCGCATACATGGAGAATGCCTTCTGCGCCAGCAGTATCTTTGCTCCCGTGCGCCTGCGGACGGTGTCGATGATCTCCATATTCCGCCGTATCAGCCGCTTATCGACTACATAGCACGGCGTATGCAGAGAAGAAATATCAAAGTTTATCATAGCCTTTACCGATGTGTATCAGTCCTCAATTATCTCGATATCCTCGACTTCACTGATGTTGTTGTCCGGACTGTCCACGATCTCTATATTATCAAGCTGCGCCGTCAGGTTGCGTATGACCCCTGCACGGTATTCGTCACGCAGCATCTTCTGCTCCGCTCGCTCCTCATCGGTAAGGCCTGACGATCTCTGCTTGCGGGACAGAGCGCTGATGCGGTCGAGCTTTTCCTTGGTCATTACTCGCTGTCCTTTTCTTCCATCAGTTCCTCGGCGTTCTCCTCTTCAAGGGTGTCGGGAGCGGAGGAAGTCATGGTTATGCCGCCGTTCTCTGCCAGACGCTTCTCATGTTCGAGCCTGTCAGCCTCTCTTGCGGCAGCCACTTCATCGGGAGTTCCTGCATGAGCGGTGGTCTTGAGATCTTCGGGAAGCTCGGAAACAAAGCCCTCTATCTTGTTGAAGAAGATGGGAGTGGTGAAGTCCGTGCCGCTCGGACGGATGTTGCGTGAACCGAGGACATATACATCACTTGATGTGGTGGTCATAGCCACTGCCCTTGTGGAGTACTTGTTATCCTTGTTCACGAAGTCCTTGAGGGATGAGGAGAAGGGTATGCTCATCTTGTTCTCGGGCATGGAGCCTGCCAGCTTGAGCACATCTGCGCCCTTATCGTTGAGTGCAAGGATGCGGCCGTATACGGGAGGTACACGCAGGTCGTCCTTGGTGATGCCCGAAAGCGCATTGAACATTATCCTCTTGATGCGTGCCATAGTGTAGGAACGTGTCTTTATCTTGTTGAGCAGATCCTCCAGCGAGTAAGCGGATCTTGCTGCCTGGAAGATGCGGTTTGCAAGGTTCTGATCCACATCGGGAGTATTGAACAGATCCTGGGGAGACATGGTGCGCAGCCTGTAAAGGATGACCCTCTCGAAATTCTCGAACCAGCACAGCATATCGTGATCGTCGTATTCGTTGACAGCCTTCACGGTGTCCGCAGGAACGAATGCGGAGAAGTCCTCGCCGTCGTCGATGAGCTGGCGTATCTTCTCGCCGCTCGCAAATCTTCCGCTGGTCTGGTCGCTGTCATGTGCCGCACCCTCACGCTTTATCACGAGGGGCTTTATCTTGTCGGCAAGGTCAAGGATCTTGAGGGACTTGAGGTATTCCACCGCAAGGATGTTGTTGGGGGAGTTGAGCAGATCGGATACGGCAGGGCCGTATTTGAGCGCCACGAGCTGCTGAACGGCAGCAGGATAGGTCATGCCCGTCTCCATGAGGGGCTTGAGGTTTTCGGGGGTAGATACCTCGGATACCGCATCGGCACACTTCTGAAGAGCCGCAAGGTCATCTGTCTCCGCTCCGAAGGAGATACCGTCTATGCAGCGCAGCGCACCCAGCATGAGTACGCCGGAGCGTGCGAACATCTCCGCACTTGCCAGAGAATACTGCACGGGAAGCTCAACGACCAGATCAACGCCGTTTCTTACAGCTATCTGCGCACGGGCGAACTTGTCTATCAGGGCAGGTTCGCCCCTCTGAACGTAGTTGCCGCTCATGATAGCCACGATATGATCGGCTCCTGTCAGCTCCTTGGTCTTCTCGATCTGGTAGATGTGTCCGTTGTGGAAGGGGTTGTATTCGCATATAATGCCGTATGTCTTCATTGGATTTGTTCCTTTCGATCTTATTTTATATGTCACACGTCGTTCCTTGCAACGTCTTCAAATGTCTCACGCCTTACGACAGTCCGTGATCTTCCGTCCTTTACCATCACCACCGCCGCATTGGGTACACGGTTGTAGTGTGATGCCATGGAGTAGTTGTACGCACCCGTCGCAAGCACCGCCAGGATGTCGCCTGCCTCTGCGTGCTGCAAAGCCATGCCCTCACCGATAAGGTCGCCCGATTCGCAGGTGCGCCCGGCAATGGTGACGATCTCATCCTTCGGCTCATCCGCCTTGTTTGCCAGAAGTGCGGTGTATTCCGACTTGTACAGGGCATATCGGGGATTGTCGCACATACCGCCGTCCACGCCGATATAGGTGCGTATGCCGGGTATGGTCTTGCGTGAGCCGACGGTGTACAGGGTCACGCCCGCAGGTGCTGCCACCGAGCGTCCCGGCTCTATCATCATGAAGGGCATATCCAGCCCGAGCCTGTCGCAGCATTCCCGTGCCTTTGCGGACACTCTCTTCATGTAGTCCCCGTAGGGGATGGGCTTGTCCGCATCGGTGTACTTTATCCCGAAGCCGCCGCCGAGGGAGAGGTCGGATATCTTTATCCCCTTGTCACGCAGAGCCGCAATGAAGTCGAACATCACCTCCGCAGCCTTCTCAAAGGGAGCTATCTCATGTATCTGGGAACCGATGTGGCAGTGTACTCCCACCAGGTCGATGCCGGGGAGCTTTGCCACTTCCTCAGCCGCCTTCATAGCCTCGCCCGTCTCAATGGCAAAGCCGAACTTGGAGTCTATCTTTCCAGTCATGACCGCCTCGAAGGTGTGAGCCTCCACGCCGGGCTTGAGCCTGAGTACCACACGCACCTTCTTCCCCTTTTCGCAGGCGATATCGGAAATGCGGTAAAGCTCCTCGATGTTGTCGCAGGTGATGCGTCCCACGCCGTTGTCTATGGCATAGGCTATCTCCTCATCCTTCTTGTTGTTGCTGGTGAATACGATGCGCTCAGCAGGGAAGCCTGCCGACAGAGCGGTGTATATCTCGCCCCCCGACACAGCATCTATGCCCATGCCTTCCTCTGCCATTATCCTGCACATCTCCTTGCAGCAGAATGCCTTCGTAGCATAGCACACCATGCCCCTGCCGTAGCATTCTTCCATAGATGTCCTGAACTCTCTGCAAGCCTGTCTTATCACATCTTCATCCATCACATAAAGGGGCGTGCCGTATTCTTTCGCAAGTTCCGTGCAGTCTGCGCCCCCCGCATAAAGATGTCCGTTTATCGTTTCGATGCTCATATTGCCAACTCCTTTATGATGTCCCTTATCCTCTCCGTGCCCTCTCCCGTCTGGGAGGAGAACTCGATGCAGGTTATCTTATCAAACATGGGTATCTCCCGTGCAAAGCCCTCCATGCGCTCCGTGCGCTCGCTCTTTTTCAGCTTGTCCGCCTTGGTGAAGACTATGACGAAAGGTATCTCGCTCTCTATCATGAAGTCTATCATCTGAAGGTCGTCAGCCGAAGGGGGATGTCTCATGTCGATAAGCTGAAATATAAGCGCCAGATCCCTGTCATCGTGGAGATATCCCTCTATCAGCCCCGACCACCGCTGCTTGTCCGACTTTGCCACCTTGGCATAGCCGTATCCGGGCAGATCCACAAGGTATATGGGATCGAGGCGGTAGAAGTTTATGGTTGCGGTCTTGCCTGGGACTCCCGACACACGGGCAAGGGACTTGCGGCCGAGTATCTTGTTTATGAGGGAGGACTTCCCCACATTCGAGCGCCCCGCAAAAGCTATCTCCGTCCTCTCCGACGGAGGGAGCTGACTGTATTCGCCGTAGCTGCGGACAAACTCCGCAGTGTTAAAGTTTATATCCATGATGCACCGTCCTCACGCCGCTCAGAAGCCGACCTTCGGGGTCTTCTGCTCCGTCTTCTTCGGATCCCCCGTGAGTGCGTTGTCCAGCACATCCGTGATGTTCTCCGCAAAGATGAACTTCAGCTTTTCCTTGACCGTCTCATCCACTTCGTCAAGGTCGGGCTTGTTCCCCTTGGGGATTATCACCGTCTTCATGCCTTCCTTGTAAGCAGCCATAGTCTTCTCACGCAGCCCCCCAATGGGAAGCACCTTGCCGTGCAGGGTGATCTCTCCCGTCATGGCCACGTCCGACCGCACAGGTATCCCCGTCAGAGCCGATACAAGAGCCGTAGTCATGGTAACTCCCGCAGACGGTCCGTCCTTGGGGGTAGCCCCTTCGGGTGCGTGTATGTGTATGTCCTTGTCCAGGTAGAAGTCCTTGTTTATGCCGTATCTGTCGGCAATGGAGCGGACGTAGCTCACCGCCAGCTTGGAGGATTCCAGCATCACGTCTCCCAGGGAGCCTGTCGCAGTCACCGAGCCCCGTCCGTCGTTGACCAGCACCTCCAGGGGCATTATCACGCCGCCTGCGGAAGTCCACGCCAGACCGTTGACCACGCCCACGCTGTCAACTCTCGACACCACATCGTCGATGAATTTCCTGTGTCCGAGAAGCTGTTCTATCTTGGCAGGATCGAGCTTGACCTGATCTATATGCTCCTCTATCATCACCTTAGCAGCCTTCCTGCAAAGGGAAGCGATGGTCCTTTCAAGCTCACGCACACCTGCCTCACGGGTGTAGTTGTCGATGAGGGTGTATATGGAAGCCTTGCCGAACTTCACGTTCGCCTTGGTCAGTCCGTGCTTTTCGAGCTGCTTGGGGATGAGGTGTTCCTTTGCGATGTGGAACTTCTCCTCTCTCGTGTAGCTTGAAAGCTCGATTATCTCCATTCGGTCACGCAGGGGCGGGTCGATCACGGAGATGTCGTTTGCGGTGGTGATGAACATCACGTTCGACAGATCAAAGGGTATCTCCACATAATGGTCACGGAAATTCTTGTTCTGTTCGCTGTCGAGCGCCTCAAGCAGAGCCGAGGAAGGATCTCCCCGGTAGTCGTGGGATATCTTGTCTATCTCGTCGAGCAGTATCAGCGGGTCTGCGCTGTGTGCCTCGATAAGTGCATTGATTATGCGGCCGGGCATAGCGCCGATGTATGTCTTGCGGTGGCCTCTTATGTCCGACTCGTCATGTACGCCGCCCAGTGCGATGCGTGCGTATTTTCGCCCCATAGACTCGGCTATGGATCTTGCCACGGAGGTCTTGCCCACGCCGGGAGGCCCGTAAAGGCAGATTATCTGTCCCTTTGTTTCGGGGGAGAGCTGCTTTACCGCAATAGTTTCCAGTATGCGCTCCTTGACCTTTTTAAGTCCGTAGTGATCCCTGTCAAGGATGCGGGCGGTCTTGGCGATGTCTATCTTTCCCTCGGTAAATACGTTCCACGGTATGTCGAGCACCGTGTCGAGATATGTCTTTATCACGGCGGACTCAGACGACTGAGGCGGCATCGTCTCCAGGCGCTGAGCCTCCTTGAGCAGCTTCTTCTCATATTCCGGAGCAAGAGACAGTGCCTTGATGCGGTCGGTGTACTCCATCGCCTCATATTCGCCGCTGTCCTCCTCCCCGAGTTCACGGGAAATGGCACGCATCTGCTCACGCAGGTAATATTCACGCTGATTGCCGATTATCTGCTCACGCACCATGTTGTGGATATCGTTCTCCACGCTCATTACTTCGATCTCACGCTGAAGTATGCCCAGCAGCCGTGCCATCTTCGCATCTATGCCGTTTGCTTCGAGAAGATCCTGCTTTGATGCGGGCTCCACCGGCAGGGAAACTGCGATGTTGTCGAAGATGACCTCCAGCGAATCGGAACTGAGTATGGACTTTACATATTCATCGGGAGCATTGGGCATATGCTTTGCATATTCGGAGAACATGGCCTTTGCCATGCGCTTGTAGGCGATGGTCTCCTCCTCCGTCAGCTTGACCTTCTTTTCGGGGAACTTCCTTGCCGTCACCTTGGGATGATCTCCGCTGTAATCGTAGGAAACAGCCTTTGCCCTGTATTCGCCCTCCGCCATGATCTTGGTGATCCCGTCCGAAGTGCGCAGCATCTGTTTTATCTTGGCGACCACGCCCACGTCGTAGTTGCGCCTGCTTTTCGGGTCATCAGGGTCATAGTCTTCACGTTCTGCCACCATGAAAATGAGCTTGTCGCTCTGTGCGGCGGCAGTCAGTGCCTTCACGGATTCATCCCGTGAAACTTCAAAGTGCATTATCACACGGGGGAACACCACAAGCCCCGAAAGGCTGAGGAGCGGGTATTCTCTCGTATTTGTCGTTTTTTCCATCAAATGTCTCCTTGGGGTTCACGGCTCATGCCGCATATTCATCAGTTAAGGGTACGCTCGTCGCAGTACTCGCACTCAAGCAGATCGGTGCCCCGGAAGTAGTGGGGGAGATATTTCTCCTTGTGGGTGATGCAGTTGGGGTTGGCGCAGTTGACACTGCGGAATTCCTTGCCCACAAGAAGGGGATATTTTCTGTCGGGTTCGCCCAGCACCGTGAGGATAAGTGCCATGCGGACGAATACGCCGTAGTGTGCCTGCTTGAAGTACATCGCCCTCGGATCGTCGTCCACGTCCATAGGTATCTCATCCACTCTCGGAAGGGGGTGCATCACGATCAGATCCTTGCGCCCCAGAGCCATCTTCGCCC
The DNA here is from genome assembly GCA_017468865.1 of Oscillospiraceae bacterium. Lineage (GTDB taxonomy): Bacteria > Bacillota > Clostridia > Oscillospirales > Ruminococcaceae > Huintestinicola. Next base: position 11,693 of record JAFUHM010000073.1, on the reverse strand, counting down.
TGTCCAGGCAGTAAGCTCCCTTCAGGCGGTCGTATTCCTCCTCGCTGGCAAAGCGCTCCTTCTGCACCCTTGTCATGTACAGCACGTCAAGTGAGGGCATCGCAGCCTCCAGTGAAGCCTCCTCCGTAAACGTACATCCGCTTGCCATGAGTATATCCTTGATATACTGGGGCATACCCAGCTGAGGTGTGGAAATGAATACGAACTTTATCCCCTCAAATCCTGCCAGTGCCTTGCACATGGAGTGGACGGTGCGTCCGTTCTTGAGGTCGCCGCAAAGACCTATGGTAAGGTCGGTGAGCCTGCCCTTCTCACGGTAGAGGGTGAGCATATCGGTAAGTGTCTGTGAGGGATGCAGATGACCGCCGTCACCTGCGTTTATTATGGGGCAGTCCGCAGTAAGGGCGGCAGCCTTTGCCGCACCGTCCGACGGGTGACGCATCACCATGATGTCTGCGTATCCCGATACTATCTTTGTGGTGTCCTTCAGGTTCTCGCCCTTGGCCACAGAGGATGTTGCAGGATTGTCAAATCCGATGATGGTGCCGCCGAGCCTGAGCATAGCCGTCTGGAAGGACATCTGTGTCCTTGTGGAGGGCTCATAGAACAGCGTAGCCATGATCTTCCCGTCGCACGCCTTCGCATAGGCGGAGGGATCGTCATATATCTTTGATGCCAGCTTTACTATGTCGAGCCATCTGCCGGTACCCATATCGTTAAGATCGATCACATTTGTATATCGAGAATCCATAAACATTACTCCTCACTGTAAAAGGGCATATATATACATGATATATTATAACACAAACTCTCCGCAAATGCAATAATTTTCGGAAAAAATCTGTGTGAAAGTCCTGTGACAGACCGTATGCAAAATGCGCTGTCTGAAAGACAGCGCATATCATACTGTTCACGATCCCTGATTGTACACAACAACCGAGTTGATTCTCGATCCTATCCATCAATTTGTTTTTTATCACTGCATCCAAACTCAGGAGTTTTTCTATATGCCATGGGGAGCCTGTCATCCTTTTTTTCGCTCATGAGAACTCACCGTCGTTTCAACAAAGACAACTGCTGTTAACGCTTGCGGTTATACTCCCTTATCTGAAAAGCCCTCGTATCAGCAGCTTATCCCGTCCATAAAGGTGGACACGTTGTACAGCATCAGTATCTGATCGTAGTCATCGGGGTCTGCCGCCTTACGGTAGTCGGTCTGTATGTATCTGGTGTCGAGCATGGTTATCTCGCTGTAATGCTCCGTGAGGTAGGGGACGAGCGAGTGTGCGTAGGAGTCCTTGAATACAAGGAGCCTGCCGCCTGGACGCCCCGTCCTTATGGTTATCATCGGCTGGTTGGGCCCGAAGAAAGTGCTGTACTTATCCTTGCGGTCAAGGTATTCGTAGAAGTATATCCCCTCATGCTCCTCAGGCTCTGCCGTGATGTCGCTGTAAATATACAGCTGGGGAGCCTTGCGTCCGGATATGCCGTATATATCCACGGAGTCGGGGGCTGTCCCCTCATACAGCGTCTTTGAATAGTAAGTCCCCCTGAAGTCGTCCGCCGCATGATACACGTCATATGAGGAACGTGACACCGCCGTGAACCCCATGGACTTTGCCGCCGCCTGATATCCCAGATATGCCCCTGCCGTCGTCCAGTGATGGTCGGTGCGGTAGTAGATGTAGTCCGAGCGGTTGGCATAGATCACGGAGTATACATCAATGGGGGTGATTCCCTTCAGCTCTCTGCATATGCGGGCGATGTACCCTGCCTGATCCGGGCTCGGGGCATGGGCGGGAAGCTCCGCCCTGTAAATGTCCGCCTGAGTAGGAACGAGCATAAGGAACACAGGCTTGTCCGTGCTCCCGGCAAAGGCGTTGAGCCGCTCTATGTTCTTTTCCGTCACCTTCTCATCGGGCGGGGCGATCTTCTCCGCCATGCGGTCATGAAGGATGTACACATCATTCACATCCTTCTTTCCCGCCGCCATATCCGTGTAGGTGCGCACCCTGACCAGATCCTCCGCTCCGACGAAGTGATCCGACAGATACTTTTCCGTGCCGTCCATGAAGCTGCCGTTGAAGTACTTCTTCACCGTCAGCTGGGGGAACTTCGCCAGATAACGGTTCATGTTCTCGGAAAAAGACTCCTTCGGCCTGAATACCGTCAGCACCGCAGGCACGATCATCAGGCACAGGAAGAGCATCACATGGGACAGAGCCATCGCCGCCTTCAGCTTTTTGCTGTCGTTCATCGGTCAGGAGAGCTTAGCGCCGCAGGGGATGCTGTCATCAACGAAAAGCACCTTTACTTCTTCTTCTGCAGCAGTCCCGTTGTTTGTATCTGCCGAGCCGGTGGTTCTGACCACCGAAGCGGCGACGATCATGCCGTTTGACTCGACACCGCAGAGCTTGGCAGGCTTGAGGTTAGCCACAAGGATTATCTTTTTGCCGATGAGATCCTCAGGTGAGTACCACTGTGCGATGCCGGACACCACCTGTCTTTCGCCGAATCCGTCATTGAGGATAAGGCGCAGGAGCTTCTTCGACTTCTTTACCTTCTCACATTCCTTTATCTGTGCGATGCGCATATCCACCTTGCCGAAGTCCTCTATCCCTATCAGATCGGAAAGGGGAACGAGGTCTATCTCGGGCTCGGTCTTGGGTGCGGATGCACGGATAAGTTCATTGAGTTCGTCTATCTCCTTCTCCGCATCTATGCGGGGGAAGATGATCTCTCCCTTGTGTACCGTCACATCGGCGGGAAGCACGCCGAACCTGCCTGCATCCTCATATGTGCAGATATCTGCGGATGCGCCTATCTGCTCCCATATCTTAGGCATGGTCGTAGGCATGAAGGGGGAGAGCAGAGTGGTGGTTATGCGGATAGTCTCCAGCAGATCGTACAGCACCGACGCAAGACGTGCGCTGTTGGCGGAGTCACGGCCGAGTATCCAGGGCTGTGTCTCGTCGATGTACTTGTTCGCACGGGAGATCACATCGAATATGTCGATAAGTGCAAGGTTGAGAGTTACCGCATCCATGCGTGCATCCACCTTGTCACGGAGAGCCTTCGCCATGGAGATGAGTTCCTCATCTATGGGCTCAGCCTGTCTGTCCGTGGGGAGAGTGCCGCCGAAGTATTTGTCCGCCATAGCCACCGTGCGGCTGACAAGGTTGCCCAGAGAGTTCGCAAGGTCGGTGTTTATGCGGTTTATCATGATCTCGTTTGAGAAGTCGCTGTCCGCACCCAGAGCCATTTCACGCAGGATATGGTAACGGATGGCGTCAGCGCCGTAGCGCTCGCCCAGGAGCTTGGGATCCACCACGTTACCGATGGATTTCGACATCTTTGCCCCGTTGAAGGTGATCCAGCCGTGGACGGCAAGATGCTTGGGCAGAGGCAGTTCGAGAGCCATCAGTATGGCAGGCCAGATTATCGCATGGAAGCGCATGATGTCCTTTGCCACCATATGCACATCCGCAGGCCAGAATTTGTCATAGTCATTGTACGCATCGTTGCCGTATCCCAGTGCGGTGATGTAGTTGGAAAGCGCATCCACCCACACATACACCACATGATCGGGGTCAAAGGTGACAGGTATGCCCCACTTGAATGAGGTGCGTGAAACGCACAGATCCTCCAGACCGGGACGGATGAAGTTGTTCACAAGTTCTGTTGCACGGGTCTTGGGACACAGGAAGTCCGTCTCCGTAAGGAGCTTCTCTATCCTGTCCGCAAAGGGGGACATTTTGAAGAAATATGCCTCTTCCTTTGCGTCCTTGACCTCCCTGTGACATTCGGGACAGCAGCCGTTCTCGTCAAGCTGTGTCTGTGTCCAGAAGCTCTCGCAGGGAGTGCAGTATTTGCCCGTGTACTCTCCCTTGTATATGTAGCCCTTGTCGTAGAGAGCCTTGAATATGCCCTGTACGCTCTTGACGTGGTAGTCGTCGGTGGTGCGGATATAGCGGTCATAGGAAATATTCATGTATTTCCACAGATCCTTGAATATGGCAACTATGCCGTCAACGTACTGCTGAGGAGTAACGCCTGCCTCAGCCGCTTTCTGCTCGATCTTCTGACCGTGTTCGTCCGTCCCCGTGAGGAACATCACGTCATATCCCTGCATACGGCGGTAGCGTGCGATGCTGTCGCAGGCAACGGTGGTGTAGCAGTGTCCGATATGGGGATTTCCCGAAGGATAATATATAGGTGTTGTTATATAAAACTTTGGCATTTGTAAAGACCTCTTTTACTTTCGCTTTCTTAGAAGTACGGCTGATGAAAGGACTGCGCCCGCAAGTGCTGCCATGGGTGCGCTGTTCCCCGTGGAGGGGCTGCCCTCGGGAGGATTGCCCTCGCTGATGACGTTGCCGTTCTCGTCCGTCACGGGTTCCTTCCCGGGCAGGACGGTCACATGGATCTGAGCCGTCACAGGCTCCTCCAGTTCATCCGCATCCGCAGACACGTTTATCACGCCGCCGCTGTCTATGTCACGCTCCCACGCCAGGAGAGCTATCTCCTTCTCCGCAGTCTCGCCGGGTTCGAGCACATCGTCCGAGTAGATCTCCTGATCCTCGAAATACAGCTTGAAGTTGTTCAGCTCATCTCCCGTGTTCACTGCGCTGACGGTGACTTCTATCCTGTCGCCGACTCTGACTTCATCCGCCTTCGGGGAGGCGGTCAGATCCACGCCGTACCCCTCCGCAGACACGTTCACCGCCGTCATCATCGCAGCGATGACACCTGTAACGATAGTTGCCTTTCTCATAGATGTTCCTCCTGTCCGGGTCAGTCGGCAAACAGTATGGGGATGTTCTCGCTGAACCTCTCCTTTATGATGCCGTCCTCCACCAGTTCGTCAGCCGCAGCCCTTGCGCAGGCGAAGTAGGTGTCCCTGAGATCTCCGCCCCCCTTGAAACGGGACCATATCTCATAGGAGCCGTCCACTGCCTCATCATCGTTTATGCAGGCAAATCTCGGATGCTTCCATGCGATGATGTCAAACCTGTCGCTGCCGCTGTCTTTCAGGTGCTTTTCCGTGTTGTAGCCGATGTATCCGTCCTCATCAAGTCCCAGCACCAGTGCATATACCTTGTTGTCGTATATCTCGTTTATCTCGTCTGCGATCCATTTTTTCAAGGCGAAGATCAGCGCCTTATCGTATTCGTCCATATTTACCTCGAACGCAGCATTTCCCATGCTGCCGCCATGTCGATCTTTATCTCATCCAGGGATACGGGACCGAGACCGTGGCTGTCCACCCCCACATGGTACATGAACGGCACCATATGCCCCTCATAGATGAAGAAATTGTCCTTCTGATGCGTGTGTCCGTACAGGTTCACGATCACCTGCTTATCCTGTGAAGGGTCGGCAGTGTTGTCCGTGAGAGTCGGATAATGGCTCATGTAGTACATCTGCTTCCCCTGCTTCAGATAAAGAGCCGCCGCCACCTCAGCCACATTCGGGCTCTGCGTGTACAGCCCTGTCTTTCGGGGAGTGTCATGGTTGCCGATGACTATGTGTATCTCCCCGTGAAGCGAGCGCAGATGCTCCATCCCCCTGTCGGTGTCGTTCATCATCACGTCCCCCAGCAGATAGACAGTGTCATCATCGCTGATGCGTTCGTTCCACCGTCGGACGATCTCCCTGTCATGCGCCTCTATGCATTCAAATCCTCTTGCCTGCCACACAAAGGGCTTATCATGTCCCAGATGCAGATCTGATGTGATGTATATCATAGTATCACCGTGTCGGGCTCAAGCTCATGCAAAAGCGTATTGATACAGGTATCAGTACGCAAAAGCGTATTAATAAGCAAAAGCGTATTTATTGGTAAATTAATACGCAAAAGCGTATTAATAAGCAAAAGCATATTAATATGGGTATTAATACGCTTTTCCCCAGTAAAGCATCTTCTTGGCAGGCTTTCCGCAGCATACGCACACATCGGAAAGGTTTTCCTGCTCAAAGGGGATGCAGCGTGAACCTACGCCCGTGATCTCCTTGACCTTATCCTCGCAGGCCTCATCGCCGCACCACATTGCCTTGACAAAGCCGTCGCCCGCCTCAAGCGCCTTCGTGATGCCGTCCATGTCCGTACACTTGTAGGTGCGGTTCTCACGGTTCTCAAGGGCAGCCTTGTACAGGCCGTCACGCACCTCGTCGAGCTTCTGCTTTACGGTGTCTGCTATGCCGTCAAGGGAAACGAAGTCCTTCTGACGGTTGTGGCGCATCACGGTCACGCACTGACCGTTCTCTATATCCTTGGGGCCTATCTCTATGCGGACAGGCACGCCCTTCATCTCATATTCGGAGAACTTCCATCCGGGGCTGTTGTCGCTGTCATCCACCTTTACACGGATGCCTGCCGCTCTGAGGGTGTCAGCTATCTCATTTGCCTTTTCGAGCACGCCCTCCTTGAACTGCTGGATGGGAACGATGACCGCCTGAACGGGAGCCACCGCAGGAGGGAGAACAAGGCCGTTGTTGTCGCCGTGGGTCATAATTATTGCACCGATAAGACGTGTGGTCACGCCCCATGAAGTCTGATGAGGATATACCTTCTTGTTCTCCTTGTCGGTGTACATGATCTCGAATGCCTTGGCGAAGCCGTCCCCGAAGTAGTGGGAAGTACCTGCCTGCAAAGCCTTTCCGTCGTGCATGAGTGCCTCTATGCAGTAGGTGATCTCTGCGCCCGCAAACTTGTCTGAATCAGTCTTGCGTCCCTTTACCACAGGCATTGCAAGGTACTTCTCGCAGAAGTCTGCATATACATTGAGCATACGCTCCGTCTCTTCCATAGCCTCCTCGGCAGTCGCATGGATGGTGTGACCCTCCTGCCACAGGAATTCCCTTGAGCGCAGGAAAGGACGTGTGGTCTTCTCCCATCTTACCACGCTCACCCACTGATTGTACAGCTTGGGCAGGTCACGGTAGGAGTGTACGATGTTTGCGTAGTGTTCGCAGAAAAGAGTCTCGGATGTGGGGCGCACGCAAAGCCTTTCCTCCAGCTTCTCCGTGCCGCCGTAAGTCACCCATGCCACCTCGGGAGCAAATCCCTCGATGTGATCCTTCTCCTTCTGAAGAAGGCTTTCGGGGATGAACATGGGCATACATACGTTCTCGTGGCCTGTTGCCTTGAACATACCGTCAAGTATGTGCTGTATGTTCTCCCATATCGCATAGCCGTAGGGACGTATCACCATACAGCCCTTTACGCTCGTGTATTCCACAAGCTCCGCCTTCTTGAATATATCGGTGTACCATTTCGCAAAGTCCTCGTCCATTGAGGTTATCTGCTGCACCATTTTTTCCTTAGCCATCATTATTCTCCTTATCATCGGCATCGCTGCCTTGTATTTGATATATATCGGTAACGCCGTCGTCCTCTTTCGGCTTTTCCTTTGTCCTGTCTATCAGTGCGGCGATGTCGGGCAGCTTTACCGTCACAAGGTAAATGAGCACCATCGCCAGTATCCCCATGATGACCGACATAGCTAACTCCGCCTCATAAGCTCACGAAGAGCAGACAGACGTACACGGTCACGGTGTTCGGGGCGCACCATGTAGTACATATAGCTTTCCAGTATATCCACAGCGTGCATCATGCGGCCCTCTATCTTGAAATTCGAGTATCCCATGTCCGTCAGCTTCCCGTATATGCTTTCGGGGGTGATGTGGGTGTCGTAATGCACCGTGTCGTAGAAGGACATATTCATGTTCGGACAGGCAAATTCCTTCTTCAGCACCTTCTGCACGGCAGGGGTGTTCCCCTCAAATACCATCCTGCTCTCGGCAGCCTGCCGCTCCCCGAGGAAGCGGTAGTGATCCCCTCTGCGCCTGCAATGGGGCATACAGTAGGGATTTACCAGCAGTTCTATCTTGTCCCTGTGAGGGAGCCGTTCCAGAATGTCGGTGTTGTTGTGGTTGTAGTCGAGCACCACCAGTTTGTAGTCCTTCTCAAGCTCCTTCAGCAGGTCATCCTCTTTCTCTATCTGCTTGACGGTGGAGGAGATGAGAGGATAGCGGGGGTAGTTCTTTCTGATGTATTCCTCCAGCAGGGGGAGGTTGACGATTATCTCGTTTGTCCCGTCCTCCGCCATCTTCGTTATCATGTTGCAGAACGGGTCGGCAAGATCCTTTTCCTTCAGGGTGGGGTTTGTGAATGTGTACCTTATGGGTATGCCCCTCTTGCGGTATTCCGAGATAAGGAAGGGGATGAACTCACGCCGCACCGCTCCGACAGTGGTGCGCCCTCCGTTCCACAGTGCGGGAGGGAAGCATCCGTAGGAGGAAGCTATCTTTATATCATCGTAAAACAGATGCGGGCTTGCTTTGAGCAGATCCGCAATATACAGATTCATGCGGTAGTTGCCGCAGAAATCGGGAAGGTGAAATTTTATCATCAGCCGTATCCTCTGTCAGCCCAGTCTGTATTTCCTGTCAAGTGTGCGGAAGTGTACCGCACGGGAAATATGGGGCTTTTCTATCACCTGTGAGCCGTCCATGTCCGCAACGGTGCGTGCCACCTTGACTATGCGGTCATATGCACGGGCGGACAGCCCCATGCCGTTGAATACGTTTTCAAGAAGCTGCTTTGCGTCCTCGGACATGGGGCAGACTTCATTGAATATCTCAGGTGTTATGCGTGCGTTGCAGGTGATGTCCGTCCCCCTGAACCGCTCACGCTGTATCTCCCTTGCCGCCTGCACACGCTCACGCATCGCAGCCGAACTCTCCTCCTTCTTCACGGATGAAAGCTCGTTGAAGGTAACGGGCGCCACCTCCACATGAAGGTCGAAGCGGTCGAGCAAAGGCCCCGATATCCGTGACAGGTATGCCTTCGCCTGATTGGGGGAGCATATGCACTTCTTTGTGGGATGCCCCATATATCCGCAGGGGCAGGGGTTCATGGCGGCGACGAGCATAAAGGAGCAGGGATATGTCACCGTGCCCGATGCACGGGAAATGGTCACCTGTCTGTCCTCCAGGGGCTGGCGCAGCATCTCCAAAGTAGGCCTTGCAAATTCGGGCAGCTCGTCCAGGAAAAGCACGCCGTTGTGCGCAAGGCTTATCTGTCCCGGCCTTGGTACGGAGCCGCCTCCGCAAAGGCCTGCCCCCGAAATGGTGTGATGCGGAGAGAAGAAAGGTCTCCTCACCACAAGCGGCTCTTCCTTGCTGACCATCCCGCATACGGAATGGATGTTGGTAGTCTCTATGCTCTCCTCGAAGGTCATGGCAGGCAGTATGGACGGGATGCGCTTTGCAAGCATACTCTTTCCCGTGCCGGGAGGGCCTATCATCAGGAGATTGTGACCTCCTGCCGCCGCCGTTTCAAGCGCCTTCTTGGGGAGCGTCTGCCCCTTCACGTCGGCATAGTCGGCAGAGCCGAAGTAACCGCCGGGTTCGGGGATGTAGCGGGGCTGAGGCTTTAGTATGTTTTTCCCTGTAAGGTGATCCATCAGCTGTGTCACGCTCGATATGCCGTATACGGCGATGCCGTCGCATACGCTCGCCTCATGTGCGTTGTCCGCAGGGACGAAAGCCGCTTTGAAGCCGTGCTTTTCGGCGCACAGCACCATGGGGAGCACCCCCGCAACGCCTCTCACGTCTCCGCTGAGCGACACCTCACCGATGAATACACATTCATCCAGAGTGTGATCGGGTATCTCATGGGGTGCGGCACCGACAGAGCGCATGACCGACATGAAGATGCCCAGATCGAACACGCTCCCCGCCTTTTTCGTATCGGCAGGGGCAAGGTTGACGATGACACGGGCATTCGGGAATGTGGTGCCGCAGCTTCGGAATGCGGAGCGGATGCGCTCCCTGCTTTCCTTCACGGCAGTGTCCGCCAGTCCCACTATGTCAAAGGCGGGCTGACCCTTCGTAACTTCCGTCTCCACTTCCACGCCGAATGCGTTAAGACCGAAAAGTCCTATGGAATTTACTTTAGCAAACATAAATACCTCATACGGGAAAGACCCGACTCACCTGTATCGATACAGTATCAATATATTATACCATATCTTTCCGAAAAATTCAATAGGTATTTTGTTAATCATCACAGTTTATGGGCAGGAAACATTATGTAGCACAGATGTATAAAACAGACTTGACATTTTCCTGACAATATGGTACAATATAAAGTACAGAATATTGTATCAAAAGGGGATGTTTGTATGATCGCTGCCAATTATACTTCGTTCAGGACAAATCTCAAAAACTACTGCGACAGAGCCACTGATGACCATGAGACCGTTATCGTGACACGAAAGAATGACAAGAATGTTGTCGTGATCAGTCTGGAGGATTACAATCAGATAATGAAGGCTATCAGAAACCACGAATATCTGACTATGATAGATACGAGCATTGCACAGCTTGAAGCAGGTCAGGGTCATGTTCACGAACTGATAGAGGCTGATGATGAATAAGATATGGAGCGACAGGGCATGGAGCAGGCATATAAGTGAAGAACACAGGCTTGTATACAATATTGTGAACGGTGATCTGTGGGTGATCGCCTGTAAAGGGCATTACGAATGATAAATGCGGCAGGAAGTCCTCCTGCCGCATCTATGGTATCATTTCATCATCATGTCGATGAACTTCACCGTGTACTCGTCCCAGAAGAAGTTGTCGTGATTTCCGGGGGATTCGATGTACTTGTGGGGGAAGTTTATCAGATCAAGGTATTCGTGGAACTGCCTGTTGTTCTCGATAAGGAAATCCTCCGTACCGCAGCACATATACAGTTCGGGGATGGGACTGCCCTCTCCGATGAGCCACTTGGCGATGTTTTCGGGGTTGTTGTCGCTCTCCTCCACCTTTTCAAGGTCGCCGAAGATGGCGTAGTAATAGGCGTAGTTCGCAACATCATCCGTATCGCCCACCTTCATATGAGCGATCTTGTGTATGATAAGTGCGGAGGACATGGCCGCCGCCTTCCCGAATGTGTCGGAATACATCAGTGCGGAATGTATCGCTCCGAACCCTCCCATGGAAAATCCCATGATGTAGGTGTCATCGGGTGTCATAGCCAGATGGAAGGTGCGGCGCAGGAAGTTCACAAGCTCCTCGCACAGATATGTGCCGTAGTTATGCCCCGTTGCCGAGCCGTCCACCCAGAACGAGTTGTTCCCGTTGGGTATCACAACAGCAAACTTGTACTTCTCACACAGATACTGCGGCACCCAGTTCGATGCGGGGCAGTTGTATCCGTGAAGCAGGAACAGCGTCTTCATGGGACGGGATGCGTACTGTGCATCCGCATTGAGTTCATTCGGGATGAACATATCAAAGGCGACCGTTCTTTTCAGTGCATCGGAATAGATCTTTACGGTAAGTTCAGCCATAACATAACACCCCCGGCGGGTACGACCCGCAGCGATTACGTTGATAAGATATGTCATGCCTTTTCCAACTGGCACGGCATAGCAGGCACGGCCTGCAGCGAAATCGTTGATAAGATATGTCACGCCTTTAATAAACAGCACGGCATATTAAAAATGTCAAGGTAGTCATAGATGTTCATTGCAGGCACGGCCTGCAGCAATCTCGGCAGGTACGACCCGCAGCGAATCCGTTGATAAGATATGTCACGCCTTTAATAAACGGCTCAGCATATCAAAAATGTCAAGGTTGTAAGAAACGTCCGTCATAAATATTGCGGCTCACATTTG
>JAFUHM010000007.1 GCA_017468865.1 Oscillospiraceae bacterium | reverse complement strand
CCCACTGAACGGAAGTGAGCCTACGGCTCACGCTTGCTTGTTAAAAGCAAGCTTTGAGCCGATCACACATATAACGATATCGGTTATTGCCAGTATCACCATACTCCGGCCGTGGATAAAAAACCAGGGGATAAAATGGATCGCAGTTGCCAAAAATATACCAAGCCAGATCAATCTCCAATTCCATCCGGGTATAAAAGGACCGGCAATGCCGAACATTAATACAAACAGCAAAGCTAAGGATACATATATCATTTTTATCTGGAATTTGGATATTGGCCCCTGAGACAGTTTTTCTCTGACTTTTTTATTGACATTTACACTGAAAAAGCATATGTAGTAACCTATCAGGAAAATGATCGGATTGATAAGAAAACTGCCGCCCAATATATCCGATATCACGATCACTGCGCCAACCAGCATGAGCCAGAGTCCGCATTGCTTTTTATTGTTAAACTCCAGATCATTCATATCTCTTTTCCCCCTTTTATGAACCGATCCGTGTCTATACTGCCTGAAGCGGTCTTGTCAGGCTTTTCCCCTCATATTTAAGCCTGACGGATATCGGTAAGTACCCAGTCATATTTTGACAGATCATATTTATTGCCACAGAACGGACAGCTGCTCACCTGCTCCGCATCAAAGCTGGCTCCGCAGGAGGGACAGCTTACTGCCCTGACGGAAAAGCCCAGATCGGTCGGGGCGGTGACGGTCTTCCTGAGTTTCATGCGGATCTTCTTCAGCCTTGAACTGATCCTGCCCCTGCGATAGATAAGGCAGTCCGTATAAAGAGTGACGGCAACAGTGCAGTCATTTCCACGGATACGATAGCTGTCTACTCCGAGGTTGTGTAGCGATGCGTCTATCACGGTATCCCACGATGCGGGACGGCTGCACTCGCAGGAGCTGAACAGGCTCGGATCCTTGCTGTATGCCGCCATGCGGAACAGGTGCATCGCTCTGTCACGGAAGTATTCGCTTGAAAACATGGGGTCGATCTTGTGCATCTCATTGCGGAAGATGAGCGACCTTGCGACCTTCCCCGTTCCGAGGAGTTCTTTGCCCATCCTGGCAAAGATGCTGAACAGCTTCCACAGGAACCACATACCAAAGCCGAGCACCACACCTGCAAGAACTGCACCGGGAAGTATGGGCTGATCGGGAGCAGCTAAAGGATAATCCATTGGATTATCCTTTGGCAGATCCCTTGGAAGATCTCCCATCAACGACATGAGCAGATGTGCGATATCATCATAGAACGGTATGGCAAGAAGTGAGATCACGATGCCTATCACAGCACACAGCAGAAACTCCCTTAACCTGCGGCCGCTGCTGTCTTCGGGGTGCTTGTCTATGTCATAGTCTGTGATCCTCGGGTAGAATTCATTCACGATGATATGCGTATCACAATAGGGACAGCCTGCTGCAAGCTGCTCTATCGTGGCAGGACCGCCGCAGTGGGGACAGCACAGAGGCATATCTGGAGGCGGCTGGCATCCTTTCAGCAGATCCTGTATGACGACTGACATCGTGGCACTGTTTTTACGCTCGTAGACAGTCCGCCCTCCGCTTGTGATGGTCGTTGTGAGCTCTTTCTGACCTGCAAGGAAACGGTTCTCAAATACCCTGTCATTATATGCGAGGTTTGCGACATCAGCTGAGCCGTTCTGTCTTCTTTTGAATCGATAGCACACCTTCAGACCGAGTGACTTCCAGTGCTGCTGCTGCAATTCCATAGTCCTGCGCAGATCCTGACTTGCAAGATCGGGTACCTTTCCGCCGCTGCTCCATCCTGAGAGCTGCCCGTAAAAACTGTTGAACTTTTTTCTCAGAGAACTGTTTGCATCAATATCAAATTCCATTTTCTCACGACCCCTTTTCCTTCATTATATCATTTTTTCGTCACATAGTCAAGACAATTTTTCATGGGATAAAGCAGGTATGTGCGGATGGCTGCCAAAGCTTTCGCATTGTATCGTGCAGTCAACTGCCGCATCAAAGCTCTTGACTGTACAGCCTGCATCTGCTATAATCTAATAAGACCCAATATAGATGAACACGGGAGGAAATACTGTTTCTTTCTCGGTCTGCATTGATCAGCCGGAGCGTCACGCTTACAGACCGTGCCTGAAACACAATGATGATATGGATAAAAAGCGCATACTTATCGTGGATGATGACAGGGATCTGTCATATATAATCGCAGAGATGCTTGGCGGATGCGGATATACCGCAGAATGTGCCGACTGTGCTGAAGCTGCATATGAACTGCTCTCCCAGAGGAGCTATCACCTTGTTCTGCTTGATATAAACCTACCGGACAGCACGGGACTTGAAATATGCAGGGAACTTCGCAGAGTATCTCAGGTGCCTGTCATTTTTGCCAGCGCACGCACGGCGGAGGATGACAGGATAACGGGGTTTGACACAGGCGGTGATGATTATATCCCCAAACCGTATTCCATGAAAGAACTGTTGTCAAGGATAAATGCTCTCATGCGCCGTGTCTACGGTACAAATGAGGATAGATACACATTCGGAGATGTGTCCGTGAACACATCTGCAAGAACAGTGACAAAGGACGGCAGGAATATCGTTCTTGCCCAGAGAGAATACGATCTTCTTGTGACCTTGTGCAAAAACAAGAATACAGCCATACCAAAGGAAAAGCTGCTATCGGATGTCTGGGGCCCGTTTTCCGAGGTAGAGCCTTCCACTCTTACTGTACACATACGCTGGCTGAGAGAAAAGCTGGAGGATGATCCCGCACGGCCAAAGTATATAAAGACCGTATGGAGACTTGGTTATATGCTGGAGGATTGAGCATGAAAAAACTTATCACAGCAACGATCACTGCGGCTCTCATACTTATAGTCATCACGGCGGCTTTGTGGAATGACAGAAGCAGGGATGATATCTCCGGCATGGCGGCGGTGTCGCTGAACGAGATAGAAAGGCTTTGTGAGCAGGGTGACACGGACAGTGCCGCTCAGGCGGCAAGGGCGCTGAGAAAAGAGCTTGCAGCCCATGAGAAGGAAAATGATCATGATCTGCCGTTGATGTGCGGCGTGTGCATAGTTTTTCTGGCAGGCACCTGTGCCTATTTCATAAAGGTAATGATCCTTCCTTTCAACAGGCTGTCGTCTTTTGCCGAAAAGGTCGCAGCAGGAGATCTGTCCGAATCGCTAAGGCACGACCGTGATGATACTTTCGGGAAATTCGTATGGGCATTTGACAGCATGAGAAACGAGATAGTCAGATCCCGTGCCTGTGAGCGTGAGGCGATTGACAGCAACAAGACGGTAATAGCCTCTCTTTCTCATGACATAAAGACACCCATTGCTTCGGTCAAGGCGTATGCCGAGGCACTTGACATGGGGCTTGATACATCAGAGGAGACCAGACGAAAGTATATCACCGTGATGATAAGAAAATGCGATGAGATAACAAAGATCACCGATGATATGCTGACCCATTCACTTACAGAACTGAACAGACTCAGGATGTCCCCCGAACGGTTTGAGCTCGTGTCCTTTCTTGAACAGACCGCACAGGGGCTCTCAGCAGATGACAGTGTCCGTTTTGAGAGACCGTCTTACAGTCTGTATGTTTATGCAGACATGAGCAGGACAGCTCAGATAGCCGAAAACATCATAAGCAATGCCCGTAAGTATGCCGGCTCCCATGTGGATATATCCGTGGACCGCACGGAAAACACTGCGCAGATACATTTCAGGGATCACGGACCGGGCATTCCCGATGAGGATATGCCCTTTGTCACAAATAAATTCTACCGTGGAAAGAACAGCAGGGATACGGAAGGCACAGGGCTGGGGCTTTATATCGTAAAGTATATAGTGACCCAGTCCGGCGGAAGCCTTCAGCTTTTAGATCATGATGACGGTCTTGAAGTCGTTGTTTCGCTCCCTCTTGACAAAGACCGGTAAAAATGATATCCCTTAAGGATTTCTTAATACTATATGATGTAGAATGTGTACAGTAAAACAGAAAGGGGATAACATATGAAAAAAGCAATTCTTTCCGCAAAGGGGCTTTGCAAGAGCTTTGCCCACAACGGAGGACAGATACACATTCTTACAGGTCTTGATGTGGATATATATGAGGGCGACTTTACAGTTATCATGGGAGCATCGGGTTCGGGAAAATCCACTACCCTATATTCCCTCAGCGGGATGGACAGAGCAACGGGCGGACAAGTGCTGTACAAGGGGAAAGACATTGTAAAAATGAGTGAGAAGGAGCTTGCCTCTCTGCGCTGCGGTGATTTCGGCTTCATATTCCAGCAGATGCACCTGGTGAGCAATCTGACACTTTTTGAGAACATCACGGTGCCCGGCTATCTGAACAGATCGAGGAAGGCGGCAGATACGGATAAAAAAGCTGCTGAGCTTATGGAAAAAATGGGCATTTCACATATAAAGACACATCTCCCCGGTCAGTGCTCCGGCGGCGAACAGCAGAGATGTGCAATAGCAAGGGCAGTGATCAACGACCCCGTCCTGCTCTTTGCGGATGAGCCCACAGGCGCACTCAACAAGAGGAATACCACAGAAGTCCTTGACCTTATGACAGAGCTGAACAGAAACGGTCAGAGCATCCTTATGGTCACACATGATGCAAGAGCCGCCTGCCGTGCATCCAGGATACTCTACATCGAGGATGGCATGATAATCGGTGACCTTGAACTGCCTCCCTATGACAAGGATGAGAAGCACCGTGAAGCACAGGTCAACGCATGGCTTGCCTCCAACGGATTCTGAGGTGATGTCATGAAGGGTATAATGAAACTTGCGGCTGCCGATCTGAGGACGAAAAAGGGCGCATTCATCGGGATCGCACTGCTTATGATGATGATAGTGGTATCCTTTACGGGTACTGTAAGCAACAATGATGACCTTGTTAAAGCGGTGAACGTGAACTTTGAGAAGGCTGACTGCGGTGATCTGCTCATACAACTGTATTCGGATATGCTGAGCGATGATATCCGTGATACGATAAATAATGACCCGCACATAGAACGGGCTGAATATGAAACTGCTCTGATGGTATTTCAGAAGCCCCGTGTAAACGGTGAAGAAAAGGAGGTCCTCATAGAGCTTTCAGAGTACAAAGAAGGCTGTGATGTTTTCAATGATGAGTATACCGCCTTTCTCACGGGAGATAACACACTTCACAGGGGTGAGATCTATATCCCCTATAAAATGCGCTCGCTTATGGATAAGGGCGATGTTGTCACCTTCTCTGCAAATGACGGTACAGAGTTCAGCTTTACCGTAAAGGGAATATATCAGGATCCCATATTCGGCGCAATGACCGTTTCCTCAAACCGCTGTGTCATATCGCCCGAAGACCATGCGGATATCCTGAAAAAAGCATCACACCTTACAGATCCGGTCAGGAAGATCCTTTCCTGCACGGATATAAACATCCATACGACCAATGATTATTCTCCCTATGAGCTGAAAAAAGAACTTAACGACAAATGCAGCATCATAGATTTGAGCTTATACTCACCATCAAGGGACGAACTTGAGGATAACATAATGATATTCACCAATGTTGGTATCAGGATGGTATTTGTTTATATCGTTCTTCTTGTGGCTGTGGTCATCATCATTATGGTGAACAGCATCTCGTCAAATATCGAGATGGATCATACCGATCTCGGAATACTACGCTCACAGGGCTTTACCAAGATGCAGATAAGGGTCATGTTTGTCATAGAGTATACCTTAGCGCTGGCGGCAGGAGCGGCCATCGGACTGATACTTTCATTCCCTGCCTGCAAAGCGTTGATAAGACTGTTCATGCGCATTTCATGCACACTGACCTCCACGGAGATATCCGCAGGAAAATGTGCAGTGCTGTCACTGCTCATTATACTTGTCTGCATGGGTGCTGTCTTTATCGCTACGGCAAAGATATCAAAGATCTCTCCCGTAAGAGCTATATCGGGAAGCAGAGAAGATGTATACTTTGACAGCAGGCTCAATATTCCTGTCAGAAAGCCTGTATCACTGTTCATAGCGTTCAGACAGATAACATCGGATCTTAAAAACTATGTGGGTGCGATACTGATGATCGGTATACTGGTATTCTTCCTTATCAGCATATCGGTATTTGTGAACAGCTTTGATTCCGATGCCATGTATACTGAAGTGACGGGTGACATAGAGATCACCGGTCCGGGCAGCCTGACTCTTTCAGACCATGACAGCATAGAAAAGACCATTCGTCAGACGGACAGCGGAGCATATCTTTCAATGATGAGTATGCACCGCATGGAAATTGACGGTCAGCAGGTCATGATCCGTGCGTACAGCAGGGAGGAGGATCTTTTCAAGCCCACAGAGGGCAGAGCCCCAAGATATGACAATGAAGTGATGATAACCAGGTCGGTGTCACGCTCCACAGGAAAGGAGATAGGCGACAGCATACAGATAAAGTATGTCAACGCATCCGAGGAGTTCGTGATAACAGGATATTTCCAGACCGTGAGAGAATACGGTGTCATGGCGTGCCTTACCGCCGACGGAATCAGAAAAATGGACTATGAAGAAGTTTCGGAGTGTTTCGTCACTCTTTCGGATCTGACAAAGACAGATGAGATCATAGATTCCCTTAACAGCACCTATGATATGCTTTCTGCCGTCAGGGCGGAGGAAAGCGAGACTGTCGGCCGATACAAGGGGCTCATCGACGGGCTGCTTGATATAATAGGATATGTCATATATTCTGTGTCGATACTCTTTGCTGCTATCATAGTGGCAATGATGACAAGGGCTGCATTCTTGCGTGAACGCACAGATATAGGCATATACAAAGCGGTGGGAATGACATCGTTTGCACTCAGGCTAGGGTTTGCGTTGCGCTTCCTGGTGATAGGTGCCGCAGGTTCGCTGCTCGGCGGTATCATGTCTGCGGCAGTTACAAAGCCCATGCTCGGCTTTATGCTGAAGATAGCAGGTATTACAGAGCTTGAGCCCGTTTCGGATGTTCTCACGGTCATAATGCCCATCGCAGTCGTGTGTGCGGGCATATTCACAGTCGCCTGTCTTGCATCCGGCAAGATAAAGAAGGTGGAAGTGAGGGAACTTATCACGGAATGATCTCTCTGATGTCAGGGAAATGTGATCTCACCCTTTCACTCAGTTGAAAGGCAATGATGAAATAAGCTGCATGAAGGCGATGAAAGTGCCTTCATGCAGCTTTGTGTATTGTTGCGGGGGCGCAGGGTACATCCGCTCTTAACGCCCAAAGACCTCCTGTCACTGTTTCCAGTGGTCAAGCTGCGGCAGGACGGATCTCAGATATTCTCTGACCTCGCCTTCGGGGTGCTCGCCGCTCGCCATATTTTTGACACATACCTCGATAAGCGCATCCATGTCGCTGTACTGATACACCCCGTCGGTATAGCACCATTTGCAGTAGTCCTCATTGGGAGTTCCGTCTGTCTCATGGCTGATGATGCTGTCGTCAAGCGGCATACCGCAGCACTGACAGATGAGTTTTCTCGGAGCCCCCAGCAGGGTATTGATCGACACATCGAACAGCCTGGACAGCAGCTTCAGGGTATCGGTGCCGGGAACGGTCTCCCCGTTCTCCCAGCGGCTCACTGCCTGCCTTGTGACAAAGACCTTTTCCGCAAGCTCCTCCTGTGACAGATCATGCTTTATACGAAGACTCTGTATTATGTTTTTGGTTTCCATATCATCACCTCACCTGTATTATACCACAGATCAGGACATTTTGCAAGCAACTGTTTGTTGCTTTACTTGAACTGACGGGAGGACAGCGTTCGGCGATGAGAGAAACGATAATGTCATTGACTGTCAGCATCTGCCCATGAGTCCCTGCTCAGGGAGAATACGACCGTAACATCACCGTCTCCCAGGGCGTCCGTCAGTTCCTTGCGTGACAGGTCGATGACCTTGCCGAGCCGTGTGAAATTCCATGTGTTCGTATCATAGTAGATGGTTATCTGATTCCCCTGATAGAGTATCACATCGCCCGGTTCGGTGGTTATCTGTTCATTGTTTGTCGGAAGGCGGCGGTCAAGTGAGCCTACCTTCTCAAAGCTGCCGTAATCGTGCATCTTCACGGTGATATCTCCCTCTTCCAGCAGGAATATAAAAGCCTCAGCCGATGAATTATCCGCAGGCTCTATCTCAAGGACTGCCTTTCCCGTATATGCGTAGATCATTTCTGCGCTTTTCTCCTTTTCTGATGTGATGATGTCAGCTTTTGCAGTTAATGTTTCTGAGCCTGCGTCCGTTTCCGCCATCTGCACCTGTGAGGCAGACGGCTCACTTGTGATATCCTGCTTACGCTCCTTTTCAGAGCACGCTGTAAATCCGACCGCCATAAGCAGCAGCCAGACGATCCCGGTTTTTATCATTGATGTTTCCTTTCCTGTCATGAGCCTCACACATCGGATGAGGAGCGGCTTCTTGGTTTTTCGGTCATGTATCGGCATAATATACAGAATGACAACCATTTATATGCAGTATTATATGCGCAGGGTGTTTGTTAAGGTACTTGACAAACACCCGAAAATATGATATCATTATTGTCGGAGGTGATCGTATGGAGGATCTTCTTACAAGAGCGTACAGGCTCATAAATCTGTACAACAGCACGGGCAGAAGACCGTGTACATATGCCGGCGGCGAGACGCTTTATCCTGCACAGATACACTTCCTTGAGTGCCTTTCTCAGGATGAGGGGGAAACTCTATCCGTGCTTTCGAGAAAGCTGTATATATCCCGTTCTGCCGCTTCCCAGACTGTTGCGCTGCTCGAAGACAAGGGATTTCTTGTGAAAGCCGACCCCGTCGGCACAGGTGGCGCTCAGTGTCTGTACCTGTCCGAAAAGGGGCGTGATGCCGTAAAGGAGCATCGGCTGCGGCATAAGAGTATGACCGACAGGATCGGTGCTGTACTTCAGGCAATGGATGAAGACACAAGAAAGCAGATCGTGGAAATGCTGGATATTATTGAGGAAGAGATAGGAGAAAATTATGGTATTCAGAGAAATGGGTAACAGCGCTTCACCGGCAGTGCTCCTTATACATGGGATGCTGAGCGATGCGGATGACAGCCTTTCCTACGGGAAATATCTTTCGGATGAGTATTATGTTTTATGCCCCACACTTGACGGCCACGGCAATGACGGTTCAACGCTGGTAAGCGGGGGCGATGAAGCAGAAAAGATCGTGTCATTCCTTGAGGAAAAGGGGATAGAAAGACTTTCCCTGCTCCAGGGCTGTTCCATGGGCGCTGAAGTGGCACTTGCGGTGCTCAGTGAATGCGGCAGGAGGGGCATATATGTTGAGAAGGCTTTTTTTGACGGCGGTCCCTTCTTTGACTTCTCACCCCTGTTCAGAAAGTTCATGGAACTTGTCTTTACATCCCTCATTGCAAGGGTAGGGAAAAGCAGCTCACCGGAGGAACTGACCTCACATCCCTTCGTGAAGTTTGTCGGCGGTAAAAAGGCGGATGCCTTCATGCCTATGATGTCAAAAGTCGTAAGGAAAAAGATACACTATACCAAAAGTTCGGTCAGGGGAATGGTGGAGACCTGCTACCACTGCATCCTGCCGAAGCTCGATGAGGATGTGCAGCGCAGATGTATGTTTTTCTTTTCCCTTGAAGAGCCTGCAAGAAAGTCAAGGAAAAGGCTCAGGCAGGCGTATCCGAAGGCACGCTATATGTCAATAAAGGGATATCCTCACTGCGGACTTATGATAAACAGACCTCAGAAATATGCAGATGTGCTTCGCTCCTTCATGAGCCTTTCCGTGTGATGCTGCAAAACGTCAAAGCTGCCCGAAAGCCGTCGGCGGCTTTCGGGCGGAGAGAACCGACAGAGCCTTCTTGCTTACTTGAGATATTCTGTGAAGAAGCTTTCAATTTTATCAAAGGGGATAAGGTCTTTGCCGCCGCCGTCGTAAAGATCGGTATGCACGGCGTTCGGTATGATGTACAGCTCCTTGTTGTCGCCGTTTAGCAGCTTGAAGGCATCCCTGCTCATGTAGCATGAGTGTGCCTTCTCACCGTGGATCATGAGCACGGCGCTGTCGATCTCTCCTGCATATGTGAACAGCCTTGTGTTCATAAGGGAAGTGCCGGCAGTTGTCGCCCAGCCGTCGTTTGAGTTGAGGGAGCGTGCATGATATTCTCTCGGGGTCTTGTAATAGTCATAGTAATCCTTTACGAAGAACGGAGCATCCTCCGGCAGAGGATCGACCACACCGCCCTGTCTTGCATATTCGCCGCTCATGAAGTCCTTTGTCCTCTGAGCGTTGACCGATATGCGTGCGCTCTTGCGTGCCTGCTTGCTGTCAGCCTCATCGAAATAGCCGTTTCCGCTTACACGGGACATATCGTACATGGTAGACGTGACAGTAGCCTTTATGCGTGTGTCTATGCAGGCTGCCTGCAAAGCCATGCCGCCCCAGCCGCAGATGCCTATGATGCCGATACGATCGGGGTCAGCCGTCTCACAGCAGGACAGGAGATCCACCGCAGCCTGGAAGTCCTCCACATTGATATCGGGGGAGTTCATCGCTCTCGGATGACCGCCCGACTCACCCGTGAACGACGGGTCAAATGCGATGGTGAGAAATCCTCTTTCAGCCATCGTCTGAGCATACAAGCCCGAAGCCTGTTCCTTGCAGGCACCGAAGGGGCCGCATACAGCAATGGCAGGGAGCCTGCCTTCCTTCCCCTTTGGGATGTACATATCAGCGGCAAGGGTTATGCCGAAGTGGTTTGCAAAAGTTATCTTTCTGTGTTCGACCTTCTCACTCTTAGGGAAAGTCTTGTCCCATTCCTGCACCAGATCAAGAGTTTCTTTTTTCATCATAAAACCTCCGAATTTCATTTTGTCTGTCTTATCTCCTTTTCCAGATCCCGGATCAGGAAGTCAAGGCAGTCTATTTTTCTTCCGCTTTCGTGCAGCTGTGCCATGAGCGTGCATCTGTTTTTCCTTATCGCCCTCAGAGCCATGTCGGGCTCATCCTCTGCGAACATCCTGACTATCCGTCCGATGTCATCCGAACTGCACCCTGCATCGCCGAGGGACTGTTTTAGCCGATCAATATCCATATTTGCCTCACTTGTTTTATCCTCTGTATTTATTATATACTATTGACAAAGCTTTTGCAAATGGTTATAATGAATATCATAGAATTCCAATTCGGAATATCATTTCGGAGATATTTATGGAGATAAGAACGCTCAGATACTTTCTTGCGGCGGCAAGAGAAGAGAACATGAGCCGTGCCGCCGACTTCCTTCATGTGACACAGCCCACCCTTTCCAAGGCTATAAGATCCCTGGAGGATGAGCTGGGCAAGCAGCTGTTCACAAGGCACAGCTTCAGCATCCGCCTTACCGATGAGGGGATGCTTCTCAGGAACCGTGCGCAGGATCTTGTCAGCATGGCGGACAAGATCGAGCAGGAATTTGTATCCCTGGACGATATCACAGGGGGCGAGCTATATCTTGGGCTTGCGGAGTCCTATCAGATAAGATTTCTCGCAAGGAGCATAAAGGAATTCAAGAAGAGTTATCCGAACCTGCACTACCACATCACCAGCGGCGACACCGAGCAGATCGCAGACAAACTGGATAAGGGACTGCTTGACTTCCTCGTTCTTGCCGAGCTTCCCGACAGTCGCAAGTATGAGTACATCGAGTTCCCCGAAAGTGACAGATGGGGACTTGTGGTGCCCGCATCAGACCCCCTCTCGTCGAAGGAGCGGATAGGCATAGGTGATCTGAAGGATATCCCGCTGTTCTGTTCCGATCAGGCGTGGAACAACGAGATCAGGAAATGGGCGGAGAATGATTTTGCACAGCTTCGGCTGGAAGGTTCGTTCAGGCTTTCCTACAACGGCTCCATATTCGCAAAGGAAGGTCTGGGGTATCTTCTCACCTTTGACAAGTTGGTCAACACCACCCCCGAAAGCGGCCTTGTATTCGTGCCTCTGTATCCTGTACTGGAAACGAAGCTCTATATCTCATGGAACAGGCATCAGGCATTCACCCCAATTGCGGAGCGGTTCCTCAAACACCTCCGAAGCTCATTTGAGAACATATCCGAATGACCGCATCATAAAAAACATCCCTCACTGTTACAGTGAGGGATGCCGTATTCTTGGGCATTATTCTCTGATCTTTGCGCCGATATCCGAGAGCTTCTTCAGAGCCTTCTTTATAGCTGAATCAGCCTGTTCGTCGGTGAGCGTGCCTTCATGGGATCTCATGGAAATGCTGAAGGCTACAGACTTCTTTCCACTTTCTATCTGACTGCCTCTGTAAACATCGAACACCTTGACCATTTCAAGGGTCTTGCCCACACCTTCGGCGATAGCCTTCTGAAGTGCAGCAACAGGGATGTCGTCATCACATACCACCGCAAGGTCACGGGTCATGGCAGGGAACTTGGGCAGGGGCTTGTAGGTCTTCTCTGCGTGAGCGGCGAACATTTCGGGAATGTTGAACTTAGCGGCATACACACGGGTGCCGATGCCGTAATTCTCCGCAGTCTGAGGATGAAGTTCTCCGATGATGCCGAGCTTCACGCCTCCCACAGCGACCACTGCGCACCTTCCGGGATGGAATGCGCAAGCCTCACCGAATGTGTCGTCCTCACCATTGCAGGGAAAATATTCCACATCAGTTATGCCGCATATGTCAAGGAGCTTTTCAGCTGCACCCTTTATCGAATAGAAATCCGCATCCTTGCCGTAGGCACCGAATATTATGCGTGCAGGCTCATCGGGAAGCTCTCCCTCTCCGGGCAGGTATTCGTTTCCTATCTCAAAGAGGAACGCACTCTCATTGCGGTTGTTGTAGTTTCGTGAGAGGACTTCGCACATGGAGGGCAGGAGAGTAGTTCTCATGACGGAAGTATCTTCACCCAGCGGATTTGTGATGTTCACCGTTCTGCGGAGGGGACTGTTTTCGGGGAGCAGTATCTTGTCGAATGATCTCGGTGAGATAAAGGAGAATGTGCAGATATCGTATGCTCCGAGGGATATGGCAGCACGGGAGATAGTGCGTGTGAATTTCTGGATAGGGGTGAATTCTCCGGAGGCTACGCCTCTGATGATCGTCTGAGGTATCCTGTTGTAGCCGTAAAGACGTGCTACTTCTTCTGCAATGTCGTTTTTGCAGCCGATGTCACTGCGGTAAGCGGGTGCGTGAGCAACGCCGTTTTCCACACGGATATCAAGCAGAGAGAGGTATCTGAGCATCTCGCTCTCGGGAATGTCCGTGCCGAGGAATTTGTTTATCCATGCCGCATCAAAGGGAGCTGTGCGGTCAGTGAACTGTCCGGCAGCACAGTCGATGATGCCTGTTGCGACTTCACCGCAGCCGAGGAGTTCCACAAGTTCGCAGGCACGCATGAGAGCAGGCTCACACATACGGGGGTCAAGTCCCTTTTCAAAGCGTGCGGATGCGTCCGTGCGCATTCCGAGTGCCTTTGCGGTGGTGCGCACGCTTGCCCCGTCAAAGCAGGCAGCCTCAAATACCACCGTAACGGTATCATCCATGATGCCGCTGTACTCGCCGCCCATGACGCCTGCGACTGCCACGGGCTTGTTTGCATCGGCTATGACCAGCATATCTGATGTAAGAGAGCGCTCGATGCCGTCAAGAGTGGTTATCTTTTCGCCCTCTTTTGCGGAGCGTATCTTTATGCTGCCGCCGTCGATGAAGCGAATGTCAAATGCGTGCATAGGATGACCGTATTCGAGCATAACGTAGTTGGTGATATCCACAAGGTTGTTTATGGGGCGCACGCCGCAGGCACGGAGCCTTTCTCTCATCCACAGGGGGGAGGGCTGTATCTTTACGTTCTTGACCACAGCAGCCATGTAGCGTGAGCAAAGATCCTTGTTCACTATCTCTACATTCAGGTCATCCGAAGCACTGCCTCCCATGCCCTTGAAAGAGGGAGCCTTGGTCTTCAGGGGTCTGTCGAATGTCGCATGAGTCTCCCTCGCAAGACCTATGACGGACAGACAGTCGGGACGGTTGGGGGTTATCTCGAACTCCACCGTCACATCATCAAGACCTATTGCCTTGCGTATATCTGTACCGGGGACGAGCTGACCCAGCTCATTCTCATCAAGTATGAATATGCCGTCCTCTATGGCATTGGGGAAATCATGTGCGGTAAGTCCCAGTTCACCGAGGGAGCAGAGCATACCGTTGGATATCTCCCCTCTGAGCTTGCCCTTCTTTATCTTAACGCCGCCGGGCAGGGTAGAGCCGTCAAGTGCGGCAGGGACGAAAGCGCCTATGCTGTTCTCCCTGATGTTGGGAGCGCCCGTGACTATCTGTATCGGCTCGCCGGTACCTGCATCCACCTGTGTTATTACAAGGTGGTCGGAATTTGAGTGGGGCTTGACATCGAGTATCTTAGCCACCACCACATTCGAGATCTCAGACCCCTCTTCCGTGTACTTTTCCACTTTTGATCCGCTCAGTGTAAGACCTGCGCACAGATCCTTTACGGAAATATCGGAAACATCTATATAATCATTTAACCATCTTAATGAAAGATCCATTATTTTACCTCCGTTATCGGTTTATCAAAATCATTGACCGCCTTGCATATATTCGCCGAGCGTGTGAAGAGCTTCTGTCTCTTCTGCCATGAATTCCCGCCATTTCACAATGGGTATCGTATACTTCTTACGGGCGGTGCTGATGATCAGGGCGGCTGAAAGGGGTATGGAGTACCGCTTGCTGTATGAAGTGCCGCAGTCCGTGATCTCATCATAGGGTACTATAAGGAAGCCGTCGGGATAGTATAAATATCTGTCAAACAGATAGAATGTGCCGAACCGCAAAGGAGCGGCAGACATTCTTTCAAAGTCCTCAGCCTCGGCAAAGAAGCGGGATACTCTGTCGTATCCTCTTTTCGCTTTGCAGAAGACCAGCGCTGCAAAGACGAGAAATATCACACTCGGAGCCGCTATCCATACGGCAGTTATGAGATCTTCTTCCAGCCACGGAACCCATATCGTGACGGCAAAGCAGCTTGCATATGCCACCAGTCCCATACCCAGCGGACGCAGTGTCCGAAGTATCAGAGCCTTTCGGTTGCCCTTTATCAGGTGATCTGATCTCACATCGTCGGACAGGGGCTCGGTCTCCCTTATCATCCCGCCCCTTATCGCCCCTTTTCCTGCAAGGGGACGATCCTGGCGGATGACCCGTATCCTGTCGGATATAAGGCTCTCAAACTCATATGAAAGAGGCCTGAACCCTATGCGTATCATCCTGCGTTCATCATCCGCACAGTATACATACATATGATACACGGGAAGATAAGAGGTCTCACTCATCTCTATGATGATTTCCCGTATCTCTTCCATAGGTATCACAGTACCGCCCGTGTAGAAAAGGCAGGAATCTGTCACGACTATACGTCCGTCAAAAACAGGTACTCCCTGCTTATCCCGTACAGCATCAGTCAGTTTCTCCAGTTCGGGTGCGCTCAGCCGTGCAAGTTCTCTGTCAAATGCCCTGCACCTTGCCACAAGATATATAACGTATACCGCAGCAAGCAGCACAGTCCATGCAAT
Source organism: Oscillospiraceae bacterium (assembly GCA_017468865.1). Taxonomy (GTDB): domain Bacteria; phylum Bacillota; class Clostridia; order Oscillospirales; family Ruminococcaceae; genus Huintestinicola. The sequence goes on along the minus strand of JAFUHM010000007.1, from coordinate 19,867 downwards.
CACCGCATTCATCCCGCATATCTCAAAGAAGTGCCGTACAGTCACATCATCCGAGTATCCCGTCTGCAAATAGATGAGCAGAGGGAAAATATATACGCTCAGATATACGGGCAGCCGCCTTGCTTCGCAGGTGAAAAGAAGATGATGTGCGTTTTTCATCCCGTCTTATCAGAACTGCCCTAAGAATCTCATGTCATTCTCATAAAGCAGTCGCATATCGTTGATGCCGTAACGTCCCATTGTGATGCGCTCCAGACCTATGCCGAAGGCAAATCCCGAGTATTCCTCAGGGTCTATGCCGCATCTGCGGAGAACGTCGGGATGTACCATGCCTGCGCCAAGAAGCTCAACATAACCCTCGTTCTTGCACATAGGGCATCCCTTGCCGCCGCAGTTGAAGCACATAAGGTCCACCTCTGCGGAGGGTTCTGTATAGGGGAAGTGATGCGGACGCAGACGTATCTGTGTATCCTTGCCGTAGAGCTTCTTCATCAGCAGATCAAGTGTGCCGTACAGGTCGCCCAGCGTGATGCCCTTGTCCACCACCAGTCCCTCTATCTGATGGAAGAGGGGAGAGTGAGTTGCATCCACCGTATCCGAACGGTAAACTCTGCCGGGGGAGATTATCCTTATAGGAGGCTTCCTTATCTCCATCGTGCGTATCTGTACGGATGAAGTCTGTGTGCGGAGCACCACATTATCGGAAATGTAGAAGGTATCCTGCGTATCTCTTGCAGGGTGAGACTTAGGCATATTCAGCGCCTCAAAGCAGTAGTGATCTGTCTCCACCTCAGGGCCGCTCACGATGTCAAATCCCATCCCCAGGAAGATCTCTTCCACCTCTTCAAGCACGGCGTTGAGGGGATGAGCACGTCCTACAGCCATATCCTTGCCGGGGAGAGTGACGTCTATCTTCTCCGATGCCAGCTTGAGGGCTGCCTGTTCGGTGCGGATGCGTTCGGATTTCTGCTTGATTATGTCCTCTATCTGAGTGCGGACGGAGTTTGCCAGCTGACCTACCACGGGGCGTTCCTCGGCGGAAAGCTGTCCCATCTGCTTCAGGATAGCGGTAAGCTCTCCCTTTTTGCCCAGATAGCGGACCCTGAGATCCTCTATCGTCTTTGAGTCAACTGTGCTTTCAAGCTCCTTGCGGGCATTCTCAAGTATCTGTTTGAGCTGCTCTTTCATGATATTCCTTCTTTCAAATAAAATAAGCCTGACCTCGGTATGACCTCGGACAGACTTCCACCTTATCTTTGAGCGAAACACCGTCAAAGCACACATAAGGTGTAGTTATCCTGCCTGTAACGGGGCATCCGTCAGCTCCTACCGCCAAAGGTTTGAGAGCTGCCGCTCACGGGTGAAATTTCGGGTGTGACGCTGCGGCGGATCTTCCAGCCCAAGGATCCGTTCTCTGTGCGCAGACTGTGCCAGCCTTACTTTGCCCGGTCAATGCGTTTATGGTGTATCTCCATTATACTCCTATTATCCCGTAAATGCAAGTCATTTACAGAAATTTTACAATTTCGCATGAGCATCTGTCCCTGCTGACCGTTCACCCTCATTCATATCCATTGCTTCTATCAGCAGTTCCAGGATAAATTCTCCCTTGACACCATCTCATATAGGGGGTCATTCTCGCCTATCCGTGAGTTTACTTCCAGCGCAAGCCTCGGATCCACGAACTCAGGGATAAAATCCTCCGAAAGCTCACCTTCATCGTACCTCGGTTCGGACACGCCGTCCCTGACCTCGCAGAAATAGTAGTAGTTATTCTGTATGAAACATTCGTCCTCGTATTTCCGGGATCTCTTTATTCGGTGTATGTAGCCGAGTTCGCTTATCGTTTCGGGTATCACCTGAAGACCCGTCTCCTCAAGTGTCTCCCTGATGAGGCTATCCTCTTTGCTTTCTCCTTTTTCTATGCCGCCGCCGGGTAACTTGTAATAGTTTCTTGAACGGCTGTGTATCAAAGCCACCATGCCGTCCGACACGATTATTGCCCTTGCGGAGTTCCTGACCGCCAGCCGTGTGCAGTTCTCATAGTCATCGCTGTCCATTATATGTAAAAGCCGCATCACATTTCTCCACGTTTCTCATTCCTTGCACTTCTGACTTCCGAAGGCGATATCCCTCTTATCTGCTTGAACTGTCTCGAAAAATGCACAGTATTGCTGTATCCGCACAAATAGGCGATCTCCTCTATGTTGTGATCGGTAAACATCAGATAATGTTCCGCCTTCTCTATCCTGCTCATGATAAGATCCGCATTGCAGGTCACTCCGAAGGCCAGCTTGTACAGCTTGTACAGGTAAGGCTCGCTTATCCCTGCCGTGCGTGCCATCTTCTCCACCGTCCAGTCAGTTTCGGGTGAGGCATATATCTTTCCCCGCAGATCAAGCAGTTCCCTGTAATGGGGGAGCTCCGTCTGCTTTTCCGCAAACACCTCACTCATGAGCGCCCTTATGAGAAATCCCACTGCCTCCATATTCTCGCTCCTGTAAAAGCAGTCCGACAGGAGTTTGAAGTACTGGCTCACATCGACTGTCCCGTTTATCTCCACAGGCACGCCGAACCTCACATCGGCGGAGATCCCCTCCGTGCAGTTGAAGATTATCCAGTCATTGACGTACTTTCCCTCGCAGGCACCGTAGTACAGCGGAGTGTGCGGCTTGAACACGATGAAAGTATCGGGCTCCGTTATCACCTCACCGCCCAGCCGAAACAGAGCCTTGGTCCTCACGAAAAGCATAAGGTACCCGTCAAATCCTCCCGGGGAGTCTATCAGGAACTTTTCATCATGTATGCAGTTGCAGCCCATTCGTGTGATAGAATACATATGCCCTCCGTAAGTTTCAGCCGACAGTCACCTGTCGGCTGATGGTATTTGTCACGGGTCTATACTCATCCGCTGACCGGAAAGGGGGATGACTGATGTCCTTATTTTGACTTGATGTAGCTGTCTATCGAGGCAGCAGCAGTCTTGCCGGCACCCATCGCAAGTATAACGGTAGCCGCACCTGTCACCGCATCGCCGCCTGCATATACGCCCTCACGGGAAGTGAGCCCCGTGCTTTCGTCTGCCACTATGCAGCCCCACTTGTTCGTATCAAGTCCCTTGGTGGTGTTCTTGATAAGGGGATTGGGAGACGTGCCGATCGCCATTATCACGCAGTCCACGTCGATAACGTGTTCCGAGCCCTCTATCTTTATGGGTCTGCGCCTGCCTGAATCATCAGGTTCGCCCAGCTCCATGGAAATACATTCCATGCCGCATACGACGCTGTTCTCATCGCCAAGTATCTTTATGGGGGTGGTCAGGGTCTTGAATATGATGCCCTCTTCCTTGGCGTGCTCGATCTCTTCCTTTCGGGCGGGAAGCTCCTCTTCACCTCTGCGGTAAACTATATATACTTCCTTCGCACCAAGTCTGAGCGCCGACCTGGCTGCATCCATAGCCACGTTTCCGCCGCCTACTACCGCCACACGGTCAGACTTCTTTATGGGAGTCGCACTTCCCTGCTTGTAAGCCTTCATCAGGTTCACACGGGTAAGGAACTCATTTGCGGAATACACGCCCTTCAGGTTCTCTCCGGGTATCTTCATGAAGTTGGGAAGACCTGCGCCGGAGCCTATGAACACCGCCTCAAATCCGTCCTCAAACAGTTCATCTATCGTGATGGTGCGTCCGATGATGACATTTGTCTCGATCTTCACGCCCAGATCACGCAGTCCGTCTATCTCACGCTCCACGATGGATTTGGGCAGACGGAATTCGGGGATACCGTATACAAGCACGCCGCCCGCCATGTGAAGAGCCTCAAATATGGTCACATCGTAGCCTGCCTTCGCAAGGTCGCCCGCACAGGTAAGGCCTGCGGGACCTGCACCGATCACAGCTACCTTTTTGCCGTTGGACTCAGGCTTCACGGGCTTTTCGGTGGCATTGGCATTGTGATAGTCGGCTGCAAATCTTTCGAGTCGTCCTATGCCGACAGGATCGCCCTTCTTGCCTCTTACACAGACACCTTCGCACTGTGTCTCCTGAGGACATACTCTTCCGCAGACCGCAGGCAGAGAAGAGGACTTTGCGATCACCTGATATGCTTCCTCAAACTCACCTTCCGCAATATGCTTTATGAAAGAAGGTATATCTATCTTTACGGGACATCCGCCCACACAGGGCATAGCCTTGCAGCCGAGGCATCTCTTTGCCTCGTCCACAGCCATTTCAGCGGTGTATCCCAGAGCAACTTCCTTGAAGTTCTTGTTTCTTACATCGGGTTCCTGTGAGGGCATGGGATTCTTCACAAGGGACATATTAGGCTTAGCCATCTTGCACCTCCATCAGACTTTCTCGAAAAGACGGCAGGTCTCTTCGTGCTGCTCACGCTCAAAGGGCTTGTACATGGCTGCCCTTACCATAGCCTCATCATAGTCTACCAGATGTCCGTCAAAGTCGGGACCGTCCACGCAGGCAAACTTAGTCTCTCCGCCTACCGTCAGACGGCATCCTCCGCACATCCCCGTGCCGTCGATCATGACAGGGTTCATGGAAACGACTGTCTTTATCCCGTATTCCTTCGTCACAGCCGCAACGAACTTCATCATTATTATAGGACCGATAGCGATGACCTCATCGTATTTCTCGCCGCTCTCTATAAGATCCTTGAGTGCATTCGTGACAAGACCCTTCGACCCGTAGGAGCCGTCATCCGTCATCATCACGAACTTATCGGAACAGACTTTGAATTCGTCCTCCAGGATCACCAGATCCTTGTTGCGGAAGCCGACTATGGAATGTACCTCGCAGCCTATCTCATGGAGCTTCTTAGCAATGGGGTATGCTATGGCGCATCCGACTCCGCCGCCCACGACTGCGACCTTCTTGAGCCCGTCAGTTTCCGTTGCATTGCCCAGAGGTCCTGCAAAGTCCTTCAGATAGTCGCCTTCTTCCATATGTGCCAGCTTTTCCGTAGTAGCGCCTACCACCTGGAAAATAATGGTGACTGTTCCCTTCTCCCTGTCATAGTCGCCCACTGTAAGGGGTATCCTTTCCCCCTCCTCATCGGTGCGCAGGATGATGAACTGACCGGGTTCTGCCTTCCTTGCAACGGCAGGAGCCTCGATATCCATCAGTATGACAGTAGGATTGAGGACCTTTTTTCTCACGATCTTATACATTGACGATTCCTCCTGTATTTTATGGGAATGTCCTAAATGATTCCCCTCATTCTAAACATTCGTCATATGACCATATGGTCTGTGTTTCGGGCAGTCCTGAAAACGTGCTGCCTTGGTTATTTGTCATCACTCCTCACTGTCATCGCCGTCGCTCCCGCCGAACTGCTTCTTGAAGCTCAGAGGCGGCATACCGGTCGATTCCTTGAATTTGTTATGGAAGTAGTTTATGTTGGGATAGCCCACCATGCGAGCCACTTCCTTTACTTTATAATCACCGTCACGGAGAAGCCGTTTAGCCTCCGTGATGCGTATGTTATCAAGATAGTTGTTGAAGTTCTCACCCGTGTACTGGTGGAAGACCTTCCCCAGATATGCGCTGTTGTATCCGAATATCTGTGCCAGAGTGCCGAGCCTGAGCTCCCTGTTGTAGTTGGTCTTTATGTACTGCACCACACGCTCCATGTTCGATCTTGTGGAGTTTGCAAAGCAGGTGTCGGACACTTCACACAGTATGTTCTTTATCGACTCCGCCATTTTGCTCAGGGAGGGGGATTCCTCGAGTGACTTGAGGAACTCGTCCGAGATGAGCGTTTCGGGCTTCTTGTCCGCCGCCGCCCTCATTATCCTTGAACGTATGTCCATGATAAGGGTCAGGCAGCTCACCTTTGCCTTCTCCGGAGTGTTTCCCCTGAACTGGAGCGACATACGGAAATTATCCAGAAGTGCGCACATCTTCGTCTTGTCGTTTATCTCCATGAAGGCATATACACGTTCGGGATAATCGGGTGCATCCTCCTCACGCCTGTGTATATCCTCCGCAGTGACCACTCTGCCGCTGTCGTATATGAACTTGCAGCGGTAAAGATGATCGGCGGTCGCATAGGAATTGCGGATGTTCGGGGCATCCAGCACATAGTCGCCGCAGGCTATGTACACATTTCCCTTCAGACTGTCGTACAGCCTTGCAAGCACCGCATATACATCGTTCTTGTTCCAGCTCTTGAACAGTATCCCCAGCACGCCCGTTATGTCGATGCGGATGATATCCACATTCACCACCGAATCGAAGAAGGCACGCACATCGGAATAGACCGCACCCTGACTTGCGCTGTTGTCCGCAATGATGGCAGTCATGAAACCGAGCTGATCGTACTCGCTCTCAAATCTCGCAACATATTCCTCGTTCCCGAAGAATACGCCCATGATCATCTGTTCATTTATGTATTCCTTGCCGATCTGCTGCCTGATGCTGTGTTCCCGTTCCTTCGTCAACTTCTTCCCTGCGGCATCTATCGCCTCAGTCAGCTCGTCCTCATCTACGGGCTTCAGTATGAAGTTCTCCACGCCGAGCTGGATCGCATCCTTTGCGTATGAGAAATCCGAGTAGCCCGAAAGTATGATGACCTTGCCCTTGAAACCGAGAGCCTTCGCCGCCTCCGTCATTTCAATGCCCGTCTTGCCGGGCATCTTTATGTCGGCAATAACGATGTCGGGATGCAGATTCATGATCTTTGTGAGCCCGTCGTCACCGTCATCAGCTTCACCGATCACCTCACAGCCGATCTCGACCCAAGGTATCATCATCTTTATGCCGGCTCTGACATTCGGCTCATCATCTACAAGCAGTACCTTGAGCATATTTCCCTCCGATATTCCCGTCACTTATAGCAGTGAGCGCCTGTCTGCGTTATTTTTCCTGGCTCGCTCCTCCCATAAGTCCCTTTTCGGGTTCTCTGGGGAGCGTGAGCCTTATGGTAGTTCCCTGTCCCTCCGTCGATGTCACTTTCATGCCGTATTTATTGCCGTGATACATCTGTATGCGCTTGTGTACGTTTGTAAGGCCGATGCTCTTGCCGGATGAAGTGTCGCTCACTTCCAGCTTGTGTTCAAGCTCCTTCAGCCTTTCTTCGGACATACCCTGACCGTTGTCCGACACGTCCACGAACACATATTCATTGTGATATACCACACGGATATCTATCTTTCCTCCGCCCTTTGAAGCCTCAACTCCGTGAACGAATGCGTTCTCCACCAGGGGCTGTATGAGCAGCGGAAGTATCATGTATTCACCATCCACCTCAGAATAGATATGGTAGGTGATGCGGTCGCCGAATCTTGCCTGCTGAAGTTCCAGATAAGCCTTTGTGAACTCCAGTTCGCTCTTGAGCGTCACTTCGGTGTCCTTGAATTCAAGGCAGCGCCTCATGAACTTGCCCAGCTTCTTCACCAGATCCGCAGTTTCCTTGTCGTTGTTCACATACGCCTTCATGCGTATGGTCTCAAGGGTGTTGTACAGAAAGTGGGGGTTTATCTGGCTTGACAGTGCCTTGAACTCCGCCTCCATCTGCGTGAACTTGATGGCCTCACCCTGGAGCTTAGCCTCATAGTTGTCGTTGATGAGCCGCCTCATGTTGGAGATCATCAGCGAAAGGTCGTCGTACAGCAGGGAGATCTCGTCCGTGCCGCTGTCATTGAATGACACGTTGAAGTCACCGTCAGCCACCTTGTGCATCTTGTCCGACAGGGTCTTTATCCTTGCGGAGAAGGTGGATGTGAACAGCAGTATTATCAGAAGAGAGAGCACCACCATCAGCGCACAGTAACCGCCGTAGATGAAGGACAGCCTGTCCAGCTCATATGCGATGGACTGATTGGGAAGATACAGGGCTATCTGGTAAACGTCCGAACCGATGCGGATGTTTCTCACAACTCCGTATCCCCGCACCCCGTACAGACTGGTGTCATATGTCTTGTATGTGTCGTTGATATAATAGTCCCTCTTGTCCGACAGGTCAGTGCCGGGGAGTATGTTGGGCGCATCGGAATTATACACCACTCCGTTCAGCATAAAGGAGTAGGACATGGCATCATCAAGGGGGACGTTTTCTATCCAGTCGTTTGAGATAGTGACCATGGCAACGCCGAGGATCTCGCCGTTCGAGCGGATAGAGCCTATGCAGGCGAGCCTCTGACCGTCGGCAACAGGGTCGTGTACGACAGCCCATACAGGTGCGCTGCTGCTTGTCGCCTGGATATACCAGGCGGAGCTTGCCGTCTGAAAGTCCGTTTTCAGGAAAGAGGACGAATAAACGAAATCGGGACGGCTGACGTAGATGAACATATTCTCCGCTGATGCGGGCAGGGAGATGAGCTTGTCCAGACGGTGCTCCGAATAGAACTTGTAATATGAGGACTGATCCTCATGCTCTTCTGTGAGAAAGCCTGTGATCGTCGGATCGGTCATGGCAGAGGATACAGCCTGTTCACCGTTGGATACGATCTCGCTGACCCAGTAGGAGAGCGAGTCCGCCTTGGCAAGAGCCGATTCGATGGTCTTGTCACGGGTGATGTTCCTCATGCCGTTGAGAAGGAATATACTTGCCGCAAAGGTGGGCAGCATAACGATCAGAAACATCGTAACGATCTGGTTGCGGATGCTCGATTTCTCAAAAAAATTGATCCTGATCTTAAACTCCTCCCCTCTGCATACATAGTTATTTTAACATATTCCGTGCTAAGATTCAATATACGATTTGTAAATTTTTACTATCAGGTCACGCTTTATCATGCTGTTCCCTGTGCCCGCAAGCCTTTGTATGCGGGCGCCGGGAATGGCTTTGACCTGCCGAAGATGCGGCATCAGTCCCTTTCGGGGTACTTTATGGGAGGGATGTGCGAGCAGATGTCTTCCTTCATGCGGAGCACTTCTCTGCGGGCAGCCCCTGCAAAGTCGTATTCGTCGCAGCCTTCCTTCTTATATGCGCACATAACGGCACGGGAGGAGTTGACCACGGCACCGAGTCCGTTCTTGTCAAATCCCTTTGCCACGCCCTCGGCTCCGCCGCCCTGAGCACCGTAACCGGGTATGAGGAAGAAGGTGTGGGGGAGCTTTTCACGCATCTCAGCCAGCATCTCGGGATATGTAGCGCCTATCACCGCACCTACCGAAGAATAGCCGCAGTCGCCTATGAAGTCTTTTCCCCATTTCTCGCACATATCGCCCATTGTCTCATATACGGTCTTGCCGTCACAGAGGCGCCTGTCCTGAAGTTCACCCGAGGACTTGTTGGAAGTCTTGACCAGTGCGAATATCGCACCGCCCGTTTCAAGTGCGGGAGTGATGCCGTCCGTGCCGAGGTATCCGTTCACCGTGAGGGCATCCGCACCGAATGCCGCAGTCTGCTGACCGAACACATCCGTGCTTCCCAGATATGCAGCCGAATACGCCTGCATCGTCGCACCGATGTCATTTCTCTTGCCGTCGAGTATAACGAACAGTCCCTTGCCCTTTGCGTACTCGATGGTCTTTTCAAGCGTCTTTACGCCGTGATGTCCGTACATCTCGTAATATGCCGACTGAGGCTTTACGGCAGGGACAACGTCGCACACCGCATCGATTATCTCCTTGTTGAACCGCAGTATGGCAGCAGCCGCAGCTTTAAGGCCGGGGCCGTGCTTTTCGAGTGCGGCGAGCTTTATATGATCGGGTATGTATTCAAGCTTGGGGTCAAGTCCCACTACCGTGGGGTTCTGCTTCTCGATGATCTTTGCACAAAGCACATCTATGGGGTTGCGGGCAGCCCTTCCAAAAAGTTCGTCCATATATATTATCCTTCCCTCACTTACAGTGAGCATTACCTTTCCCTTGAGTATCTGTCCCTTGAATATGGAGTTGTGGGAGCGTGACTTCAGCTTGTCGGGCTCCACATACCATTCGAGATCGGGATCTGCTATGATGAATTCCGCTTCTTTTCCCTGCTCTATCCGCACTTCGGGGATATGAGCGATCCTTCGGGGCTCTGCTGACATGAGCCTTACCACCGACTGATAGGGGAGAAGGCCTGTATGCACGAATGCGGTGAGTGTCGCCGCAAAGGAAGTTTCAAGTCCCACGACACCGTTTGGAGCAGTCTCGAATATGCTCTTCTCTTCCGCCGTGTGAGGCGCATGGTCAGTGATGATGCAGTCGATAGTCCCGTCCTTTACGCCCTCGATTATGGCAAGCCTGTCGCTCTCGTCACGCAGAGGGGGGTTCATGCGGTAGTCAGCATCCCTTTTGAGCAGGAGAGTATCGTTGCACATGAAGTAGTGAGGCGCTGTCTCGCAGGTGACTCTGACGCCCCTCTTCTTTGCATCCCTCACCGCATCAAGGCTGCCTTTCGTGGACAGGTGACAGATGTGTATCCTTGCGCCGCAGGAGTCCGCAAGGGCTATCTCACGGGCAACGATGCTGTCCTCCGATGCCCTGTCTATGCCTTTTACTCCCAGCTCCTCAGAAACACGTCCCTTGTTCATGATGCCGCCGTTGACGATGTCAAGGTCTTCACAGTGGGATGCCACAAGGATGCCGTATTTCTCCGACTCCTCCAGTGCCTGACGCATCACCTCCGCATTGGCGATGGGATGGCCGTCGTCAGATACCATAGTGATGCCGTTTTCTGCGTATGCCGCAAAGTCTGACAGCTTTTCACCAGCCATATTGACAGTGGTAGCACCTACGGGATACAGGTGTATGCCCGTGCCCTTGGCACGCTCACGCTCGTAATCGGCGATCTTGGGATCATCGCATACGGGGGAGGTGTTGGGCATGGCGCACACAGCAGTGACGCCGCCTGCCGCAGCAGCCGCACATCCCGTGATTATATCTTCCTTGTGGGTCTGTCCGGGATCTCTGAAATGAACGTGTATATCGCAAAGCCCCGGCATTGCGATCATTCCCGTGCAGTCGTACACTGTGTCTGCAGCCGCATCGACTTCGCCTATCTGCTCTATCACGCCGTCCGCTACCAGGATATCGCCGTGCAGATAGGTGTCCTCATTGTAGATGTCCAGGTTTTTATACAGTATCCTTTTCATTTGAACCTCTTTCCGTTCGCAAAGCCAAAGACGACGGATACGCCTTTGCATCATATTGTATGCACGGCTCGTCATGGGGCGCACGCATACAGAAAATCATATATATTATACCACACATCACTAAAAATTGCAATACCAAATTGCACATTGAACATAATTTATCCTGCATGAAAACCGTTGATCCCGGGCTTTTCCGACGGGATACCGCCGAAAGATCCGCAGGATCCGTATATTTGTGCAAAACTGACAAATTCTCCGATATTCGGACATGGAAATATGTTAAATAAATTGCGATTATTTTATTTTATGTTCAAACTCAATTCATAATTATGTGCTATAATAACAAAATAAACTTTAGCAGGCAACTCGACTGTGGATTTTAAGGAGGTAATTATGGCAGATGAAAAGAAGGGATTCCTTCAGGAGTTTAAGGAATTCGCTCTCAAGGGCAATGTTATGGACATGGCGATCGGTGTCATCATCGGCGGTGCATTCGGCAACATTGTTACGGCACTGACCACAAGCTTTATCAATCCTTTGATCGGACTTATTACAGGCGGAGCACAGAGAGATGAAAACGGACAGATAGTCGTCTCGGCAGGCTCATGGTCGCCTGTGGACGGCGTTGAATTCACTTACGGTGCATTCATTTCCGCCGTTGTCAATTTCCTTATTCTGGCACTCATCCTTTTCTGCCTGCTCAAGGCTATCAACAAGGCAAGCAATGCTGCTGAGGCTGCTGCCAAGAAGCTGAAGAAGGAAGAAGAGGAAAAGGCTGCTGCTGAAGCAGCTGCTCCCGAGCCCTCCAAGGAAGAGGTCCTCCTCACCGAGATCAGAGATCTCCTCAAGAACAAGTGATAAACTCGCAGGGAAACGATATTGTTTCCCTGCGATCATATACATACATGAACATAACCGAAAAGGAGGATCTGAATGCTGAATACGGATATCAACAGCAAATTCGGAAAGGAAGGGCTCACCTTTGATGATGTTCTCCTCATTCCGGGCAAATCAGATATTGTTCCCAACCAGGTGTCGCTCCGCACAAGGCTCGCAGGCGACATCTATCTCAACACACCTATAATCACTTCCGCAATGGATACTGTCACAGAGTCAAAGATGGCTATCGCCATTGCCCGTGAAGGCGGCTGCGGCATCATTCACAAGAACATGACCATCGATCAGCAGGCTGAAGAAGTAGACAAGGTGAAGCGTTCCGAGAACGGCGTCATCGTAAATCCCTTCTCCCTCACCGCCGACAACACCGTTGCCGAGGCTGACAAGCTCATGGGCAAGTACAAGATCTCCGGCGTGCCCATCGTAGATCAGAAGGGCAAGCTCGTGGGCATACTCACAAACCGTGACCTGCGCTTCCTGCGTGACTTCAACATCCCCATAAGCGATGTGATGACAAAGGAGAACCTTATCACCGCTCCCGTGGGCACCGACCTTGAAGCAGCACAGAAGATACTCATGTCCCACAAGATAGAGAAGCTGCCCATCGTTGATGAGAACGGCATACTCAAGGGACTTATCACCATAAAGGATATAGAGAAGGCAGTACAGTATCCCAATTCTGCCCGTGACAAGAGCGGCAGACTTCTCTGCGGTGCGGCTCTCGGCATAACCGCCGATGTGCTCGACCGTGCGAAGGCACTTCTTGACGCATCGGTAGACGTACTCGTTCTCGACTCCGCACACGGCCACTCCAAGAACATATTCACCTGCATCGACAAGATAAAGTCCGCCTTCCCCGATGCTGTCCTCATTGCAGGCAACATCGCAACGGCAGAGGCTGCAAAGGATCTTATCAGCGCAGGTGCCGACTGCATCAAGGTAGGTATCGGCCCCGGCTCCATCTGCACCACAAGAGTGGTCGCAGGAATCGGTGTTCCCCAGATCACAGCAGTCTATGATGCGGCTTGTGTTGCTGCCGAGCATAACATCCCCGTTATAGCGGACGGCGGCATCAAGTATTCGGGTGATATCGTCAAGGCTCTTGCAGCAGGTGCCAACGTGGTAATGCTCGGCTCTCTCCTTGCAGGATGCAACGAAGCACCCGGCGAGACCGAGATTTATCAGGGACGTTCCTTCAAGGTATACCGTGGCATGGGCTCCCTTGCGGCTATGGCTAAGGGCTCATCCGACAGATACTTCCAGGAGGGCGCAAAGAAGCTCGTTCCCGAGGGCGTGGAAGGCCGTGTTCCCTACAAGGGATATGTACAGGATACCGTATTCCAGCTTGTGGGCGGCATCAGAGCCGGCATGGGCTACTGCGGATGCGAGAACATAGAGGCTCTCCATGAGCGTGCAAAGTTCATACGCATCACAGGCGCAGGACTCAAGGAATCCCATCCCCACGACATCTACATTACCAAGGAAGCACCCAACTATTCGGTACACGATGCATTCTGATGCATGATGTAAAATAAACAAATCGGAGGTAGCAGCATGGATATCAAGGCAAAAGTTGAAGAGATCGTCAACAAGGCCAAGTCAGACCCCGCTTTTATGGAGCAGCTCAAGACAGACCCTGTAAAGGCACTGGAGAGCGTGACGGGCATAGACCTTCCCGATGAGCAGGTGAAGGCATTTGCCGAGACCATCAAGGAAAAGATGGGCACAGAGATCGACCCCTCCAAGATCGCTGAGGCTGTACAGGAGAAGTTCGGCGGCGATAAGGCAGGCATCGTCGATGCGGCTAAGGATGCCATAGCAGGCCTCTTCGGAAAGAAAGAATGACTTGATCGGAAAGCAGGACACGCGCTGTCCTGCTTTTTTTGCGGGGAGCGGCATATGCCGCTCCTTTTCTTATTGGGGAACATCCGTCAACTTGACGTACAGCAAAAAAGACGGTATATCCGAAGATATACCGTCAGAATATATTTCAGGAATATCAGCCGTTTACTGCTGCCTGAACGATAACATTGAAGTCATCAGCCTTAAGGGAAGCGCCGCCGATAAGTCCGCCGTCAACGTTGGGCTTAGCGAGAAGCTCAGCGCAGTTCTTTGCGTTCATGGAGCCGCCGTACTGTATGGTGACTGCATCAGCCACAGCCTGATCGTAGAGGGATGCGATGGTAGCACGGATGAATGCGCATACTTCCTCAGCCTGATCTGCTGTTGCGGTCTTGCCTGTGCCGATAGCCCATACAGGCTCATATGCGATAACGGTCTTCTTTGCTTCATCAGCGGTGAGACCTGCAAGGTCGAGCTTTACCTGCTTGCCTACGATCTCGGATGTGATGCCTGCCTCACGCTCGTTGAGAAGCTCACCTACGCATACGATGGGGATGAGCCCTGCTGCAAGTGCAGCCTTTGTGCGCTTGTTCACGGTCTCATCGGTCTCACCGAAATACTGTCTTCTCTCGGAATGGCCGATAACTACATAGGTGACGCCTATCTCGGTGAGCATATCAGCGGAGATCTCGCCTGTGAATGCACCGCTCTTCTCAAAATGAACGTTCTCGGCGCCGATCTTTATGTTAGAGCCTGCGGTGGTGTTCACAGCAGTCTCAAGGTTAGTGAAGGGGACACAAGCCACTACTTCCACCTTGCCCTGTGCATTGGCTACCAGGGGCTTGATCGCTTCCAGAAGCTCCTTAGCTTCGGGACGGGTCTTGTTCATCTTCCAGTTGCCGGCGATTATTGCCTTTCTCAGATCCTTGTTCATATCGATCTTCCTTTCATATCGGGTACAGCCTGATGCTGTCGTCATATACATTGTACCATATCCCGTGAAAAAAGTCAATAGACAGATTTAATCACTTCAGCTTTGGAAGCTGTTTTGGCGGAAAAGATAAAAATTTTTAAAAATACCCTTGTAATTTGTGAAGATATGTGGTATAATTAAGTGGTATATAAGGAGGTGAGCAGCGGTGAAAAGAAAGCGCAGAGAATGGTTCAATACCATCACAGGCAAGATGATAGTGTCTAATATATTTGCCGCTGTCATCGCCATTCTTGTTACGGCTAAGCTGGTGGACAGCAGCACGGATGCGGTGGTCACCATAGTTATCTGTGCGGGGATGATACTGGCGTATTCCCTGTTTGCGATCGTATTCAGCCACGGCATCACATCGGACATAAGGCACGTTGTGGACAGGCTCTATTCCCTCGGAGACGGCGATTTGACACCACAGGAGGTCAAGGAAGGCAAGTCCGAAATGGATGACCTCAACTGCATAATAGAGGAGACTATCTCCAATATAAACGATATTATCCGAAGCACATCGGAGGGCATGGATCGTCTTGCGCAGGGTGATCTGAACTACCGTATGTCCCAGGACTGGCACGGAGATTTTTCGAGGATACCCGATAAATACAATGAGATCACGGCTTCCCTCAGACAGACTTTCAGGAACATAGATGAGGCATCGGGGCAGGTGACGAGCGGTTCGGAGCAGGTGGCTAACGGTGCCCAGACCCTTTCCTTCGGTGCTGCCCAGCAGTCGGAGGCTATCAAGGAACTGACCACCCAGATAGAGGACATTTCCGCCCGTGTCAACAGCACGGCTGTTGCCGCAAAGAACACCCAGCATTTCGTGGAGGAGAACAGCGTCCGCATCGAGGAATGTTCCAATGAGATGAGCAATATGCTTTCCTCGATGGAGGACATCAATGCAAGCTCCGCCGAGATATCCAAGATAATCAAGGTCATAGATGACATCGCATTCCAGACCAACATACTTGCGCTCAATGCCGCAGTAGAGGCGGCAAGGGCGGGCTCGGCAGGAAAGGGCTTTGCAGTCGTTGCCGATGAGGTGCGCAACCTTGCCGCCAAGAGTGCGGAGGCTGCTAACCGTACCACGGCACTTATCGAAGGCTCTGTTTCCAATGCGCAGCGTGGTCTGGAGATAGCCAAGGATACCGCCCGTGTACTTCAGGCGGTGGTGGAGAGCTCGGAGCGCATCGCACATGAGATCTCCCGCATTTCGGGAGAGAGCGGCCTTCAGGCTGAAGAGATACAGCGTGTAACATACGGAGTGGAGCAGATCTCATCCGTCGTACAGTCCAACACAGCCACTGCGGAGGAATCGGCGGCAGCATCACAGGAACTGTCGGGTCAGTCAGCCGCACTCAAGCAGCTTCTGTCGCACTTCCGCTTCACAGGTGAACGGCCCTCCGCACCTTCCGCCGAGGTATCGACTTACGGCAGGAAAGTGACCGCTCCTTACTCAGACTTGTCATTCGGGGCTCCCTCACCGGATGCTCCGGTACACAGAGACCGCACCGATGAGTTCGTGCCAATAGACTTTACGTCCTCTTCTTTCCCGCCTGTAAAGCCGCTTGACGCCATCGCAGACCTTACGGATGATGACAGCGGGAAGTATTGAGGGGAATAAGTATACAAACATCCCCGCCGCATAGCGGCGGGGATGATTTATGCTTTATCTTCGGCTATTTCGTCGGGGGCGTCTTCTTCATTCTCGGCTGTGGTGCTGATAAGATAAAGATGCCTCGGATTAATGCGCCTGATATGCAGTCTGCGTTTTATTGCACGGAGGCTGCGGGCGTAATTGCGGGAGATCATGCGGGGGAGGCGGCGGATAAATCTGTCGGTCTCAATGTCCCCGGAGAGCAGCTTTTCGTATTCTTCCTTGAGCCGCTCATATTCGGCTCTCAGACGCTCGATGTTCTCACGGCTGCTGTCCGCAAGATCCTGGACACGTTCCTGAGCGGAACTTGCTATGCCCTGGACACGCTCCTGTGCCGAGCTTGCTATGCCCTGCACCCGTTCGGTGGCGTTGTCCCTGAATTCCTCCAGTCTGTCTCTCATGGCGGAGCCTGCGGTCTGTGCCTTCAGATAAACGCTGTCGGCATTGTCCTTTGCCTTGTCTATGCCGCTCTTGACGGCAAGGGTACCGTCTGCGAGCTTCATTCCCGTGGCCTGGGATACCGCAAGCATACGGGCGGATATCTCGTTTAGCCGCCTGAGCCTTACACCGAGCTTGATGGCAGTCGAGAAGCTGGATACGATGTCGATGACCATCAGCAGGGAGATGACTGTTATCAGTACGAAGCCGGCCTTGACCGGTATCCTTGCGATGCCAGCTTCCAGCAGAGGCTCTGCCCAGTGATACACGACCACGCATCCCGACCCGAAGAAGAGGGAGTTGCGAAGGCAAATGTATCCTTTTATATTGAATCTCATGTGGGAATAGTCCCACCATCGCATATGGAATGCTGTTTCCATGAGCCATCCCATGAAGAATTCGAATGCCGTACACAGCACCGTTGATACGATGAAAAGCGGGATGTAGGTATCCTTCAGCGGCCGAAAGAGGATCAGCATCATCAGCACGCCGACTCCGTAGATCGGACAAAGAGGACCGTTGAGAAAGCCTCTGTTCTGATATGCGCCTGTTTCGTAAGTCATATCCACAACTTCGATCATCCAGCCGATGACAGACCAGAAGATGAAAATAAAAAACATCTGATAAAGACTGTATTCCAGATAAGGTATGATCTGCATAATTCCCCCAATGACGAAAGACGTCCGCCTAAAAGTTTACAAAGCGTTTATATCTGTACCTTTCCCATTATACAACTATTTATGCCCTTTGTCAAGCGTTAAAAGCACTAATTGGGTGTACTCGGAATGTGGCCGCAGTCACGAAACAAACAAAGGACAGGCTGACCTGTCCTTCGGATCGTCATGCGTTGTATATGCGGATGTCGCTCTTGACCTGCCCCAGCTTCTCACACTTTTCCCTGATGTCGGTCTCGGTCATGGGGGAGGTGATGAATGCGACTTCATCTGAGGGAGCGCTGTCCCTTGAAAGGAACCGGACATCCCCGAAGAGGGTAGTTACCTTTGCTCTGTCGGTGCCTGCGGCACGGATGTACTTTCTGACTGTCTGGGTCTTGTAATCTGCGATAAAACTGTTATCGGCGCTGTCCTCCCAGAAACCGGACATATCCGTTCCGCTCTTCTTTGCGCAGTCTATCACATCACCGAGCACTGCACTTGCGGTAGGGAGCTTGCCTGCGCCCTTGCCGTAGAACATGATCTGGTCAAAACCGTTGCCGTAAAGCATGATGCCGTTGAATACGTCGGATACGGAGGAGAGCTCGCAGGACTTGGGTACAAATCTGGGCGCAACCATGGGAAGTATCTTGTCTCCCACGCACTCGACGGAGCCTATGAGCTTGACAGAGTAGCCTGCCTTGTCGGCGTATGCCACATCTTCGATAGTGATGCCGCTTATGCCTACACAGTGGACCCACTCGGGATAAACGTGTCTGCCGAATGCCAGCGAGGAGAGGATACATATCTTGCGGCACGCATCATGACCTTCGATGTCGGCGGTGGGATCCTTCTCGGCATAGCCGTTGTCCTGTGCAAGTTTGAGGGCATCGGCAAAATCCATATCATCCTCTATCATCCTTGTTAGGATGAAGTTGGTCGTACCGTTGAGTATACCTGCGATGCGGGTGATCTCATTGCCTGCAAGACAGGTGTGCATCGGGCGGAGTACGGGGATGGCGCCGCCTGTGGATGCCTCGAACATGAAGTTGCAGTTGTGCTCCTTGGCGGCACGGAGAAGCTCTGCGCCCTTCTTTGCCACCAGTTCCTTATTTGAGGTGCAGACAGACTTGCCCTTGTTAAGGCAGGCAAGAACGAAGTCATATGCGGGATGAACACCGCCCATTACCTCGGCTACGACCGTGACCTCATCGTCGTTGAGTATATCATCTATGTTCTTTGTGAACTTATCGGAGTAGGGGAGTCCCGGAAAATCACGGATATCCAGGATATATCCCAGCTCCAGATCTATTCCCTGACGCTTATGTATCAGCTCTCTGTTCATATTGAACAGCTCTACCGTGCCGGAACCTACGACTCCGTGTCCTAAAACAGCAAATTTTGACATATATATCTCCTCTTATTTATGATTATAGCCCTTACGCACAAGCTTATTCCTCTGACAGCAGTCTGACGTTCACCACACCCGAAACGGCTTTGAGCCTGTCCGTGAACTGCTGTCTGTCGGTCACCTGGCTGAGCTTGACCGTAACAGTTACTGCGGCTGCCCCGTCAACAGGCACGCTCTGGTTGAGAGTAAGTACATTGGCGCCGCTGTCATACAGTGCGCTCAGCAGCCGTGAAAGCACGCCCGGTTCGTCTTTGAGCACTGCATAGACCGAAAGAATGGCCGCAGTCAGCTTCTCCTCATAGGAAAAAACACAGTCACGGTATTTATAGTAGGCGCTTCTCGAAAGCCCCACTCTCTTGCATACTGCTGCAAGGCTCTTCTCTTCGCCCAGTGCAATGATCCTCTTAGCTTCCATCACACGCAGCACTATCTCGGGAAGCACATCTGCACGCACTACCGCATAACGAGTCTTATCATTAATATCCATAACAGCTCCGTTGTCCGTACTACATGAACACCTGTGTTTGTGACAAAGACAATTATAACATATCGCTAAAGATTTGTCAAGGGATTTTTTGAAAAAATACCCTGTCATATCGTAAAAAAATTTCAAAAAACACTTGCATTTTTAGGAAAGATGTGCTATAATATATCATGTTCGCAGATATAGTACAATGGTTAGTATATCAGCTTCCCAAGCTGAGGATGCGGGTTCGATTCCCGTTATCTGCTCCATTTTCGATGCCCACAAACCGCAGTACGATGCGGTTTGTGGTTTTGAGCACCGCCTTAAAACGGCGTTTGTTCTTTATTTGTTCTTTATTTTGATTTTTCTGTTTTTCTCTGTCTTGTCAGACTGCTTATGCAGTCTGTATTTTTTTGCCTGAAAAATCGAGTGCGGCAGCTACAGCATCAGCAACTCTTGCCTGTGCATCGTTCAGCAAATG
>JAFUHM010000006.1 GCA_017468865.1 Oscillospiraceae bacterium | reverse complement strand
GCGGACAGCACAGCCGCATTTCGTGAGCATGGATCCTGGCGAACTGCTCCCATATCAGCTTTGCCTGCGGAATATACTGTGCGTACCTTGCGTAACTGTATCCCTCACTCTCCACAAGCAGTCCGTCACCATTCTCCTTGTCATATATCAGTAGACAATGATATTGATGACCGTCGTAATACATATTATCAATGTTATCCTGTATTTCCTGATGGCCTTGCATCGGATCAGCAGTTATCTGTCTGAACCTATAATTGCTCACCGGCAAAGCCTTTTCCACAACATATTCGTGTGTGGTAAAGCTGATAGCCTTTCTTTCAAGATAAGGCAGGTTTAGTATCATTTTTCTTCGTTCATATCAGCCCTCCTTATTTATATCTTCGTCTTGTCGTCAAAATCCTCATCCGGCTTCAGGAATCGCGAGATCGGGAAATGATCTGCAATTGATCACTGTGAAAAAGTCAGCGTATTTCATATTGATTTGCCGCATTGTTTTTGCTATAATATATATAGAGAGAAAAGCAACCACAGGAGGATAAATATATGAAAGAAAACTACAACTTGAATGATCTTGCACAGATTACCGGTTTCACCACACGCACTCTTCGTAATTATCTGAATCAGGGATTTCTGAAAGGAACAAAGACCAACAGCAAGTGGCAATTCACTCCGAAAGAAATTGATAACTTCTTAAAGCAGCCTTTTATCAAAGAGGGGCTTCGTATCAAACAAAGCAGTGTGGTGTTCGATTTCATGGCTGTTCGCACCAAGAAAGAAGAGTGTTCCTGTATAATTCTTGACATTCCCTGTTCCGTAAACGAAGAAAATAAACTTTCTGGTTTTTTCTGCGACAAAGTCAACTGTTCCGGGGATGTCACTTTCAATTACAACTGGAACAGTGAAATATGCCGCATAATACTATTCGGCGCGGCAGCGTCTGTCGCTAAGATCATGAAAGAATACTATGCGGCAGATTTTATGATCTGATCTGTATATCTCTCACATAGAAATATCCCCGTCATCAAGGCTCTGAACCTCGGTGTCGGGGATATTCATTTCTTCTTCTGTTTTCATCGACCAGTTCGGCGCTCCGTAAAAGCTGACGCACAGGTCTCCGAAATTGGCATCGTGGAGCACTCCACGGAAGCATTTTATACTCTGCCTTAGAATCTCTTTTCTGTGCGCCACAAAGAGAAGACGAGCACGTCCGTTTGCCTGACGGAAACGCTTGTAATCAAAAGCGGAAATGACAGTTTTGCCCGTACCTGTTGCGGCGACAACAAGGTTCTTGTGGTGACCACGTATCTCACGTTCGGCAGTCAGCTTGTCCAGAATCTCCTGCTGATAGGAAAAAGGGCGGATATCAAAGCTGTAGTCGCTGGTATCACCGTGGTGCTTCTCGGCTTTGAGAGCCTGCATCAGATGCACACGGTCATCGGGAGAATACAGCGAAAAATCCGTGCTGTTCCAGTAGTTCTCGAATGTAGCATTTATCTTACGGATTGTGTGTGGCTGGTCGTGGGCGGTTATTTTCAGATTCCATTCAAGGCCGCTTGTCATGGCAGCGTTGGACATATTCGACGAGCCAACGTAAGCCGTAGTGAAGCCCGTGTCACGGTAGAAAACGTAAGACTTCGCATGAAGCCTTGTGCGTTCGGTGTCGTATGAAACTTTGATCTGCGTGTTCGGCAGTTTGCTCAGTTCCTCAACCGCCTTGACATCGGTAGCGCCCATGTAGGATGTGGTGATAACACGCAGCTGACCGCCACGAGCCGTGAACTCCTGCAACTCGTCGATGATAAGCACAAGTCCACTCCACCTGATGAAGGACACAAGCATATCGATCCTGTCGGCGGAGACTATTTCCTTTTTCAGCTCGGTCATCATCTGAGGTTCGTGCCCTGCGCCTGTGAACAGGGAGCTTGAAGCGAGAGAGGTCTCGGGGCGTGTCGTGGTGATGCGACGCTTCATGGCATCCGCATTATTCTGAATATTGGCAACAGCCAGAAGCTGTTCCGCACGCCGGTCAACGCTCAAACCGTCGAACTCCTCGTCACCTGTGAACTCTGTGACTGCCGAAATAATTCTGTTGGCAAGGCTGAGCTGTCCCTCAATATCGTCCCCGGAAAGACAAGAAAGCCCCTTTTTGATGACCTCTGCGAGGTATCCCGAGAGTATATGCGGAGCTTCGGCTTTATCAATATTGCGCTTCTCGATGAGCTGACGGTTCTCGTCAAGCTCGCCAGACAGATCTTTGTTTATGACCTGTTCATACAGTCCGGGTTTAAGCATTGGGATACCTCTGAATGATAGTTGAATGACAGTAGTCATTTTTATTATTATAGCATAATTTCTCTTATTATTCAATATCTCTTGCGCATTTAGGCGTATATTACGAAATAAAGAAAGGCATCCTGTTTGTATTAACAGAATGTCTTGGTATTATCAGAATAGTTGCCCCGTCTCAGTGTCCACAGTAAGATCAAATCTGTTCTGGAAATGCAGTTCCTCAATGATGATAACTACTGACTTGTCAGGAGCGTTAGGACATACGACGGTTTCTACAACAAGTAATCTCTACTGTCATATGTTGGAAGAATCCAGAGCGAAAGTCTCCGATGCCGTCAGCTCGGCACTCGATTTCTCAGGCAAGAAAAAAGAGCCGAAGGGTGCTTGACCCACGGCTCACAACTCCGCATTTTCAAAATAAAGAACAGATAAAGAACAAACCCTATTTTCGGTATAAAAGAAAAACTCGGAAACGGCGATATTACGCTGTTTCCGAGCATATGGCTTGGTGACCCGTACGGGAATTGAACCCATGATTACGCCGTGAAAGGGCGTCGTCTTAACCTCTTGACCAACGGGCCATGGTAGCGGCAGGTGGACTTGAACCGCCGACCCCCTGGGTATGAACCAAGTGCTCTAGCCAGCTGAGCTATGCCGCCATCTCAGTCGCTCATCACGCGACTGATATATTATACCATACTCAATTCAAGTTGTCAATACATTTCCGAAATTTTGTGATATTGCACAACAAATCGCTCATATTCATTAAGCGTTTTCAACAGTATGTTCTGCCTGCGGGAGCTGCGAAAATGTGCGGCATGATCGGGCGCAGGAGCCGTGGGCAGAAGATCATTCCAGAGAGCCGTAGCTGCCTATCGCCTCATCTGCGGTCATTTCTCCGCCTACCACCTTGTTCACAGCCAGACGGTACTGTATGACGGTGTCATCATTTATACCAACGGCCTCAGGCGAGATGACACGGGATGTGGGGATGTCACCGAAGGGGGCGTACACGCTGTCAAAGGAAAGATCCTTGGTAGGTGTCACCAGACGCTTTGTCTCCGCAAGGCGGTTCAGTTCTTCGGAAGTTATGAGAAAGCGCATGAATTCATTTGTCATGTCAAGTTCATCGCTGTTTTTGTTCACCGCAAACTGAAGGGATGGAGAATCCAGGAAATATCCGCCCTCATCCGTGAGGGGGATAGGGGTGAAGGAGTATGTGAAAGGGGAGGCGGTGAACTTCTCAGATTTGCTCTCACGCTTCTTTGTGCCCGATACCGTATCTCCCGAACATATCATCATGGGGACGTCCCCCTCGAAGAAACGGAGCATCACAGCTTCGTAGGAATCCTCCATCTTTGCACATTCAGCCATGTCAATGTGCGCCGTCTCCGTGAACTTGACCGCCGCTTCAATGGCAGGGCGCATGGCTTCTCCCGCCGACGGGTCAAGGGAGTTGAGCTTGGCGATGGTGTCCGGATCGTCTGCGATGCTCCCTGCAAATAAGGGGTAAGAGAGGGAGAATGCGAAGAAGTTGTTGTCCTGCCCCGAGTACCCCATTACGGGACTCTTGTAACCCTTCTCCGAGAGAGCGGCACAGACCGATGCCATGTCAGTGAAGGTCTGAGGGACTTTCAGCCCTTCTTTTTTGAATATATCGTTGTTTACCAGCATACCGTAAGTCGTGGAGAACACAGGCACCATAGGCAGACCGTTTTCATTCGTTGTCAAAAGCCCGGGCCTTATGCAGTCAAGGTCGAGCCCGAGTGAGCTGTCGGACAGGTCTTCCGCATGGTCAAACACCGCCTGATACTGTGCTCTTCCGTTCATCCATGAGTATGCGGTGTATATATCCGGAGGAACGGTGCCGTCGAGTACGGTGCCGATCATGTTGTTGTAATCGTCTATCCTTGTGTAGCTGAGATCCACATTCGGATAATACTCCTTGAAGCGGTCGAATGCCGCCTCCAAGGATTCAAAGTTATTGTAGCTGCCTACGACACTGACGGATGCAGAGGAATTCGTGTCGAGCCTTGGAGAAAATCCCTTGCCGCTTTTGGCGCACGAGGTCATGAGGGTAAGGGTGAGTGCGGCGCAAATTATCCGTTTCATGATCTGCTCCTTTCTGTGACCCTGCGTATCTCGCTGAGAACTATGCTTATGTCGATGGGCTTTGCGATATGTCCGTTCATGCCTGCCTCAAGACATTCCGTGATGTTCTCGGAGAATGCGTCTGCTGTCATGGCTATGATGGGTATTTCGGATACGGGCGGCTCCATGCTGCGTATGGTGCGTGTGGCATCAAGACCGTTCATTACGGGCATCTGTACGTCCATAAAGATAAGTGCGTATCCTTCGGCTCCGGCTGCCGCCATTTCCGTGCAGACCTTTCCGTTCACGGCTCTGTCGGTGGCTATCCCGTACATCGACAGCAGCTTGCTGATGATCTCCCAGTTGATGTCGTTGTCCTCGGCAACAAGTATGCGAAGCCCCTGAAGGTCGCTGTTGTCATCCTCTGTTTCGGAAGCGTCCGTATCCGCAAAGAGTTCGTTTATCTTCGCCGTCAGTATGCTCCTGAAAAGGGGCTTGTTTATAAATCCGTCCGCACCTGCCGCCGAAGCCTCATCTTCTGTATCGGTGCGGTCAAGGGTGGAGAGGATGATCTTGGCATCGGATACCGACCTTATCCGTCGGATGCTGTTTGCCGCATCCGTGTCGGAATCACGGTCGATAAGTATGAGTGCAGGGTGATGCCTGCCCGACTTCAGGTTGTGACACAGCCCGTCTATGTCGTCCGCTATTTTGACGGTCATGCCCATGTCGGTGAGAGTGCGTGCAGTCTCGTCCAGTTCATCACCGTCATGTCCGAACAGGGCGATCTCTATCGGGGAGGGCGGAGGATCGTCTGCTTTGTCTGCGACAGGGATATCAAGGACTATGGTGAAACAGGTGCCCTTGCCGGGGGTGCTGTCACATCTGATGCTGCCCCCCATAAGATCCACCATCTGTTTGGTGATGGCAAGCCCCAGTCCCGTGCCCTGTATGCTGTTGACACGGCTGTCTGTCTGTCGGATGAAGGGCTGATACATCTTTGTGACGAATTCCTCATCCATGCCTATGCCCGTATCTGCGACCATATAGGTGAGCCTTGCGGTATCGCCCGTGACTTCCTCACTGATGGTGACTGATACGCTTCCCTCCTCGGTGTACTTTATGGCATTCGAGAGGATGTTTATGTAGATCTGATTGAGCCTCAGTCTGTCAGCATACAGATATTCCTTTGTGATCCCTCTGATGCTGAATGTGATGTCTATGTGCTTGTCATGCACCATAGGAAGTGAAATGTTCACCAGGTTCTCCGTTGTCTCTGCCAGGGAGAATGTGACGGGATTTAAGAATATCTTTCCGCTCTCCACCTTGGATATGTCGAGTATGTCGTTGATGAGGGTCAGCAGGTGGTCGCCTGCAAGACGTATCTTGTGGAGCTGGTCAGACAGCAGCTCCGGATCGCCGATATTCTTTTCGGCGATGGTGGTAAGACCTATGATAGCATTCATGGGTGTGCGTATGTCATGGGACATGGTGGACAGGAAGTCGGTCTTGGCACGGCTGGCGGATTCCGCCTCATAAGCCATGTGCCGCAGCTTTTTGTTGAAGGACTGCATATAGTTTATATCGAAGAGCGCCAGTATTATCAGCCCTGCGGAAACTATTCCCAAGAGCAGCCAGTCATGAGTGTTTACGGTAAGACCGCTGACGGGCATCATGCTGAGGATCGTCCAGCCCTGCACATCGGATATGGGGGTGAAGGCAAGGATGCACTCGGTTTCACGGGAATCCTTCATCACCACGGAGCCTGTGGAAGTGGTGATCTTTTCCGTCAGCTGCTGCATGGATGCGTTGTCGATGGTGTTGTATGAGCGGTAGAATTCAAAGAAGTCGGCATTCTTGAAGGAGTGGCCCTTTATGATGTAATTGCCGTTTGCATCGATCATGGAGAGCTGGGCATCTTCAAACTCCTCCTGCGGGAACACCCATTTGTTCTCTATGACCGAAAGGGGAACGATACGCATCAAAAGAGCCTCGGAGGGATTGCCGCTGTCATCATACAGAGTGATGAAGTTGCAGAAAGCCATGGACTGTACACCGTTGACGGGGTTGGTATATGCACGGGTCATGCTTACGGAGTTGTCCGAGGATGAAATGAAGCTGAAGTCGCCGAAGAGATCGAGTCTGCTGTATGAGACCGCCTTGTCATTTCTGTTTGCCCTGGTGGATATGCCGGTGAGAGTATCCTTGTATATGAGGTGGGCGGAGGTGTTGGGCAGTACATGGGACATACCCACGAATTCCGCTGCCTCCTCCATGGTGAATCTGCGGCTGTTGATGTACTTTGCCCAGCTGTTGCATATCTGCTGTTCGCTCTCAAGGTAGTTGCCCGTTATGCGCTCCATCGTGATGGTGGTGTCAATGAAATGCTCCGTCTGCCTGTTGTAAACTTCTTTGGACTCATGGTCAGAGTAGAGCGCCACGAAAACGAGGATAGACAGCATTATAACTATGTTTGCAATCAATATCCATCTTCTTTTCATACTGACACCACCTCGCCGCATTTAAGGAAACATAAAATACAAATATATTATACCATATATTTGTATAAATTGCAACATATTTTTGATTTTTTTTAAATAATTTGTTTTCCTCTTGAAATCCGCTGACGGATGTGGTATAATCAAGACAGATATGTTCCCCGCCTTTAGGGCGGGTTCCATTTCGCTGTTGAGCAGGGGATCCGGTTTCCCTGCTCAACAGCGGCAGGCTTATGCTTTGAATACTGCACAGCTATCCGTAGCTCAGCTGGATAGAGCGTCAGACTCCGACTCTGAAGGTCAGGGGTTCGAATCCCCTCGGGTAGACCATTTTCCCCCTTGTCACTGCAATGGGGGAATGTTTTTTGCTTATCCCTGATTATCCGTGTAGACAGTATTTTGATGCGGATGTAAGGGATATTTAGTCAGTTTATCTCTTGACATTGCGTGTCGGATATGGTATTATGTAAAGTGGCGTTTTGTTTGAATGATAAAGTTGATTAAGGCGATGTTATGAATTACAGGATGATCAAAAAAATACTCGGCTGGCTGCTCCTGTTTGACGGGGCTTTCATGCTTATCCCGCTTGTGACGGGGCTTGTCTGTCGGGAAAAGGACTGTGTATGGTTCCTGCCTGCCATAGGGCTGTGTATAGTTTTAGGCTTCATAATGACTTTCTTCATGAAGCCCAAGAGCAAGCAGCTCTATGCCAAGGAAGGATATGTGATAGTGGCGCTCAGCTGGATAGTGATGTCACTGTTCGGTGCGCTCCCTCTCTGGCTGTCCCATACCATCCCAAGCTATGTGGATGCCCTGTTCGAGACAGTGAGCGGCTTTACCACCACGGGAGCCACCATCCTGTCGGATGTGGAGCATCTTCCCCAGTGTATGCTGATGTGGCGTTCCTTTACGCACTGGGTAGGCGGAATGGGTGTGCTGGTCTTTGTGATGGCGTTCATACCTCTCGGCAGCGGGAGCAGTATGCACATCATGAAGGCGGAGAGCACGGGACCGTCGGTCAGCAAGCTCCTTCCCGGTGTGAAGACCACCGCACTGGCACTTTACTCCATCTATTTCGTGATGACGGCGGCGCAGTTCGTGCTGCTTCTGTTCGGCGGAATGACCGTGCTCGAAGCGCTCAACACCGCATTTGCGACAGCGGGCACCGGCGGATTCGGCTTCCTAAATGACAGCATGGCATCCATGTCCTCTTACAACCGCTGGGTCATCACCGCATTCATGCTGCTCTTCTCCATATCCTTCTCATCCTACTATCTGTTCCTGAAGAAGCGGTTCAAGGCGGCTTTCACCATGGAGATAAAGGTATTTGCGGTGATAGTCATACTGTCGATAGCGGTGATAACCTACAATATCCGATATATATACCCCGATCTCAGAGATGCGGTAGAGCAGTCATCCTTCACCGTTGCATCGGTGATCTCCACCACAGGCTTCTCCACATCCGACTTCGATGTATGGCCGGAGCTTTCCAAGACCATACTGGTGGGTCTGATGTTCGTTGGTGCGACGGCTGGCTCAACAGGCGGCGGCATGAAGGTGTCGAGGTTTGTGATACTCATAAAGGGTATGCGCAAGGAACTTGAGACTATGGTGCATCCCAATCAGGTGAAGAAAGTGACCGTGGACGGAACGCAGGTCCCTCATGAGGTGGTGCGCTCTGTCAACGTATATGTGGTATGCTTCGTGCTGGTATACGCCATTTCCATGCTGATAATCTCATTTGACGGACATGAGTTCGAGACTAACTTCACTGCGGTGGCTGCCACTATCAACAACATAGGTCCCGGTCTGCATGAAGTTGGGCCTTCGGGGAATTTCTCCTTCTTCTCAGTGCCTTCCAAGCTGGTGCTCATCTTTGATATGATCGCAGGAAGGCTGGAGCTTTATCCCATGCTCCTGCTGTTCTCGCCTGCCACATGGAAGAAATGAGGCTGTTATGTACACATATGATCGGGAAAAGGCAGTCTGCTTCACGGGACACCGTCCCGAGAAACTTCCTGACGGGGGCAATGACAGCTCCACATCCGTCAAGCTCATCAAAAGCCTGCTGTATACAGAGATAGATGCCGCATGTGCTGAGGGGTACGACACCTTCATCACGGGGATGCAGAGAGGTGTTGACCTGTGGGCAGGGGAGATAGTGCTCGAACTGATGAACAGCTACGACATACATCTGTGGGGAGTGCTCCCGTACAAAGGCTTCGGCAGCAGCTTCCGTGACAAGGACAGATGGCTGTACGGGCGGATAATTGACTCCTCCGACAGGGTAGTGACCATCTGCGACAGGTACGAACCCGGCTGCATGAACAGGCGCAATGAATATATGGTGGATCATTCATCCCTTCTTATCGCCGTGATGGGCGATACCCGCAGCGGCTCTGCCTCGACCGTGAGGTATGCGGCAAGGAGAGGGGTGGAGGTGCGCAACATAGACCCGGGTATGTGCATGGGATAGGACGCAGACCACGGATGCAACGGATATCAGTTTAGCTTTAAGCTGTAAATATTTTTGAAAGGACGATAAAAATGGCTGATAAGAAGATCAAAGTGACCGCCAAGGGCTTGCAGGATCTGCAGGAGCGCCTTGACTTTCTCCAGAATGTACGCAGAGCGGAGGTAGCGGAGAAACTCAAAGAGGCTCGTTCACAGGGCGACCTTTCCGAGAATGCGGAGTATGATGCAGCTAAGGATGCACAGTCGGAACTCGAAGCCGAGATCCTTGAAGTAAGGAAGAAGATAGAGCTTGCGGAGGTAGTTACCGATGAGGACCTTTCAAATGATGAAGTCGGCATTGGTTCGTATGTTACGCTGAAGGATCATGAGTTTGACGAGGAGCTTCATTTGCAGATAGTCAGCTCCATCGAAGCCGATCCCAACAAGAAGATGATATCCGACGATTCTCCCATCGGTGCGGCTGCACTTCGCAAGAAGGTGGGCGATGTGTTCGATGTGGAAGTACCCGACGGACTTATCCGCATGGAAGTCCTTAGCATAAGCAAGACCAACCCCTATCCCGATGAGATAGGCGGAGATGACGGCTCGGCTGAATGAGGTGCGTATGAACGAAGAAGTTACAGTGGTAGAGACTGAGGAGGACGTGCATGAACTCAAGCGCATCAGCATGGAGAAGCTTGAAGCCCTCAAAGCTGAGGGACACGATCCCTTTGAGATAACCAAATTCGATGTCACGGCGCACAGCGCACAGATCAAGGCTGAATATGAGGCTCTTGAGGCAAGGCTCAAGGCTGAATGTGCTGATGATGAGGCGCTCAAAGCCGCACTCGAGGAGAACCGCCGCACTGTCCGCATCGCAGGACGCATCATGTCAAGGCGTGATATGGGCAAGGCGAACTTCATCAACATCCTTGACCGTGACGGCAATATACAGGTATATGTGCGCACGAACGAAGTGGGCGCAGATCTGTTCAAGTCCTTCAAGACATGGGATCTGGGCGACATCATGGGTGTGGAGGGATTTGTATTCCGCACACGCATGGGAGAGATAACCATCCATGCCACATCCATCGTACTGCTGACAAAGTCCCTCCTTCCTCTTCCCGAGAAGTGGCACGGCCTGAAGGATCAGGATATGCGCTACCGTCAGAGATACGTTGACCTGATAGTGAACCGTGACGTGGCGGAGACTTTCCGCAGACGCTCCGCTATCATATCGGGGATACGCACATTCCTGGCAAAGCGTGATTTTATCGAGGTGGAGACACCTATGCTGGTGTCGAATGCGGGCGGCGCGGCTGCACGTCCCTTTGAGACACACTACAATGTACTCAATGAGGATGTGAAGCTCAGGATCTCTCTTGAACTCTACCTCAAGCGCCTTATCGTGGGCGGCCTTGACAGGGTATTTGAGATAGGCAGAGTATTCCGCAATGAGGGCGTGGATACAAGGCACAATCCCGAATTTACGCTGATGGAGCTTTATCAGGCTTACACCGATTACCACGGCATGATGGAGCTTACGGAGAGTATGTTCCGTTACCTTGCAAGAGAGGTATGCGGATCGGAGGTCATCCCCTACGGGGAGCATATGATCGACCTGGGCAAGCCTTTCGAGAAGCTCACGGTGGTGGATGCGGTGAAGAAGTATGCGGGCGTTGACTTTGACGAGATACCCGATACAGCCGCAGCAAAGGCACTTGCCAAGGAGAAGGGCATCGAATTTGAGGACAGGCATGAGAAGGGCGATATACTCAATCTCTTCTTTGAGGAGTTCTGCGAGCATCATCTGATACAGCCCACCTTCATCATGGATCATCCCATCGAGATATCCCCCCTCACCAAGAAGAAGCCCGACAAGCCGGGCTATGTGGAGCGTTTCGAGCTGTTTATAAACGGCTGGGAGATGTGCAATGCCTACTCCGAGCTCAACGACCCCATAGATCAGCGTGAGCGCTTTATCGCACAGGAAGAACTGCTCAAGAAGGGCGATGAGGAGGCAAACCGCATCGACGAGGACTTCCTGCGTGCGCTGGAGATAGGTATGCCCCCCACAGGCGGCATAGGCTACGGTATAGACAGACTGGTGATGCTGCTCACCAATTCGCCTGCTATCCGTGACGTACTCCTTTTCCCGACGATGAAAAGCGAGAATATATAGTATATTTACAGCGGAGGTACCCCCTCCGCTGTATGTTTTTCTGCGATGTGCAATCATAAATGGTTAAAAATCCCTTGACAAAATAGCCTGAATAGATTATAATAAAAGAAATAAATCATCGGGTCATGTTACATGACCCGAATGAGGAAGGGAAGGTCATGCAATGAACAGAAGAACACTTGCGCTGATATTGTCAGCGGCGATCGTGTCGTCATTCTCTGCGTCCGCATTTGCTGACGGCGAAGTAACGGCGGCGGATGTGACAACTATAATCGGTGAGGAAAGCATTCAAACCGGGGAGACGGCGGAGAATACAGCGGAGGATATGACGGATACTGCCCCTGTTGAGGAGACAACGGATGAGTATGTCACATCTGCGGAGAGCGGCGACGCTGTTCCGGATGAAGCCGTGACCGAGATAGAAACAGCCGAAGAGACAGCCGAGGAAACAGCGGAGACTGTGCAGACGGAGGATACCGCACTTGATGAGGAGAGCATCGTTCTTAATGCTATAAGCTGGGAAGAACGCTGCCGCCCCACTGTCGTGATAAAGACAGCCTTCGGCGGACGCACCGTGCAGCTCAACTGTGAAGATGCGGATGCGGAGATCTATTATCAGTTCGGCTCATCCAACATCACCACATCCTGCGAGCACGTTCACGCAGGGGAGACCATATTCCTGGACAAGCCCATGACGGGCAATTCTGCGGCGATGTATTTCAAGGCATACAAGGACGGCAAATGGTCAAAGCTGGGGAAGTGGGGCGTGCTGAATGTGCAGATAGCACAGCCCATCATCGCACAGTCGGGCAAGCCATCCGACAACAATTTCAGGATATACACCCAGACGAAGAATTCCTACATCATATACACCCTTGACGGAACCGAACCAGCTATAAGCGAAGGTACACAGAAGCTGACAGTCACCAACGGCAAGATAATATGGGGTACGGACGGAGTAGTAAATGTACCGAAGGGGAAGACACTCAAAGCCATTGCCATCAGATGCGGCCTTGTGACAGGTGATCTGATGGAGTATTCCAATGAGACGGAGCCGTCCGCATCGGGACTGCATGAGGTAAATATCACAGAAGACGGTATATATGGGACTGCATGGAACATCTATGATGTACGCCTCAATAAGTCGTATACAGATATTGCTTCTTATGACCCGGAGAGCAAAGAGAGTGATCCCCGTTGGAAATATTACGACTATTATAGTGATATGGTAGCAATATTCTTTATAGACGGAAAGCAGTCAATTTGCGATGGCGTTGGCGGTAATCGCAGATATGAGAGTGAATTTGATGCGTATGATGTAGACCTCACTAAAAAGACTATCGGAAAGGGCAGATTTACAATTGCCGACGATAGTGATAATTCCTATCTGTTCCTTGAACATCCGGACGAGGCGGGCGTAGTTTTGGTTTACAAATGTTTGTATGGTGGAGCAAGTGCGTGGAAAGAGAGACCTACAGTGACCGATGCAGATAAGCTGCAGGGCGACTGGTATACATACTGTTTCATTCCGGTAGAACCATATAAGGGAATGGGCTTCAGTAGTTTTAAAACTTCTGTTGATTCGTCAAAAGATTTCCATTTATGGAAAATGACAATTAATGGGAATACAGCTACCT
This sequence comes from Oscillospiraceae bacterium, assembly GCA_017468865.1. Taxonomy (GTDB): domain Bacteria; phylum Bacillota; class Clostridia; order Oscillospirales; family Ruminococcaceae; genus Huintestinicola. Next base: position 7,649 of record JAFUHM010000006.1, on the reverse strand, counting down.
TGTATACCGATTATCCCCAAAACTCAACTAAGTCATATAATGTAACTGCTGATAAGATAGGTAATGCAAAGTTTTATGTTTATGAGCTTAATGAGCTTAATGGTGGAAAGGAATACGTTATGCATTATCAATGGATAGATGAAAACGGTGATAAACAGTTCTATGTTCTTTGGAAAGATAAAGAACTTGTTGCCGAAGAATAAACATCACAGGCACGGGAGTTCCCGTGCCTGTTTTCTCTTTTGCGGCAGCTCTTCAGAGGGCTTTCAGCTTGTCGTAAAGGGAGGATATCTCATCCATGAGAGGGGAGTAGTCCGTCTGTGTGCGGCCACGCAGCAGCTCGGTGATGCGGCTGACCGCATCATACATGGGGGTGACGGAGAGATTTCCCCATACGCCCTTCATGGCGTGGGCAGTCTCGAATGCGGCATCAAGATCGCCTTGTTCGAGCTGTGAGCGCAGGACGCTCACCTTGTCTTCGGCTATTGCCATATTTACCATCTTCAGATAGAAGTCTGCCATGTTCATGCAGCGGGCAAGGCCTTCATCCGTGTCGGCGCCATAGGCTTTAAGGCTGTCTATATTCATGATTCCCTCTCTATCAGTGCGGAAAACTCCTCGGCAGGCAGGGGCTTGGAGAAGTAGTATCCCTGTATTATGTCCGTTCCCATTTTCTTGAGAAGGAGATACTGCTCCTCTGTCTCTACTCCCTCGGCGATAACGGGGACCCCGAGGAACCGTGCGATCTCCAGCACCAGCTCCACGAGCCGCCTGTCCTTCTCTTTGGTGCTGATGTTGCGGATGAATTTCATGTCCATTTTAAGGGCATCTATGGGGAGGTCAGCCAGCATATTCAGGGAGGAATAGCCGCTCCCGAAATCGTCCATCTCAATGCGGAAGCCGTGGTCACGCAGATCGTTCACACATCCGACTATCTGTGATGAGTTGTCCGTGTAGGCGGATTCGGTGATCTCCAGAAGGAATTCATCGGGGGAAAGTCCGTTGGAGGCGGTGATGTCCTTCAGCCTGTCAAGGAGCTTTTCGTCATTGATATCCACTCTCGACACCTTTACCGAGACAGGTATGCTCCTGCCTGAAGTCTCCTTCCACTGCCGTATCTGTGCGGCAGTCTCAGCCCAGACATAGTGATCGAGCTTCTGGACAAGACCGTGCTGCTCAAACAGTGGGATGAATGTGCCGGGACTTATCATGCCGTATTCGGGATGCTTCCACCTGATGAGCGCCTCGGCAGATGTGAGCCTCGGAACATCGCCCCTGATGTCAAATTTGGGCTGATACCATACCGCAAACTGCTTCTCCTTCATGGCTCTGTCCATGTCCATTATGAGGCGTTCATCGTAGAGTTCCTTGTTGTGTACATCATCGTCATATACGGAGAGGAGAGAGCTGTAGGAGCTCCTGTTCCTGCTGCAGGCGGCTGCTGCCCTGTCAAACCGCATTTCGGCGGCAAGTGAGCGGTCTGCATATTCGTATACGCCTGCCCTGAGAGTGAGCCTTATATCGGGGAACAGCTCATTCAGCCTGTCCGACATATCCGATAGCCTTTTGGCGTGCTCATCGCTGTGGGCGATGTATATGCAGAACGCATTGGAGCCGTATCTTCCCGCAACTCCCTTGGTGGTGCCCACGATACCGCTTATATAGGAGGATATGGCACACAGAAGGTCGTCTCCCACCTTCCTGCCGTAGAGATCGTTTATCAGATGGAAGCGGTTTATATCCACAATGACAGCATCCATGTCGAGGGAGGTGAAGTATCTGTCGAACAGGGACACGCTGTTGAAGAAGAAAGCCTTTGAGTAGAGGTTGGTCAGGCTGTCGGTCTTTGCTTCCTGTATGATGACCTTATCCTCGGCAAGCTCAATGGAGCGGCGCACCCTTGCAAGGATTATCTCGGGCATATCGTAGGGCTTCGGGATAAAATCCACCGCCCCGAGCTGAAAGCTGCGTATCTCGGCTTCCTTCTCGGAGGTCAGCACTATCACGGGGATACGTTTGAGTTCCTCGTCATTGTGCATCATCTCCAGCACTTCATACCCGTTCATTTCGCGCATCAGTATATCCAGCAGTATCAGTGACAAGGTCTGCTGATGCTCCCGTATCATATCGAGCGCCTGTCTCCCGTTCTCGGCGTACAGCACGTCATAGTCACGGCAGACGATAAAGCCCAGCATCTCACGGTTGACAGCCTCATCCTCGACCACAAGCACCTGTCTGCGTATCTGCGAATTTATCATACTCTATCCTTTCGCAAGAGCGTGTGTTTTGTTCTATTATAACATAAAAAAGGATAATAATCAATAGATACGGCATATTTTTAAAACTGCGTGAGAGTAGGTGAATTCCAAATGGATGCAGGCACCGCCTGCTTATAACATAAAAAGAGGAAATAATCAATAGATATGAAAAAATAAAACTGCGTGAGCACAGTTAAATTCAAATTGGGTGTGGGCACCGCCCACCGGGAAAAGGGGAGCAGCCGTGTTACATGACTGCTCCCGATTATCATATTACGGAGTTAACGTATCCGAAATAATGAGTGCAGGCACCGCCTGCTTATCATACAAGGCTCGAATAATAGGCTTCCAGCCTCGGCCGAGCCTTTTCGTAGGCAGATCTGAGTGAGGGGTCGAACTGTGTGCCCATGCCTTCGGTGATGATGGAGTCAGCCTTGGCAAAGTCGAAGGCTTCCTTATACACCCTCTTGCTGACAAGGGCATCGTAAACGTCCGCTACTGCCATGATCCTTGCTTCGAGGGGTATCTGCTCACCTTTGAGGCCGCAGGGATAGCCCGAACCGTCCCAGCGTTCGTGATGGTAGTGCGCCACATTTTCCGCCACCACCTTGAATGACTCGTCGTCGGTGTTGAGGAGTATCTCGTGGATGACACGGGCACCCTCTGCGGCGTGCTGCTTCATCTTCTCGAATTCCTCCGGAGTAAACCTGCCGGGCTTGCGCAGTATCTCATCATCGACGGCTATCTTGCCCAGATCGTGCATAGGAGCGGCTTTGATGACATCATGGCAGAACTCCTCCAACAAGGGAAGAGAGCCTTCTCTGATGAGCTCGGACACCAGTATCTCCACACCCTTGCTCGTGCGCTTGATATGGCCGCCGGTGGAATTGTCACGGCTCTCCACCATGGTCGCAAGGCTCATGATGAGGTTGTCGTGCATCTCCACGATATGCTGCGTCTTCTCTTCCACCTCGTTCTTCAGATCCTCGTTGTAGGAGTCGATCAGGTTCATGTATTTCCTGTTGGGGGTGTCATCGGTGAAGGTGATGAAGTAGCCTGCACGCCTGTTGTCCGAATACAGGTCGCCGACTTTGACGTTGTAGTATCTGTCGTTATCCGGATCATCGTCATTAAGGTCGAATGTAAGGAGGAAGGAATTGTTCTGCGGATCCTTGTAATAGGAGTCAAGGAAATGGCGCAGCCTTCTTTCGGAGGGCTTGTAGCCTATGATCTCATCAACGGATTTGGTCGCAAGCTCGGGGATGAGGAGCTTGGCTGTATCATTAGAGCCGAGATATCTGTATTTGAAGTCGCAGGAAAGATATCCCAGCCCCTGTTCCTGTATCATGGAGTCAATGGCTGTGTCGCTCACGTTGTAAAGGTTGACCTTGTATGCGATGACAAGGAAGGTGATCTGTGACACCACATACGCTACGGGGACAAACTCTATGTCCGTGCCGATGAGCCTTCTGAGGAAGAAGGCTGTCATGCACACGGCATCGGGTATCACCAGCAGTATGGTGACGGACTTTGAGATCTGCTTGTTCCTTATCCATGCGTATGCAAGGGCGCACAGCCCCAGGATGAGCAGGAGTACCATCATTATGTCGAATACCGTGTGCATGGGGCCGTATTCCGATGTGACCGTGGGTCTGCCGTCCTGCATCCTGAGTGAGGTGCTTTTGTAGAAAAGCCCCGTCTTTCCCACGGTGAACACCGTGGCGAAGGTGAGCACGGACACGCCGTACAACAGCACACGCAGCCATTTGTTCATGTTGATGCCGCACAGGTCAAAGATGCTGTACACCACGATGAGCTGGAGGAATATGCCGCACAGATATGTGAATTTGAGCGAAAGGAGTATCTCCTTGAGGCTTGTGGAGAGTGAGGTCAGCAGATAACTCAGGCAGGCAACAGGCACCATAGTGAAAATGAGAGTGAAGTTCGCATTGAAGTGCCTGTGCCACATGAAGATGTATGTTCCGGTGCATACTACCGATATGATCAGAACTATTGAATAGTATATCCACAACATGGTATTATCTCCGTTCTGCGGTCACTCTGTACTTTCGCTGATATCAAATTCGCCGTCGATACCAAGTGTGATGATATCTATGGATATGTCACCCGTATTTGTGATAAGTTCGCATCTGCCGCCGTGTGAGGAGCTCGGTACGCTTTTATCGCCGGTATCGGAGCGGACGATGAATTCCTTTCCGGAAAGGAGAGTGCCTGTGATATCGCCCGTGTTTGTCTTGGAGTATATCTCGCCTGCATCACATTCGTCATAGGATATGTCTCCCGTGTTTGCCTCCGCAGACATCCTGCCGCTTGCGATAACGGTGCTGAACTCGATGTCGCCTGTGTCGGAAACTGCCGATATGTCGGAGCAGGTGACAGAGTCAAGCTGTATAGAGTCTGTGCCTGATGTGAGTGTGACAGTATCGGAGGTGCAGTTTGACATATAGAGACCGCCTGTGTTTGAGGAGAGGGAGATAGTGTCAGCGGTCAGATCCTTTACGCCTACTGTGCCTGTGTTGGAGGAAAGGGTGATGCTTCTGGCCTTGCTCCCCCATACGTCCATGCTTCCCGTGCCGGAGGACGCTGAGAGGGTATCGGAAACTGATGCTCCGAAGGCGAGATCACCTGTGTTGAGCTTTATGTCCGTGTTTGCGAAGGACAGTCCTTCGGGGATGTCGGTGTCGCCCGTATTGCATACTATCTTCAGCTGATCGAATGAAGATCCGGGGAGGTAGACTGTCATGGAAGGTGAGGACAAATTCATGCCGATATGTTCACTCCATGAATGCTCGTCTATTATCTGCTTTATCTCAAGCACTCCGTTTCTGATCTCTGCTTCATGATGCATATAGTCGTACTCGAAACATTCTATGCGGCAGGTCTTGTCGGAGGATGCTTCAAAAACGATGTTGTCTGTCTGCACGTTTATATCTATCTTGTTAAAACTGCCCTGTATCTCATATACGCTCGAATGAGTCTCGGCCTTGCCTGACGGGCCTACGCTTACGGTGGGATCATATCCGAGTACGGCAAAGGAGAATGCACACAGGGCAGATCCTGTTATTATCAAAGCCGCTGAGACTGCGATAAGCACTGCTGTCTTCATTATGCTCCCTCCTTACCGATATATGCGGATTTGATGCTGCTCATTATCTTCTGAGCCAGCTTTGCCGCACCCTTGGCGGCGAGTACGGAAATGATGGCGAACAGTATGGTCATGCCTGTGCAGGCGAGTGAACATCCGATGAAGAATACCACTCCCGCTATGTCACCTGCTCTGGCGTAGAAGACCGCCGCAGGTATGGAGCAGACCGCCGCAAGTGCGAGTGCGAGGACTACTGCGAACAGGCTTATGACCAGCGCCCACAGCGTGATGTACAGGCTCAGCACCACCGCAAAGGCGGCGATGACGAGGGGGATCCAGAGGGGGGCGCCCAGAATGAGCAGAGCTATCTCCCATCCCTTGAACTTGTGCCTGGGGGCTGTATTGCCCCTGATTATCCTTGACAGAGGGATCTCCGATATTATCTGATGAACGATGTCATCTATATTGCCGACTTCTGCGACTGCCTCCTCTTCCGACAGTCCTTCCTCGATCCTGTCCTCTATCATCTCACTGTAAAACATCAGTCTCTCTTCGATCTCCATGGGCGGGAGTCCGAAGAGCCTTCCTCTGAGCTGACCTAAAAACTCTGCTTTAGTCATGATCCCCATCCTTCCCCTTTATGTAATTATATATCGCAAGTACTTCCTGCCATTCCCTGCGAAATGCCGTGATACGCTCATTGCCCTTGTCTGTAAGGTGGTAGTATTTCCTGAGCCTGCCTTCATGTTCAACGGAATAGACTGTGATCATCCCGCCTGCCTCAAGCCGTTTGAGAATGGTGTAAAGGGTAGACTCCGACAGCTCAACGCAGGGACGCAGATCTTTGATTATCTGATATCCGTATGTGTCATTTCCTTTTACGGCTGCAAGAACGCATACATCAAGCAAGCCTCGTTTGATCTGGATGTCCATGATATACCTCCCTTCACGAAGTATATTATATAACGAAATATATCGTTTGTCAAGGCATAATAGAGAAATTAGACATATTTCACAAATATTAATCTGATTAACTATGCAAAATCATCAGTATACACATAAAGTGAAAAAGGGGCGGAAAATTTCCCGAAAATGCCCTTTATTTGCATCCCTGTGCAGTTTTCCGGCGATCATATTATTTTGTTTACCCCTTGACAATTTGAGGAAATTGTGGTATTATACTGTATGAAGGCTCGGACATATCGCTTATGTCCGAAATATGGTCTAAAAGGAGTTTTTACAATGGCTTATTTAGAGATCGTTGATGTAGTCGGCAGAGAAATACTCGACTCCCGCGGAAACCCCACAGTTGAGGCTGAGATCACACTTGATGACGGCACAGTAGCAAGAGGCACCGCTCCCTCCGGTGCATCTACCGGTGAGTTTGAGGCTCTCGAACTCCGTGACGGCGACAAGGGCAGATACCTTGGCAAGGGCGTTCAGAAGGCAGTTGACAACATCAACAATGCTATAGCTGATGAGATCATCGGCATGGATGCTTCCGATATATATGCAGTAGATAAGGCAATGATCGACCTCGACGGCACCAAGGACAAGTCCAAGCTCGGTGCTAACGCTATCCTTGCTGTTTCTATCGCAGTTGCAAGAGCAGCAGCAACTTCCCTCGATATTCCTCTTTACCGCTTCCTCGGCGGCGTACAGGGCACCAAGCTCCCCGTGCCTATGATGAATATCCTCAACGGCGGCGCACACGCTGACTCCGCAGTTGATACTCAGGAATTCATGATCATGCCCGTTGGCGCTCCCTCTTTCAAGGAAGGCCTCCGCTGGTGTGCAGAAGTATTCCATACTCTCAAGAGCCTTATCAAGAAGATGGGCGACGTTACCGCTGTCGGTGACGAGGGCGGCTTTGCTCCCAATCAGCTCAAGTCCGATGAAGAGGCTATCGAGAAGATCCTCGAGGCTATCAAGGCAGCAGGCTTTGAACCCGGCAAGGACTTCATGATCGCTATGGACGCAGCTTCCTCCGAGTGGAAGTCTGAAAAGGGCAAGGGCTTCTATCATCAGCCCAAGTCCGGCAAGGACTTCACCACCGATGAGCTCATCGATCACTGGGAATCCCTTATCGACAAGTATCCTATCATCTCCATCGAGGACGGCCTTGATGAAGAGGACTGGGAAGGCTGGGTAAAGATGACAAAGCAGATAGGCGGCAAGGTGCAGCTCGTGGGCGACGACCTGTTCGTTACCAACACCGAGAGACTTGCAAAGGGAATCAGCCTGGGCGCTGCTAACTCTATCCTCATCAAGCTCAACCAGATCGG
>JAFUHM010000005.1 GCA_017468865.1 Oscillospiraceae bacterium | reverse complement strand
TTCTATTTGAATACTCTACATCTGTCATTGTGAGCTGTTCGTTTGCCATACTTATCCCGCCTTTCATGTACTACATCTATTATACACTATCGGCAGTGATTTTGCAAGGGCTTTGTCAGATTTAATCAGTGTTTCCTTAGAATTGATATGGGAGCTTTAGCCTGCTACACAGATCGGTTTGTGGTCAAGCGGACAGATGCCGTAAATTTCAAATCAGGACAAAACCTTCCTTATCCATAAGAAAAACTTATCATATATCCCTGATATCCGTATTGATTTATCTGAAAACCCGTGATATAATATGATCATAAGATAAATACGGAGGCGATCATTATGGCTGATATACTTATCGTTTACTATTCCCGCAAGGGCGAGAACTACTGGAACGGGAGCTTAAAGACTATCTCCAAGGGCAATACCGAGAGAGTTGCGGAGTTCATTCACAACGCTGTCGGCGGTGATCTGTTCGAGGTGGAGACCGTCAAGCCCTATTCCGAGAGTTACATGACCTGCATCGAGGAGGCAAAGCAGGAGCTTCGTGCAAAGGCACGCCCCGAGATCAAGGCTTATCCCGAAAACTTCGATAAATACGACACAATATTTGTCGGCTATCCCAACTGGTGGGGAACGATGCCCATGTGTATGTTCACACTTCTTGAAAAATATGACCAGACAGGAAAGACGATCATAGCGTTCTGCACAAACGAGGGCAGCGGTATGGGGTCGAGTGAGCGTGACCTGAAGGCGCTGTGCAAAGGTGCGGCTGTCAGGGCAGGGCTTTCTATTCACGGTGCTGAGGCTGAAAATTCCGAGAGCAAGGTCGCAGCTTGGGCGAAGAGGAGCATATGAACGACAAGGAACAGATCATAAAGCTCTACAAGGAGATGTACACCGCAATGGTGAACAAGGACAGAGATGAGCTTGAACGTGTCCATGATGAAAGCTTTGTACTTGTCCACATGACAGGAATGCGTCAGTCCGGGGAAGAATATATCGGTTCGGTCATGGACGGCACGCTGAATTATTATTCTGCCTCACATGAGGATATGCAGGCGGAGATCAAAGGGGATACTGCGGTGCTTGTAGGCAGGAGCCGTGTCACAGCAGCGGTCTTCGGTGGCGGTAAGCACACCTGGCGGCTGCAGCTTCGGTTTCAGCTTGTGAAGAAAAGCGGCAGCTGGCGCTTTTCCATGGCAAGTGCATCGACATATTGAGGTGGTCAGATGCTTAAACAGATACGTTATTTTCAGTCGGTGGTGCGCTTAGGCAGCTTTACCGCCGCCGCAGAGGAGCATTTTATCTCACAGTCGGCAATATCACAGCAGATCAGGGCGCTTGAAGATGAACTCGGCACACCGCTTCTTGAACGTAAAAAACGGAGCTTCACCCTCACACAGGCAGGGGAGTTCTTCTACAGGAAAAGCCTTGTCCTTGTGGCGGATTATGACAACATCGTGCGTGAGCTCCGAAAGGTTTCGGGCAGCAGGGGAGAGCATCTGAAAGTCGGCCTGCTGAAAGCATACAGCGGCAAGGAGTTCAATTCGGCGGTGTCTGAATTTACGGTGCAGTTCCCCGATGTTACGGTGGAGGTCACACACGGCAATCACGATGCGCTCTATGCGCTGCTGCGAAACGGTGAGCTTGATGTCGTCCTCAACGACCAGCGCAGGGCGTTTTCGGATGAGTATGTGAATATCGTGCTCGATATCCGTGAATACTATGCTGAGATATCCGCAAATTCGCCTATTGCTCAGCTTGATGAGGTGGAGATATCCGACCTGAAAAATACGCCGCTGATACTTCTTTCCTCACCCGATCAGCAGGAGACCGAAAGCAGTTTTTATGCAAATGATCTTGGCTTTCAGAGTGAGATATATTTCACAGAATATATAGACGATGCGCTTATGCAGGTCATTCAGGGCAAGGGCTTTATGCCCATTGAGGGCAGCGGTGATGCAGTGCAGACCACCACCAAAGCCGTGCGCCTTCTTCGAAACGGCAAGCCCCTCATCAGGCGGTATTGTGCATTCATGAAAGTCGGCGATACCAAGAAATATGCCGATGCGTTTATTGAGATACTCAAAAAACAGTTCTGACCATAAACAAATAAGGAGAAAACGATATGGAATATTATAAGGGTCATGTATATGAGCTGATGGACAAGGGCGGCCCGACCAAAGTGACCGAGCCCTATTTCAGAGAAGCAGTTGATGAAATGATGAGGGCGAGAGTGCTGTGCGCAAAGGCAAATGCTGCTTCTCCCGACGACCCGTCATATGTGGGCTTCCTTGAGGAGCTTTTCGGACGAAAGCTCGATGATGTAAGGATACTTACACCCTTCACCTGTGATTTCGGGAATCGTGTGAAATTCGGCAAGGGAGTGTTTATCAACCATTCTGCTATCCTTTCCGCATCGGGCGGCATCGAGTTTGAAGACGGCGTAATGGCGGCGCCGGGGCTTCGCATAGCGACCATCAACCACGATATGTACGACCGTCACACCACCTACACCTATGGCAAGGTGCTCGTGAAGAAAAATGCGTGGCTCGGTATGGGGTGTACCATCTGTCCCGGCGTGACCATCGGAAGATATGCTGTTGTTGCGGCAGGAGCGGTGGTCACAAAGGATGTTCCCGATCATGCGGTAGTCGGAGGCGTCCCCGCCAAGGTCATCAGAATGCTTGACCCTCAGCAGATGAAAGACTGAGAAAGGTGTATGGGTCGGGTCACATATCTACAGCAAAGCAGTCTGCACAAGTTGCACAGACTGCTTTTGTCATTACAGAGAATATTCCTATACAGGGAGAGACCGCATCAGAAACTGCCGTTGTACAGCAGCCTATCTGTTGAGCTTTTTCCTCAAGCTTATCTTATATCTGACGGTACACCGATCTTCTCAAAAACCTTCCGCACTCCCGAATTCTTCATGGAAAGAGCGCTTATGATCTCTGATATACGATCCTCTCGGGATGATCATATCCCTATTTGTGCATATATCCTCTCAATGAAAGGAGATTTATGTTTGATATAACTATCCATATCGTAAGGATAGAGTTTGGCGCCTTCTTCTTTTATACGGCTGTATTCTCTCACTGCATCAGGATGAGTCCGCAGATGATCTCTGAATCTCATGTGTCTTTTCAGTTCCGCCGAATCCTCACAGCATACATATAAATGATGTTTCCTCAGATGCTCTTTTCCGTCGTATCTGAAAGCCTCACGTCCCGGGATGCCAAGGTCCCCTTCATGCCTGTAACCTATCTCTGCCAAAGCTGCAATAACATTTTCCAGCACAGTATCATCTTTGATCACAACATCGATATCAATAACCGGCTTTGCAGACAAACCTTGCACCGAAGTGCTTCCCACATATTCGATCCCTGTGATGAGCCTGTCCAGGGCATTGGTCAGCTCATTTTTTATTGCAGCAAAATCCTGCTTCCATTGCTCGTCGTATGGCAGTACAATCACCTGCTTGATAGCCATCCTGTGTTTCCTTTCCCGCCCCGTCATCGTCATTTTCAGCTATACATGAATACAGCCTTTTTCAGATGAACGCTCCGCTGTAAACGATCCTCCGGGCTGTTGGGTCTGATAGTCTGTATCCTCTGTATGTATCCTGCAGTATTTCATATGACAATTTCTTTCCATGTCATACTGAGATCATTCGATGCTCATAGTTGCCTGTCATGCTGCTGCACTAACAGTTACCCGTTTATCAGTTCCCTTGCCTTTGCAAGACTTGCGTTCATTTTATCGACATCTATGATGCCGTCAGTTTTCCCGAAGGATGTAGACTCAACTGTGATGTCACCTTTGTAACCTCTCTCCCTTACGAGATCAAAGAAGCCCTTAAGGTCTGCCTGTCCCTCACCCAGATGCAGCGTCTTCAGGTTCGCCCAGTCCTTGATACCGCCTTTGTAGTCGTTGGCATGGAGATGGACCACTCTCTCCCAGAGAGGGCGGTTCTCATCAAGTGCGATATCCATAAGCTGACCGTGAAATTCCGCCATTTTTGTGTCATAGGTGAAGACAGCATCGGGATATGCTTTGAGTACAGTGTGCATATCGCTGATAGGGTCATTCCTGTTGCATACCACATTCTCCACAGTGAGCAAAATATCATATTTTTGCGCAATATCCCTGCATATTGCGTACATTTCGATACAATGAGGCATATCCTTATCGGAATCAAGGCCGCTCCAGAGGTGCAGCACGAGCTTCTCCGAACCTATCTCCTGTGCAAGTTTGCAGTTGAGCTCAAAAAGCTCCGCAGCCTTTTCGGTATCGCCTTCGGCATTTCTGCTGATAAGGTCGCCCACCCTTTTTTCCACATGAAAGGTCACACACGGCTTCTCCAGCCCTTTCAGAAAAGCCGCTGCAGCATCAGCTTTTTCATACCAGTCTTCGTACATCATAAGTTCAAATCCGTCACATTCGAGCCTTTTCTCAAGATCGGCAAGCAAAGTGAAGTCACGTCCGTTGGCTCTTCCTAAGAGCGCACCTGTTGAGCAAAGTATCCTGTTCATTTGTGATGCCTTCTTTCGTCTTGTTCTGTGCTGCCGGAGATCTCCGGAACGGTCATACGACATCCGGGTCAAGTTCTGTATACAGTATGATATCACAAATAACGGTGTTTGTCAATATGCAGTGAGTATCTTTTTGTGCGCACTGTGCTGCGGATCTATGCGGAATTGCGCCTTTGGAATGCCGTGAGTTCCTCTGTCAGCAGCTTTGCGGTACGCCGTTCGAGCATCCATTCGATAAGGTGGACAGCGGTGAACACAACAACTATGCTTACCGATACACCGACGGCTGCGGTCACTGTCTCTCTGTTCATTTCATTTCCCGCAAATATCACAGCGAGCAGAATGACGATATCCAGTGAAAGCTGTATCGCCTTGCGCAGTAAAAGCTGTCTTACCGTCAGTTCCTTCTCCGTATACATTATCAGTGTGGGGATAACGGTAAGCAGTCCGAATATGAGCGGCAACAAAAACGCATCATATCCGAATGTCTGCTCAGGACGGAACATCAGCCCTGTCACGCATATGGCAATATTTATCAGTGTGACCGAAATAAAATAGCTGCCTGCGATCTCCTTGATATGCTCTTTCATTATTTCACCCCTTCAGTTTTTCCTTGATATCCGGTACATATTTTCTGGAAATGATGACTTCCTCAGCGTTTGTCAGCCTGCACAGAAAGCGTCCGTTGTGTGCCGGGGATATGGACAAGATCTTCATCAGATTGATGATGACCGCTTTGGATATCCTTGCAAACCTCCGTGAAGCCAGCACTTCCTCAAACTCATAGAGCTTTTTGCGTGATTCGTAGCAGTCCTTCTCCAGATAGATGAAGGCCCTGTCGTCCACCGATTCGATGTAGAAGATATCCACCACGGGAAGCTGATACTGCCTGTCATCTTTCGTACCTTCAACTGCACCCTGACGGGATTTTATGAAGGATACTATCTCATTGATATTCTCATCTGCTTTGTGGCAGCCGATCTCGATATATTCCTGCTTTTCCGCTCCGATGCTTACGATCCTGATATCCATAATATCCTCAATAGTGTTCCTGCACGCTGAATTCGCCCTGCCCTTTCAGATAGCAGTCATAAAAGTCAAGTATGAGTTTGTTCAGTGTATCCGTGCATTTTTCGGGATCGATCTCTCCTGTGCCAAGCTGCTTTGCAAAGAAAGGCGATATCAGGGGAAGATCGGTCATATTCATATGATCTGCTCCGACAAAATATGTGCTGTACGCATTTTCTGCATTGTCAAGGACAATATTGTTCGCATAAGCATAGCCTGTATTCCTTGCCTCAATGCAGTCGCTGTGATGGTGCTCATTATAGATATCGAGCAGGGGAGCGGTGTAAGGCTCCTCATTGATGATATACCTGCCGTCCTCAAAGCCTTCCTGCTCACCTATCATCGTGCCGTCAATGTCGATGACTGCGGATATATCATCACGTCTGCCGACCGTGACCGCAGCCGCACCGCCGAGGGAATGTCCCATAAGACCTATCTTGTCCGTGTCCATAAGCCGAGCCGCCGTTTCAAACTGCGCCTTGTCGCCTTCGGTGAAAGTCCAGGCAGAGAAGTCCTGTGTCACTGCTGTCTGTTTCATCGTATCAACGGCAAATCCCATATCGGCGGTACGAAGCTCTATCCATTCACATTCCGTGCGGAATACTTCTTCACGTTCTGTATCCTCCGCATCACCGTTCCCGATAGTCAGGGCATCGTTCATAAACTGACTGTTGACCGGGATGAGCTTTCCGGATGTGTCGTGGGTAAACAGTGAATGATAGGGATGTTCGATGCTTGCCACCACATAGCCGTTGCTTGCAAGTTCCAGATATGCGGACATATTGCTCTGATACCAGCCGAATGCACCGTGGCTGAATATCACAAGAGGGAGCGAATGATCGGGTATCCCTTCCGCTTCGGCGGGATAGAACAGATGCACGGGAACTTCACGGAACGAACCGTCCTGTTCGAAGGTCTCCCTCCTCGAAGTGTCTGTCAGTATCGCCGTACAGGATGCAGGGGTGTATTTCCCTGTCAGCGGTCTGCCCGTATAGCTTCTGAAAAGAAACGCAGGCACTATCGCAGAAGTGAACATCGCACCGCTCAGAATAAGGCTCATTATCTTGCCTGCCATCGTTTTCCGCTTCTCGGTCTTTCTCCCTGCAAGATATCTTATCCCTGCAACAATAAGCCTTATCAGAAGGATAACGATCAGCCCCGTAAACCTGAAAGACAGGTCGATATCAGGAAGCAAGAGCATTATGCCGAAAACGGCAAGTTCAGCCAGATCTGCGAGCAGACGCTTTCTGTTCCAGTCATTCTTGTCGGATGTGGCTCTCTCTGCGGCAAGAAATGCGATCTCCGTGACGATCAGCACCGCTAAAAGAAGTATTGTCATATCAGCACGACCTTTCATATGTTTTGCTGATATCATCATACTACAAATACAGGCTCTTTTCAAGCAAGTCAAGGCAAGATGCCGAAAATCGGGGTAAGATGCAGAAAAGCCTGCCGCCTGTAATAAGTTTATACCGTTAACGTCAAAAAGTCAATACCTGTCAGGGATTTACCGGAAATAATTTCAGATATACAAAGAGCATTATCCCCTCGGAGCCACACTTGATCGGTGCTGCTCCGAGGGGATGTGTCATCATTATAAAAGAGCGGTGCGGCTTTACTTGGTCAGTTCCGTGACTATCCTGCCTATCAGGGAATAATTATCCTCATTTTCCTGCGCCTTCATATATGAGTTTTTTCTTTGCAGTGCGCCGACTACGCTTTTGACCAGCTCTACCTGTTCAACAGAAAGATAGTTTACCGAGACAGTTCCAGCTTTTTCTATGCCGCACAGGTAGTCTGTGGACACATGGAAGATGGTGGACAGCGATTTCAGCATCTCCAGAGAGGGGCTTGCCGTTCCGTTCTCGTATTTGCTTATGGCTGTCTTTGTAAGTCCCAGCCGTTCTCCGAGCGTTTTCTGTGTCATATGCTCTTTCTGCCGCAGTTCACGCAGAAGAGTCCCAAAGTCGTATATCTCCATATGCAGACCCCGTTTCGTCTTTTTTTTCTTAAAATACTTGAAATTTATTCTATTTTATAGTATAATAGTATCTGATATGGAAACATATGTCGTTATATAGATGACTATTCGGGGATTTTTGCCTGATGAAGGGATAAACATCCGTTCAGCCCCTATCGTCAGACATTGGTCTGCGGGTATGAGTCGGAGTTCGTGTTTTGTTGCTGATCTCAAATAGTTAACACAAATGGGTCGCTCATAGATCATGGATGTGTTATTGTTTGACAAGTATTTACCGGTAAAGGAGTAGAATATGGGAAAACTATTTAAAAGACTGTCCTGTACATTTGGGATAGCTTTGATGCTCGCAGTATTTACGCCAGTATTGTATCCTTCTGCGGAAGCAAAAGAGCAGGCTTTTGGCATACATGGACAAGTGTATGAGTTTGATAATAAGAGTGAGTATAAGATAGATTCTTCATCGGCATCTTCAACGACAGACAAATCTGTTACACTTGGTTCATTATCCATTGAAGGGGATATCTCAAACGATTACACCCAGGATGGGTATGCCGCCTACGAGATAGCAAATAATACCGTGTTTTCTGTTTCATACAAATACAGCAGTAATCTGAGGGATGCGGGTGCTATGGACTGGCATCTCACAGAAGACAGCAAAAAGATGGTAAACGGTGTATCACTTGATGGCAAGATCAAAAAAGGAGCTGTCATACTGCAAACCTCTCTTGATGGCAACAAATGGTCAACAGGAGCGGTATTTACCGACATTTCCACCGATGTGACTTTCGATCAGGAGAATGGGATCAATAACATTCAGCTCGCTAATGGATGTTATTATCGCATTATTGTTGCATATGAGACTGAAAAGCAGCTTGAAAGCAAAAAGATCCTGTTTGTTGACACTTCTAAGCATGAATACAAGAAGTACGCCGAGGTCTACCAATTCTACGCCAGCTATAAAGACACCGATACTACCCCGACAGGTGAAAAATATTATTTCTATGCCGGAGCGAAGAACTCCGCATACACTGTAAAAACAAAAAAGAATAACTATGCCGGCTCTGAAACAATAGACAGCAAGGATCCTCATTACGGCTGGGATATGGGATATTTCTGCCTGAGCGGTTATACGGACAAGGGCGATTCCGATGATGTATATCTGAAAAAAGTCGGTAATAAAGTAAAGCTCACTTTCCGTCTCGATCAGGATATAAACAAACTGAATGGCAACAGCGATCTTATCATCGAAAATGACAAAGACGGTTCCGATGAGGAGTTCAAGGTTCTTAAACACAATATGAAGCACGGTGAGCTGATCATCAGACATACTGACTCCGAAAACAACAATACCGAGGTCAATTACTCGGACTACCTCGCTGCTCTTGCTTCACCCGGAGCGGATACCTCGATCCAGCTTTTTGAAGAGGGAGATTACGAAGTGCATCTCAATTATGCTATCACGGATAAAGAGGGTATAGACAGTACCACTTACTATCAGACTTCATTCAGATTTAGGATAAGAAACGCAAATTGTATGGTGTATATTTTTGATTCAGAAACAAAATCAGAGCTAAATAGTGGTGCTGTGACTAAAAATGGATTCAGCATAGATACAGCTAATTCCAAATATATCAAAATTGCAATGACAAAACAGATATTTAATGATAATTGCACTGCATTAATTGATGCCCCTAAGTTTAACGGTGCAGTGTCAAATGGAGAGAGCTTCACGGATGAAGGAGTATACACTATTTACGCATATAATCCAGATTTAGAGAAAGTGAAGAATTATGAAGCTACAATTTACGTTGGAAGCAACAATATACTTGCGGCATACACAAAGCACAATAATAAATCGGAACATTACACAATAGCGCAGCTCAAAAACATGGAAGATAACGGATATACGATAACCGAAAATGGCGATATTTTTGAACCCGTTATCGAAACAACGACTATTCAACCCGAAACAGAAAGTGCTGAAACATCATCCGGCACGGCTGAGGTAACATCCGAAAGCTCTGCTGTAACTACAAGTGAACCTGTTGCATCTGAAACCACAGATAGTACCTCTGTTTCCGTTTCGGATGATGAAAGGGATAATAAGTCGGTATTACCTATTGTCGGCGGTGGAGCAGTAGCTGCTGTCATTGTCGGTACAGGTGCAATGCTGCAAAAGAAGAGAAAATAATGAATGATAGGAGGAACACTATGAAAAAAGCCATTACCATACTGCTTTCCTGTGCTATGCTCCTGACCGCTTGTTCTGTGCAAGATGCAGCCGATACGTCGTCTCAGACTATAATATCGACCACAGAACAGCCGGTTATTTCTGAAGCGGAGACAACAGTGTCGTTATCTACGGAAACCACAGTTCCAAATGAAGATGTGGAAACAACTGATGACTCAGATTCGACGAATTCACATGGAAAAGTGTCACCAATGGAAGGTTTAAGTGATTCTGAGTTTATCAGCAAAAAGAACTTTTCGTCTTTAAATGATCCGAAACTACTTCAATATGTAGAAGATACTGTATATTCAACATTAACTGATGAGTTTTCAAGTGAGGATTTCATAATAGATAATGTGAGTACGGTATATGTTTCAAAAGAATACATTGAAGAATTAGAGTATAATTCAAAGGCTAATATTTTCTTTGGTTATACTCTTGCTGAACTTGACGAACAGTTTCAGGGAACTAAGTACATATTTACACTGGGAGATAACGGTCAAACAGTAGTTGAACCGTTTGAAGAATACGATGACACGTATGAAAAGGCTTTGAAAAATGTTGCAATTGGAACAGGGGTGATCTTTGTCTGTGTTACAGTGTCCGTAGTGAGCGGAGGTGTCGGAATGGCGCCGGTAAGTATGGTGTTTGCCGCTTCTGCTAAGACTGCAACAGAATTTGCACTTTCTTCTGGTGTTATCGGTTCTGTATCAGCAGCCGTAATCGAGGGCTTTCAGACAAAGGATTTTGATAAAGCACTTAAGGCAGCTGCTTTAGGTGGTAGCGAGGCGTTTAAATGGGGTGCCATATCTGGTGTTCTGGTAGGTGGAGCATCTGAATTGACAGCGATACACAGGGCTACAAAGGCAGTCGAAGGCGTTACAGAATATACTAAGGGGGCTGTGGATATTCCCGATAATCTTTTTCAATGGCGACAGGCAGAGTTAAGGGCACTGAATGAGTATGGAGGTTTTGAACAACTTTCCTATCTTAATGGAAAGAAAGTAGAATTTGGAACTCCGGGAGCCACACGTCCTGATATCATAAGAAATGTGGGAGATCATATTGAAGCAATAGAGGTAAAATACTACGATTTGGAAAATCCATCATGTTTAAGGACACTGTATAGAGAACTTGAAAGAGAAGTTTCAGCAAGGGTTGTTAATCTTCCTAGAGGTTCAACTCAAAAGGTTATACTTGATGTAACAGGCAGAGGATACTCTGAAACAACTTGTAATTTAGTTAGATCGGAAATCTTGAAAAGACTAGAAAATATTTATCCCCAAATCCCGATAGAAATCGTTGGGACTTAGGATTTGGGAGATGTATTCTAAAGATGAAAAAGGATTCTTGATACAGGTACTGTTTGTATTTAGTATCGACCTACTAACTGTACTGATGCACACATGAAAGAATGTAGAAAGCACTTTGGACTGTTAGGAAATGCAAAATGACTGTAAAATGAATTATAAGATACGATTGCATAGTTTAAGAATAGTTTATAATTCATTGCTTTCAATGTTGTGCATACACCGCCTGCATCTCATAAAGCCATGCTCCGCCGGATAGGCGGGCATGGCTTTATCAGTATGGCGGACTTATACGGAGCGCCGCTTCATCGGAAAGTGCGGTCATCCGAGTGAGGCTGAACTTTGTACGAAGATAATGACGGTAAATTTTTAATCAAATTTTAATAATTCTCCAAAGACACTTTAATGTTCATGTAGTATAATACCACCATAGAAATCATGCGATCGTCGGGAGGAATGGGTATGGATGAGATCAAGAGGATCTGCGAACTTACAGGTGCCGATTACTCGCAGGCAGAGCAGGCATACAGACAGGCTAACGGGGATTTCTACCTTGCAGTTGGAAATCTCCGCAGAAATAGAAAGGATGAAGGCAATATGAACGGATCGGCAGTAAAGTCAGGTTTTACGAAGTTTTTGGAGAGCAGTCTTGTATTCGGCAACAAGAAGACATTTTCTCTGCCCCTGATATTTGCGGCAGCGATAGCACTTTTCGGATTTGAATTTGCATTTCCCGCTTTCATAATCGCATTTATCGCAGGTGTCACATTCAGGCTCACAGGGCCTCTGTTCAGCAAGGACATGATCATAGGCCTTAATCCCGAGCAGTCGCAGGAGAGCCGCCGGGAACAGCATGACAGGCGTGCTTACAGTGACAGTGGTTATCAGAACAACTCCGGCAGAGCATATAACGGCAATGTTTACGGCGGCGTCGGAAGGACAGGCAGATCCTTCAAGGCCGAATATCAGCAGCAGGAAGCAGCAAATTACAGTGAGCGTTACGGGAACGGCTCTGTATCATATGAGATGCCTCAAGAGGAGGAAGTGTACAGCAGAGACGAAAACGGATTCTTTTGACAGGGGATCGTATGGACAGACTTAGAAATGCAGAAATACTCGTAAATAAATGCGGTATCTCGTTTGAGGAGGCGCAAGAGGTGCTTGATGCTGCCGGTGATGATCTGCTTGAGGCGATGATCATCCTCGAAAAGCGGGGGAGGATCCCTCACGGCGGCATGACCACGTCAAATGAGATCATCCCTGCCGGCAAGAGAGCCTCTGATGCGGACAGCTTCAGGGAGTTCATGGGTATGATATGGAAAGGCTTCATATCCGCAGTTTCCGTTATCATACATTCTCAGGTGAATGTCAGCTATGACGGCGGAAGTTTTGATATCCCGTTTATCCTGGCACTCCTGCTGCTTGTCTTTACCCGCTTTATAGCGTCGGTAATACTCGTCGTGACAGTGCTTGCAGGTGTAAGATACAGCATAAAGGTGCGTGAATGATATGTCAAAGATACTGATAGTAGAAGACGATACACAACTTGCCCGATATGAGGAGCTTGAACTCAGGCATGAGGGCTATGAAGTGGAGAAGTGTCCCGACGGCAGACAGGCGATAGACCTCATCACTGCGGGCGGGATAGACATAATAATACTTGATATCATGCTCCCCGGCCTCAACGGACTTGAAGTCCTGCGGCGCATACGGCGGGACGGGATAAATACCCCTGTGATAATGCTCACTGCCCGTGATGCCGTGATGGATAAGGTGTCAGGCCTTGATATGGGAGCGAATGATTATCTTACAAAGCCCTTTGCCATCGAGGAACTCCTCGCAAGGATAAGGGCTCTTCTGCGTATACCCCAGGCAGCCGAGGTCAGCAGATCGGATATCATAAGCTACGAGGGGATAGAGATGGATACGGGCAAGCATACCGTCAGCGTAAACGGTACGCCCATCGAGCTCACCCTGAAAGAATACGGTCTGCTCGAGGCGCTGCTTGAAAACAAGTCCATCGTCCTTTCCCGTGAACAGCTCCTTGAAAAGGTGTGGGGATACGACTACTTCGGCGAGACGAACGTGGTGGATGTATATATACGTTATCTTCGTCAGAAGCTTGAAGCGGTCACACCGAAGAAATACATACAGACCGTCAGGGGCGTGGGCTATAAGATAGGAGAATGATCATTCGGAGGATAATATGAACGACAGCCGGTCAATAGCAGGCAGGATAGCCGCAAACAAGCAGATCGAGCGACTGTTTGTCTGGCTTCTCTGCGATCTGCTGATATTTGTGTTCTCTGTGATGAGCTGGTGCATAGCATCCGAAAGCATCAGCGTTGGCGGTATCTATCCTTCCATGTCACGGTCTGTCACTTTTGATGAGACTCTGTCGGGCACATGGGAAATGATGGGCTCCATCGTTTACCATGTCGGTGTACATTCCATACCCATGGGGGATTTTTTGCAGCGGCTGCTGAACCTTATCAGCATTATGGGCGTGATACAGACGGTGACATGGATACTGTCATTCATCCCTGCCTATTACAATGCCAAGAAGATACTTTCCCCATATAACAGGCTTGCCATAACGGCCGGCAAGATAGCTGAGGCAAAAAATACACAGTTTGACGACATCGAAAGTGCGATAGAGCATCTCGATCCCTTATCGGATATCCATATCTCCACGGGGAACCGTGACCTGAAGAGCATAGAGGACAGCATCAATCTGCTGCTTGACCGTATGCGTGAGAGCTATGCTTCACAGGCACGGTTCGTGTCTGATGCGTCCCATGAACTGCGAACGCCCATCGCCGTGATAAAGGGATATGCGGATATGCTGGCACGCTGGGGCAAAGAGGACGAAAGCGTGCTGGATGAGGGCATCACCGCCATACGGAAAGAATCGGAGAACATGAACAAGCTCGTGGAGCAGCTCCTGTTCATTTCCCGTTCGGATAACGGCAGACAGCCCATGAACGTAACGGAGTTCTCCCTTTCGGATATGATGCGTGAGATATACAATGAGCAGGTCATGATAGATAAGGAACATGAGTACCAGTGCGACATAAAGGATGAGATCAGTATAAGCGGCGATCTGTCCATGCTCAAGGAGGCTGCCCGTATACTTGTGGACAACGCAGGAAAGTACACTCCTTCCGGCGGAAAGATAAGCCTGCGTGTGATGCGGGGCGAAAAGGGAGAGCCTCAGTTTGAGGTGGCTGATACGGGCATAGGTATGGACGCGGAGGATATCCCCCATATCTTTGAAAGGTTCTATCGGTCTGATCCGGCCCGCAACCGTGAATCGGGAGGCACAGGCCTCGGGCTGTCCATCGCCAAGCTGATAGTTGACCGTCATGAGGGATACTTCAAGGTGTCATCCTTTAAGGATATAGGTACAAAGTTTACAGTTGTGCTCAAACAGACTGTATGAACGGGGTGAAAATATGAGTTTCAGGGAAATAGGCGGTATGGAAGACCTGATGCAGACGATAGAACAGAATGAAGTTGTGATGGCTGATTTCTGCGCTCACTGGTGTCTGCCGTGCAAAGACATGGAAAAAGTTCTGGAGCGGGTGGAACTGGAGACGAATGTTTCCATTGTCAGGGTGGACGGTGACAGCTGTCCCGATCTGATGGATGAATATAACATCGAAGGATATCCCACGATCATAATTTTCAGGAACGGGAAGATGTCAAGAAAGCTGCTGGGTCTCCATGACAAGGATACCATCATCAAAGCATTGGAGGAAGTTAAAAATGAGAAACAGGGATGAACTGACGCTTCTGGGGAACGGGGCGACAAAGTATCCGAATGACTACTGTCCCGATGTGCTGGAGTCATTTGACAACAAGCACACGGAGAACGACTATTTCGTTAAATTCAACTGCCCCGAGTTCACATCCCTTTGCCCTATTACGGGACAGCCTGATTTTGCGTCCATATATATTTCCTACATACCCGATGTGAAAATGGTGGAGTCCAAGTCCCTGAAGCTGTATCTGTTCTCCTTCCGTGAACACGGCGACTTCCATGAGGACTGCGTGAACATCATAATGAAGGATCTGATAAAGCTGATGGATCCCAAATATATCGAGGTCTGGGGGAAGTTCACTCCAAGGGGAGGGATATCCATAGACCCGTATGCCAATTACGGCCGTCCCGGGACGAAATACGAGGAACTTGCGTGGAACAGGCTCTCTCAGCACGATATGTATCCCGAAAAGGTGGACAACAGATAGTGGGCAGTGCCCACGGCCGTTTGGAGATCAAATATGCTGCTCCGTTTTATAGATCCGGCTTGTCTGGTGCATATGTGTCCGTAACATGAAAGGTTCGGGCAGTGCCCACAGCCGATTTTGGGTCAGTTTTATAAAACTGTCACACCTGTTTCTCCGCATTAGTGAACAAAAGCCGCAGACGTGATGTCTGCGGCTTTATCATATGCAGTATGAGCCGATGTAGTCAAACAGCTTTGAATTATCGGCGAGGTCGGCAATGGTGATATTGTCCACTACTTCATTTATGGCGGAATAGAGCTTTTCCCACAGGAACAGGGTGGAACAGTCCTGTGCTCTCGGACAGGTGTTCACTTCCGTTTCAAGACAGGAGACCGGGGCAAGGCTCCCTTCGGTCAGGCGGAGGATCATGCCTACGGTGTATTCCTTCGGGTCGGCTGTAAGGGAGTATCCGCCTCCGCTTCCCCTGATGCTTCTGACATACCCTGCCTTATTCAGGACAGACACTATCTGTTCAAGATATTTTATGCTGATATCCTGTCTTTCGGCGATGTCCCTGAGAGGGACTGTCTCGCCCTTGGGATAAGTGGCAAGATCTGCCATCAGCCTGAGCGCATATCTTCCCTTCGTCGATATCTTCAACAGTATCCCCCCGTTCAACTATGCGGGATGCCGCAAAGCATCCCGCATAAAGTCTGTCATTCGGTGAAAAGCGGAGTAGAGTAGTATCTGTCGCCGCTGTCGGGAAGAAGTGCAACGATGACCTTTCCTTCGTTCTCGGGACGGCGTGCAAGTTCTATTGCAGCGTGAAGTGCAGCGCCGGAAGATATGCCCACAGATATGCCTTCCTTCTTCAGAAGGAGCTTAGCACGCTCGAAGGCATCTTCGTTGGCGATGGCGATAACTTCATCATAGACGGCGGTATTGAGGACTTCGGGGATAAAGCCTGCGCCGATGCCCTGTATCTTATGTGCGCCTGCCTTGCCCTCGGAAAGGACGGGGGAGCTTGCAGGTTCTACTGCAACAACCTTCACGTCGGGCTTCTTGTCTTTGAGGTACTCGCCTACGCCTGTGAGAGTACCGCCTGTGCCTACACCTGCTACGAAGATATCAACATTTCCGTCGGTATCGTTCCAGATCTCGGGACCTGTGTGCGCCTTGTGAGCGGCAGGGTTGGCGGGGTTGACGAACTGACCGGGGATAAAGCTGCCCTCTATCTGAGATGCAAGCTCATCTGCCTTGGCTATGGCACCCTTCATTCCCTTTGCGCCCTCGGTGAGGACAAGCTCTGCACCGTAAGCTTTGAGTATGTTGCGGCGCTCGATACTCATAGTCTCGGGCATGGTGATGATGATGCGGTATCCCTTTGCAGCTGCGATGGCTGCAAGTCCTATCCCGGTGTTGCCTGAAGTGGGCTCGATGATGACGGAGCCAGGCTTGAGAAGACCTTTCTCCTCGGCGTCCTCGATCATTGCCTTAGCGATCCTGTCCTTGACGCTCCCTGCGGGATTGAAGTATTCGAGCTTTGCGAGAATGGTGGCTTTAAGACCGAGCTCCTTCTCTGTGTTGACCAGTTCAACGAGGGGGGTATTGCCGATAAGTCCGAGTGTTCCCTTGTAAATGCCCATGATAGTCCTCCTTATCTTATAGCTGCAAATCCCTTTTCAAGGTCTGCAATAATATCATCGATGTGTTCCGTGCCGATGGAAAGTCTTATAGTGTTCTGATGGATATCCTGATCTTCAAGTTCCTTTTCGGAAAGCTGGGAATGGGTGGTGGAAGCGGGATGTATCACCAGTGACTTCACATCTGCCACATTCGCAAGAAGTGAGAATATCTCCAGTGAGTCGATGAACTTCCATGCCTCTTCTCTGCCGCCCTTTATATCAAAGGTGAAGATAGAGCCGCCGCCTGCGGGGAAATACTTGTTATAGATACCGTGCTGGGGATGATCCGGAAGTGAGGGGTGGTTCACCTTTTCAACGAGAGGATGTTTGGAAAGGAAGTCTATGACTTTCTTTGTGTTCTCTATGTGTCTGTCGAGCCTGAGAGAAAGTGTCTCCACGCCCTGAAGAAGAAGGAATGCGTTGAAGGGCGATATGGCGGAACCGGTGTCACGAAGGAGGATAGCCCTGATATATGTTGCGAAGGCTGCCTTCCCTGCGGCTGCGGTGAAGGATACACCGTGGTAGCTTGGGTTGGGTGCGGCTATGGGTGCGTACCTTTCGGGTGACCATTCAAAATTGCCGGAGTCAACTATGATGCCGCCGAGTGTGGTGCCGTGGCCGCCGAGAAACTTGGTGGCGGAATGGATAACGATATCAGCACCGTATTCAATAGGTCTGATAAGATAAGGTGTGCCGAACGTGTTGTCTATCACGAGGGGGATGCCGTGTCTGTGTGCTATCCCTGCAAGAGCCTCAATGTCGGGGATGTCAGAGTTGGGGTTGCCGAGAGTCTCTATGTAGAGAGCCTTTGTCTCGGGGCGTATAGCGGCTTCAACAGCGGCATGGTCATGTATGTCAACAAATGTGGTGTCTATGCCGTACTGGGGAAGAGTGTGTGCAAGCAGGTTGAAGCTGCCGCCGTATATGGTCTTCTGTGCCACGATATGCTCGCCCTTATAGGCAAGAGCCTGTATTGTATATGTGACGGCGGATGCACCCGATGCCACGGCAAGAGCAGCAGTCCCGCCCTCTAATGCGGCGATGCGCTTTTCAAGCACATCCTGTGTGGAGTTGGTAAGTCTGCCGTATATATTGCCCGGGTCGGCGAGTCCGAAGCGAGCGGCTGCGTGTGCGCTGTTGTGGAAAACGTAGGATGCGGTCTGATAAATGGGGACAGCTCTGGAATCGGTAGCGGGGTCAGCCTGTTCCTGTCCAACGTGAAGCTGTAATGTTTCAAATTTGTAGCTCATGATGTACTCCTTCTGCAGCAAATACTGCGGTCAAATGTCAGATTATTTGTAATGCTGTATGTCATATGCGGTTGTTCACATGCAACATCGTGACATTCGCCCGAATCTGAAATTCGCCCTGAGAAGGGAATAGAATATGTGTACCATAGTCAGCTTCCTCTGTCGATTACTTTTGCCCTTAATTCCTATCGGATTACTATGATTATATCACCCGATCTCTTGTTTGTCAAGAGAAATTCAAAAAAAAATATAATTTGTACAAATTCACCAAAAAATGATGTCTGACTTTCCAATTTATGCCTTTTTCAATAAATCACTTGAATTTTCTCGTCGGCTGTGGTATAATCAAGGAAGCAGGACTTGATCTGAAAGTCAAAACAATTCCAAGGAGCAAATGATATGAAGAAAAGATCGTCTATATTCAGGGCTGCTGCGGCACTTATGTGCCTGGCGACAATAACATCCTGTACATCAAATGCAGGGTCGGATGCACAGACTTCGGCACAGACAGCCGCCGCATCCGAACAGGTGACGGAAGAAACGGCAGCTGAGACTACCGAGACATCGGCAGAGGCTTCGGAAGATGTGAAAGAGGACAGCGCAGACGCAGAAGAGAGCGAGGAGGAGAATACCATCCCTCTCACCGATCTTACAATAAAGGCATTCTATACCTTTGAGGATGATGATATCTCCGCATTCACCGTCAGGGAGGGCGATGATACACAGCTGTTCATCACATCGGAAGTGTCAAAGGGCGGAAGCAAGTGCATGGTAGCGACCAGTCCAAGCGGTACATGGAACCGTCCGGCCATAAGGCTTGACCAGATCTGTGAGCCTTATGAGGAATATGTGATAACGGCATCCGTCATGACAAGGGAGCACGGCTCTGTTTCCATGATGATGCAGTACACCGATGAGAGCGGCGAGGTCTTCTATGAGAACCTTGCCAAGAAGAGCGGCGATGACTGGCTGTCGTTCACACAGATATCCGTAGGGTATACTCCTGAGATGAAGGATGTATATGTGTATTTTGAAGGGGATGCTTCGGATATGTTCATCGACAACTTCAATGTGGCGATGCTTCCCTCGGCAAACATACAGAATGAGCTTACTTCCCTGTCCGATCACTTTGAGGGCGATTTCAAGGTAGGTACGGCACTTGTGTCAAAGGATTTCAGCACAAGGGGAACAATGGCACTCACCGAGAAGCATTTCGGGGACAGCCTGACCGCAGGCAATGAGATGAAGCCTGACTATGTGCTCGACCTTGATGCGACCCTTGCATATCTGGAGGAGACGGGGGATGACGAAAATCCTCAGATATCCTTCTCCCGTGCAAAGCCTATCCTCAGCTACTGCAGCAAGAATAAGGTGCCTATGCGCATACATACGTTGGTATGGCATTCCCAGACACCCACATGGTTCTTTAAGGAAGGCTATGACATGGCAGGGGAATGGGTATCTCCCGAGAAGATGACCAAGCGAATGGAGAACTATATCAAGAACTACTTTGAGACGCTCAGGGAGCTTTATCCCGACATAGAGTTCTATGCGTGCGACGTGGTAAATGAGGCATGGCTCGAGGACGGAAAGCCCAGACTTCCCGGATGCCGTGAGGAGGATTCCGAACAGCATTCGCCCTGGGTGAAGGTATACGGCGACAACTCATTTATCGAACTTGCCTTCACATTCGCAAGGAAGTATGCCCCTGCCGGATGCAAGCTGTACTATAATGACTACAATGAGTACATGGATGTGAAGATGCACGCCATATATGATATGGCGGAGGACTTCAAGGAAAAGGGCATCATAGACGGTATCGGTATGCAGTCGCATCTTGATGTGAGGAGCGGTCCTGACGCTTTCCCGTCCGTGGCGATGTACAACAAGGCGTTGGATGTGTATTCGGAACTGGGCCTTGATATCCAGATAACGGAACTTGATGCCACTGTCAATGCAGGGTCGGGCGATTCTCTTATGCAGGCGCAGGCCGATTACTACAAGGGGATCATGAATGCTATTTATGAGCACAGGGATAATGTGTCCGCACTTATCGTATGGGGAGTTACGGATGACAAGAGCTGGCGGTCTGCTCAGCAGCCTCTCCTCTTTGACCGCAAATATCAGGCAAAGCCCGCTTTCTATTCAATTCTGGAAGTCAAGGAATGATCGATGACGGAAAGGCACTCCGATGTGAGTGCCTTTCTTTTCAGGTGCTTTTTTGAGGAATTTTTAAATTCCCTCTTGACAGGTACATTGAAATGTGGTATAATAAATAAAGACCAAATACAGCCCGCCGATAGCGGCTCTTGCAGTCAGTACACAGCCCTCTGTACTGATGAACAAACGCCGCAGGGTCTGCTCATTTTGCTTTAATGTTCCTTTATGCAGTTTCTTTGCGTGAGGGGCGGAGAGTACCGCCGCCGCTGTCTGCTCCCTCATCCGAAGGCAAAAGCACAATAAATCAGTATATCATGACACAATAGGCTATTGTTTTGCATTTCCCGCTGTGCTATAATCAAGGAAAATGCTCCCTGCAGGATAACGGCAGGCTTGCGATTTGTGCTTTTCCGAAAGCAGGGATAAACCTATTTGGTAAGATGCGCTCCCGCAGCATCCGATAAACATGATGGAGGTATGTATGAGAACATTTGATATGCTTATCAATACAGAAGACGTTATCGGTCATATCAATCCTGAGATATACGGCCATTTCTCCGAACATCTCGGCAGATGTATCTATAACGGCATTTATGTGGGGGAGGATTCTCCCATACCCAATACTCACGGCATAAGGAATGACGTGGTTGAGGCATTTCGCAACATAAAGATGCCTGTTATCCGCTGGCCGGGCGGATGCTTTGCCGATGAGTATCACTGGCGTGACGGCATAGGGGAGAAGGCTTCCCGAAAGAAGATGATAAACACCAACTGGGGCGGTGTTACCGAGGATAACAGCTTCGGTACACATGAGTTCATGGAGTTCTGCGATCTGGTGGGATGCGAGCCCTACATTTCCGGAAATGTGGGCAGCGGTACTGTTCAGGAACTGTCGGAATGGGTGGAGTACATCACTTCGGGAAACGTTTCCCCTGCTGCGGACGAAAGACGTCAGAACGGCCGTGAAGAGCCCTGGAAACTCAAATACCTGGGCATAGGCAATGAGAACTGGGGCTGCGGCGGAAATATGTCGGTAGATCACTATTGCAGCCTGTACAAGCAGTTCCAGACCTTCTGCAAGGATCACAGCGGCAATCATCTGTACAAGATAGCCTGCGGTCCGAGCGGCTCGGATTATGACTGGACAGAGGGCATGATGAAGGGGCTGAAGACCCCTGCGGGCTGGACGGCAAAGGGCATCTCCCTGCACTTCTATTCCGTTCCCGACTGGAACAACAAGGGTTCTGCGCTTGAGTTTGACGAGAATGAGTATCTTGAACTTCTCGGCACCGTCAACTTCACGGACGAACTCATTACACGTCACTCGCAGATCATGGACAGGTATGACCCGAAGGGCGAGGTGGCTCTGATAGTTGATGAGTGGGGCACATGGTTCGATGTGGAGCCCGGCACCAACCCCGGATTTCTCTATCAGCAGAACACTATGCGTGATGCCATTGTAGCGGCTATTTCCCTCAACATCTTCAACCGCCATTCAGAGAGAGTGAAGATGGCAAACATAGCCCAGGCGGTCAATGTGCTTCAGGCGCTCATCCTGACCGAGGGTGAAAAGATGATAAAGACTCCGACTTATCATGTGTTTGATCTGTTCAAGGAGCATCAGAACGGTGATGCTGTGTACTGCTGCTGTCAGAATGAGAATATCGGCGGCAAGAAGGATGTACCTATGATAACATCATCCGCTTCCGTAAAGGACGGCGTTCTGACGATAACCGCAGGCAACTGCTCACTTGCTGAATCTGCGGACATCACCTGCTCTGTACACGGAATGGAGATAGGTACTGTCAGCGGAAGGATACTCACCAATGAAGTCCATGCGCACAATGATTTTGATGCGCCCGACAATGTGAAGATCATCCCCTTTACGGCAGCGGTCAGGGACGGGAAGATCTCCATGAAGCTCCCTCCCTGCTCCGTAGTTGAGGTCAGCGCCAGGTGACTCCCTGCAAAAGATGCCTTTTGTCCTCATACGACCCCATGAAGATGTATGAAAGCGTTCAGATCAGGATATCTCTCATAGATGATGATGAACGCACCTGTGAGGATGAGTACAGGGAACGTCTCAGGATATGTGAAGGCTGTGATGACCTTTCTTCGGGAAGCTGCCTGCAGTGCGGCTGCTTTGTGGAGCTGCGTGCTGCGTACAAGGATATGCACTGCCCGTCTGTGAAAAAACTTTGGTGAATGAGCAACAGTGCTTTCGCCCGAAGACCGCAGAAATCGGTTTTCGGGCGTATCTGCCGCATATGGGACAGACAGAAAACAAATTGGGCGAACGAAATTAAAAAAAACTCTTGACAATTTCGATCTGATATGGTATAATGTATTAGTTGATGCATAAGAAGCTGGCATAGCTCAGTTGGTAGAGCAGCGCATTCGTAATGCGCAGGTCGCAGGTTCGAGTCCCGTTGCCAGCTCCAGAAATGACCGCATGGTATGATGTACCGTGCGGTCATTTTGTGTGTGATGTATCATTCGATGTGTATGCAGGGCAGACGTTCCTGCATGGTTGTTACAGCGCCGCCGTGACAGCGGATGAAGTCAAAGTGTGATGTAAGGTGTGTACGGGGCTTGCCCCAGTCGTGTACGAGGGCAGGGGAGATGTGCCTGCCAAGTTCACACTCGATGAATGAGGCGCATGCGTGGTCACGCCATGGCCGTGCAAGATAGACGGAGCCGTCGGCGCAGTCGCCTGTGAAAACACAACGGTCGAAGATGTAACCTTCTTCCCCTTCATAGGTGGAGGGGGCGGTGACATATCCGTTGACGGGGAGGCCTCTGTCAAGGGAGTGGATATGACATCTGATGAAATTTGCATTGGCGGAGCCGAAGATAAAGTCAACGTCACCTTCGATATAGCAGTTCTCATAGGTCTGGCGGACAGAGCGGCGGGGGGCAGTTTCGGTAGGCCCTGCAAAGCCGCCCTTTTCTATTTCCTTATACGGGAGGGGGCCTGTAAAGAGGGTGTCCTGTCTGCCGATGAAGCGGCAGTTTTTGAATATGAGACCGTCACCCTCGGCATATAGTGCGATGGCTTGTCCCACGGTATCGCCCCATCCTGCGGTGTTCTCCACGGTGATATTCTCCATGCGGACGTTATCGGAAAAGATGAGGCAGGAATAGGAGCGGAAGGTGCCGAGCTTTCCACCCCGATACTTCATAAAGCCGCAGAGCCCGCCCGTGATGACAGTGGTGCGGGCATCTTCTCCAATGAGGGTGAGGGGCTTTCGGATGTGTGCCTGTTCATGGTATATGCCGCTTCTGATATAGACGGTCTCGCCTTCCTGCGCCGCATCTGCTGCCTGCTGTATGCTTTTGTATCCGTTATCCGAATTGATATCTACTGTTATCATAATCACCTGAATAAAGTGCAAACCCTCTCCTGAAGGAGAGGATCTGCCGTTGAGGGGAATCATAAATAAGATAAAAGCGTTAGTTGGGGCGGATCTTGCAGATAATCAAAATCCGAAGTAGTTCTTGGCATTGTTGTAGGAGATGTCCTCTACTATGCTGCCGAGAGTCTGCATATCCGCAGGGAATTTCCCTTCTTCAACCCAAGCGCCGAATACATCGCAGAGGATACGTCTGAAATATTCGTGACGGGGATAGGAGAGGAAGGAGCGGGAGTCTGTGAGCATACCCACAAATCCTGCAAGATAACCGAGATTTGCGAGGGAGCGGAGCTGCTCCTTCATGCCGATCTCGTGATCGTTGAACCACCATGCACTGCCGTGCTGTACCTTGCAGACAGCCTCGGAGGACTGGAAGCAGCCGAGTATGGTGTCTATTGCCTGGTTGTCATGAGGATTGAGGGAGTATATGATAGTCTTGGGAAGCTCCGACGTGATCTCCAGAGCATTGAGGAAGTCTGCCAGATCTGCGGAGGAGGTGTAAGTGTTTATGCTGTCATAGCCTGTATCGGGTCCGAGCTTGTTGAACATGAGAGTATTGTTGTCACGCTTAGCACCGATATGCAGCTGCATAGCCCAACCCATCTTGTGATACATCCTGCCCATGAAGAGCATGAATGCGGTCTTGAAGCTGATCTTCTCCTCTTCGGTGACATCTTTGCCGGAGAGCTTTTTCCTGAATATGGCATCTGCCTCATCGTCGCTGACGGGGGAGTAGTAGGGAAATTCCCATGCGTGATCGGAGACTTTGCATCCCATGGATGCGAAGAATTCCATTCTCTTGACGAGGGCTGCTTTCAGGTCATCCCATGATGAGACAGCCATGCCGCTGACGTACCGGAGCTTGGATATATAATCGGCATAATCGGGCTTCTCGATATTCATAGCCTTGTCGGGTCTCCATGCGGGGAGCACCTTGACTTCAAATGAGTCGTCCTCGGCTATGAGCTTGTGCCATTCCAGGCTGTCAACGGGATCATCGGTGGTGCAGATGACAGCCACTCCCGATTTGCGGATAAGGTTGCGAACGGACATTTCGGGAGAGCGCAGCTTTTCATTTGCAAGCTGCCATACTTCCTCTGCGGTGTCGCCGTTCAGGGGCTTGTTGTAGCCGAAATAACGCTGAAGCTCCAGATGGCTCCAGTGATAGAGAGGATTGCCGATGGCACGGGAAATGGTCTCAGCCCATTTCTGGAACTTCTCACGCTCTGTCGCATCCCCTGTGATGTATTTCTCATCCACGCCTGCGGAGCGCATGAGCCTCCACTTGTAGTGGTCGCCGCCCAGCCATACCTGTGTGATGCTCTCAAACTGCCTGTCCTGTGCTATCTCCTTGGGGTCGATGTGACAGTGATAGTC
This sequence comes from Oscillospiraceae bacterium, assembly GCA_017468865.1. Taxonomy (GTDB): domain Bacteria; phylum Bacillota; class Clostridia; order Oscillospirales; family Ruminococcaceae; genus Huintestinicola. The sequence continues at coordinate 41,570 of JAFUHM010000005.1, read as the reverse complement.
GATGATGGGCATCTTTTCAGCGTAGTTGTGAAACAGCTTGGAAGCGGTTTCGGTGGAAAGCATGAAATCCTTATCCATAAAGCTTTTCATAATGATCCTCTTTCTGTTAGAAACATGAATAGACCTATATCAAAACATGGTAGTACCACGTTTAACTATCTCGCATGAATAAACTGTCTGCTTGGGTACTGATCTCGCCTGGTCGGAGAATATCTGCATGAGGGATGAAACGCATTTCTCGCAGACGGCTTCGACTTTGTTGTCAACGGATGTAAGTTCGGGTTCGCTGCATTCGCAGAGGTCAAAATTGTTATACCCCGTTACAGAGAGCTCCTCGGGTATTTTCAGCCCCTTTGCCTTGGCATACTTTACGGCTCCCATGGCGAGCATATCCTCAGATGCAACGACACAGTCAAAGTCAATTCCGCATTCAAGCAGGGTGTCACGCACCACATTCACAAATCCCACCTTGACAGCAGGGCTGATGGTCAGTATGTGCTTGTCTGCCTGATCGATGCCGTGAAGCTTCAGAGCGTCCTTGTACCCCTTTATCTTCTGCTTTGCGCTGTATGATGAAGAGTTGCAGAGATATACAGGCTTCGTGCGGCCCGATGAAAGGAGCTTGTCGGTGACTTCGTATATGGCGGAGTAGTCATCGCAGACAGTGCAGTATATATTGGGAGCATTGAGGATACCGTTTATCATCATGACGGGGACGGTGCCTGCTGCTTCAAGGATATACGCATTCATCTCGTCGGTCTCCTCAACATAGGAAGAACCTACAAGGATGACTGCATCCACCCTTTTGGAAAGGATGAGCTTCATCTGCTTGACCTTGATGTGGTAATCGTGGCCTGTACAGCACAGTATGAGATCATAGCCTGCCTTTCGCAGAGACTCCTCAAGGTAGTAGACTGCCTGAGCGATATATCTGTCTGATGAGTCGGTACACATTATGCCGATGGTCTTCATGGTATTAAGACCCAGCCCCCGTGCGAATACATTCGGAGTGTAACCGTATTCATCGATAACGGCGAGTATCTTCTCCCTGGTCTTGTCACTGACACTGGCGCTGCCATTTATCACCCTTGAGATCGTAGCCGTGGAAAAGCCTGTCTTCTTGGATATGTCATATATATTCATGAGACAGTCCTCCTTTCACTTCGATCCGAGCGGATGTAACCTCATACATCGGCATGAATATGCGGATGTATCGATTTGTGTAACCGCATACAGTCGGTTTACAGGTTATATTATACACGACAAGTTTCCTAAAATCAACACCTAAAATGCAAATTTGTGAAATATGCACAAAGAAATATTATTTTATTGATTTTTCGTACAAAATCGCACAAATTCACTTGACAATTTAATTGCGGATTGATATAATATCCATGTAAGCGGTTACAGGAAACCGTTACATACGCTCCATACTTGTACACAGAATGTAGGGACAAACCAAAGATGCATCCGCATCTGCGGTTTCTCCTGCATCCTAACAACACCGCTGTAAAGGAGTTACATCAGAAGTGGAAAATGTGAACAATACCGGGATAACGAAGACAAAGCGCCCCATAAGGGCGGTACAGTTCGGGGAGGGCAACTTCCTGAGGGCCTTTGTGGACTATATGATAGACATCCTTAATGAGAAGACGGACTTCAACGGCAGCATTGCCATAGTAAAGCCCATCCCTCACGGAGATCTTGACAGGTTCAGAGAGCAGGACTGCATATACACGGTATATCTCAGAGGTCTTGACAAGGGTGAAGAGAAGATAATAAAAAGAGTAGTTACATCTGTTGACAGCGTATACGGCTGCAGCGAGGACTACAAGGAATATTCCGATCTTGCAAAGCTCGATACCCTTCGCTTCGTGATCTCCAATACTACCGAGGCGGGCATCGTATATAATGAGAACGACAAGTTCGATTCATGTCCTCCGGAGACCTATCCCGGAAAGCTGACAAAGTTCCTTTATGAAAGATACAAGTACTTTGGCGGTGACTGCGAAAAGGGGCTTGTGATCCTTCCTGTTGAACTTATCGACGACAACGGAAAAAATCTCAAAAAATGCGTAAAGTCCTTCATTTCGCTGTGGAAGCTGGAAGATGCTTTCTCCGACTGGATCGACAAGGCCTGCGTATTTACTTCTACGCTGGTAGACAGGATCGTTACGGGATTTCCTCGTGATGAGGCTGACGATATATACAAGGGATTCGGCTATGAGGACAAGCTCCTCGTTACAGGCGAACCTTTTGCACTTTGGGTGATAGAATCCGATAAGGACATAAGCGGTGAACTTCCCTTTGATAAGGCAGGACTTCCCGTTATATTCACAAACGACCACAAGCCTTACAAGCAGCGCAAGGTCCGCATACTCAACGGTGCTCACACCTCGTTCGTGCTGGCTTCCTTCCTTGCGGGAAATGACTATGTAGGTCAGTCGATGGACGACAAGGATATATACGACTTCATGTACAAGACCATATTTGATGAGGTCATACCTACTCTTGACCTTCCTAAGTCGGATCTTGTGGATTTCGCAAATTCCGTTATCGACCGTTTCAGAAATCCCTTCATAAAGCACGCACTGCTCTCCATTTCACTCAACTCCGTTTCTAAGTGGCGTGCAAGGTGTATGCCTTCACTTACCAAATATATGGAGACTACACATCGTGTTCCCAATCATCTTGCATTCTCTCTTGCCGCTCTGATCGCATTCTACAACGGCAGCGAGATAAGGGATGGTGTCCTGATAGGACACAGGGACGGCGAGGAATATGAGATCCGTGATGATAATTCGGTGATCGATTTCTTTGCTGCAAATTCGGGCAGATCGACTGATGACCTTACTCATGAGGTGCTTTCAAACAAGGCGTTCTGGGGCGAGGATCTGAGCGAAAGACCGGGACTTGAGCCGGTGGTCGGCATGATGCTTGAGATGATACGGACTGAGGGCATGAGAAATGCTGTCAGAAAAGTTTCATAAGGAGCGGCTATGCAGGTCATCAGGATAAATGACAATGACAATGTGGCTGTCGCACTGACGCCGATAACAAAGGGCGATACGGTGGATATAAGCGGTGTGACTGTCACTGCTGTGCAGGACATCCCTGCAGGACACAAGATATGTATCTCTCCCGTGAAGTCAGGGGAGGACATTATAAAATACGGATATCGAATCGGCCGGGCAAAGGCTGATATAGGCACCGGCGAATGGGTGCATATACATAATATACAGACAGCACTTTCGGGACTGCTCGAATACACTTACGATCCCGTTCCCGCACAGGCAAGGTCTGCTGAAACCCAGGCTTACTTCATGGGGTACAACAGACCTGACGGCAAGGTGGGCGTCCGCAATGAGATATGGATAATCCCCACGGTCGGCTGCGTAAACGGTATCGTCCGCACTCTTGAAAAGAAGGCATCTTCGCTTATCGGCGGTTCCCTGGAGGACATCATAGCATTTACTCATCCCTACGGATGCTCACAGCTTGGCGACGATCAGGAGAACACAAGAAAGGTACTTTCCGATCTTATCTGCCATCCCAACGCAGCGGCAGTGCTTGTGGTGGGGCTTGGCTGTGAGAACAGCAGCATCGGGGTCCTGAAGGATTACATAGGAGATACCGACAGCCCAAGGATCAGGTTCCTTAACTGTCAGGATATGGAAGATGAGATCGAGGAGGGAATGAAGCTCCTTGAAGAGCTTGCAGGATACGCAAAGGGCTTCAGGCGTGAGAAGATATCAGCGGACAAGCTGATAGTCGGACTCAAATGCGGAGGCTCGGACGGTTTCTCGGGACTGACTGCCAATCCTCTTGTGGGAAGATTTTCCGATTTTCTTGCCGCACAGGGCGGTACTACCATTCTTACGGAAGTACCCGAAATGTTCGGTGCGGAGACCATACTTATGGACAGATGCAAGGACAAGGAAACGTTTGACCGTACAGTATGTATGATAAATGATTTCAAATCGTATTTTTCTTCATCGGGACAGCCCATATATGAGAATCCCTCTCCGGGAAACAAGGCGGGCGGCATATCCACACTTGAGGACAAGTCCCTCGGATGCACACAGAAGTCGGGTACATCACCTGTCAACGGCGTACTTGCTTACGGAGACAGAGTACAGGAGAAGGGACTCAATCTCCTGTCTGCACCGGGGAACGATCTTGTGGCGGCTACTGCCCTTGCTTCGGCAGGCGCTCATATCGTGCTGTTTACGACGGGCAGAGGCACACCGTTTGCATGTCCCGTGCCTACTATGAAGATATCGAGCAATTCTGCACTTGCGGGGAAGAAAAGCAAGTGGATAGATTTCAATGCAGGGGTGATCGCCGAGGATAAGACCATCGACGATCTGGCGCAGGTATTCTTCAATACTGTGTTGGATGTTGCCTCGGGGAAAAAGGTAAGAAGTGAAGTCGCTGCATTTCATGATATGGCGATATTCAAGAAGGGAGTCACTTTATAATGGATGTACTTGAAAAGATCTCTAAGATAGGCATCGTGCCTGTCATTGCACTTGACGACAAGAAGGATGCGGAGCCTCTTGCAAAGGCGCTTTGCGACGGCGGGCTTCCCTGTGCGGAGGTCACGTTCAGAACGGCTGCCGCAGAGGACAGCATCAGGATAATGTCTGAAAAGTTCCCTGATATGCTCGTAGGTGCAGGAACTGTCCTCACTACCGAACAGGCTGACAGGGCAGTGGCAGCAGGTGCGAAGTTTATCGTTTCGCCCGGACTCAATCCCAATGTGGTGCGTCACTGCATCGAAAAGGGATACCCCATAGTTCCGGGTACATCAAGTCCGTCTGATATAGAGGCTGCACTTGAACTCGGCCTTACCACTGTCAAGTTCTTCCCGGCAGAGGCTGCCGGAGGACTGGCGATGATAAAGGCGATGAGCGCTCCCTATACCGCAGTGAAGTTCATGCCCACAGGCGGTATAAATGCGGACAACCTCAATCAGTACCTTTCATTCGGCAAGATAATCGCCTGCGGCGGTTCATGGATGGTGAAGAAAGACCTTGTGGCAGCAGGGGAGTTTGACAAGATCACGGCGCTCACCAAAGAAGCGGTGGCTAAGATGCTCGGCTTTGCAGTGGAGCACGTCGGGATAAATGAAGAGAGCGAGGATAAGGCTCTTTCCACTGCATCCGCATTTGAGAAGCTCTTCGGATTTGCATCCAAGAACGGGAACTCTTCCGTATTTGCAGGCAAGGGCATAGAGATAATGAAATCTCCCTATCTCGGCACTCACGGACATATCGCAGTCGGCACCAACTTTGTTGAGCGTGCGGTGTTCCATCTGGAGATGCAGGGAGTGGAGTTTGACTACGATACAGCAAAGTATGACGCAAAGGGCAAGCTCAAGGCTATATATGTGAAGGGCGAGTATTCGGGCTTTGCACTTCACCTCGTTCAAAGATGACATACTCTGACCGCCTGCTCCGCAGGGTCGGGGCGGGCGGCTTTTCCTTCAGTAAGAAGGGAATAAGGGGACATGAAAGGGTGAAACGCTCGGTCATCCTGTTCCCTGCAAGGTCTTAAACTCAACACATCCATAGAAAGGATCGATGAAAATGGCAAAGGTGGTCACATTCGGAGAGATAATGCTCAGGCTTTCTACTCCGGGAAACGAGAAGTTCATTCAGGCAGATGAATTTGACATCAATTACGGAGGCGGCGAGGCAAACGTTGCGGTATCACTTGCAAATTACGGTCACGATGCTGAATTTGTAACAGCTGTTCCCGCAAACGAGATAGGTGACTGCGCAGTAGCCGCACTTCGCAAATACGGCGTCTGCACAAAGAATATTGCCCGTACAGGCGAAAGGCTCGGCATTTACTTCCTTGAATCGGGTTCGGCTATGCGTCCTTCAAAGGTAGTGTACGACAGAGCACATTCTTCGATATCTACTGCTACCGAGGCTGATTTTGACTTTGACAAGATTTTCGAGGGTGCGGACTGGTTCCACTTTACGGGCATCACTCCCGCAGTTTCCGACAGTGCCGCAAAGCTCACGGAAAAGGCTCTCAAGGCTGCAAAGGCTCACGGCGTGACTGTTTCCTGTGACCTCAACTTCCGCAAGAAGCTGTGGAGCGAGGAGAAGGCTCAGAGCGTGATGAAGCCTCTCATGAAGTATGTTGACGTGATAATCGGCAATGAAGAGGATGCAGAGAAGGTCCTCGGGATGAAGCCCGGCAATACGGATGTTGTGAGCGGCGATCTTGAACTCGGCGGATACAAGGATATATTCTCCCAGATGGTGGATCAGTTCGGATGCAAGTACTGCATCTCCTCTCTCAGAGTTTCTCATTCCGCATCGGATAACGGATGGTCTGCCTGCATTTACAGTGCCGAGACCAAGGAATTCTATCATTCAAGAGAGTACAGCATCAAGCCTATCGTTGACCGTGTAGGCGGCGGCGACTCCTTTGCGGGCGGTGTTATCTGCGGTCTGCTCGACGGACTGGATATGAAGGATGCACTTGAATTTGCTGTTGCTGCATCTGCTCTCAAGCATACGATCCCCGGTGATTTCAACCTTGTTACACGCAAGGAAGTAGAGACCCTTGCAAAGGGCGATGCCTCGGGAAGAGTACAGAGATAAGGAGCGTTTATGGAACTGAGAACTGCAGCGTCACCCCGTGACGTTAAGACATATGACACTTCGAGACTCCGTGAGGAGTTTCTGATACAGGATCTGTTTGAGGCAGATCAGATAAAGACTGTATACAGCCATGTTGACCGTATGATCGTAGGTGCGGCTGTGCCTGTTACAAAGCCCCTCGTGCTCACAGCAGGAGAGGAGATCCGTGCAGAGTATTTCCTGCAAAGACGTGAGATGGGCATCATCAACATCGGCGGCAAGGGCACTGTGACCGTTGACGGCAAGGTTTATGACCTTGACTATAAGGACGGTATGTATATAGGAATGGGTGCGAAGGACATTGTATTCGCAAGTGCGGATAAGTCCAGGCCTTCCCGCTTCTATTTCAACAGTACGCCTGCTCACAAGTCTTATCCCACGGTGCTTATCACTCTTGACAGCATAAAGCCTGAGAATAAGGTGGAATGCGGCAGTCTGGAGGATTCCAATCATCGTGTGATCAATAAGTACATACTCCCGGGTCAGGTGGAGAGCTGTCAGCTCGTAATGGGCATGACTGCACTCAAGCCCGGCAGCGTATGGAACACTATGCCCTGTCATACCCACGACAGGCGCATGGAAGTATACCTCTACTTTGAGGTGCCCGACGATGCGGTCGTCTTCCACTACATAGGAGAGCCCAACGAAACAAGACATCTTGTTATGCGAAATGAAGAGGCTGTCATCTCACCGAGCTGGTCTATTCACAGTGCATCGGGAACACATTCCTATACATTTATCTGGGGAATGGCAGGAGAAAATCAGGCATTTGACGACATGGACGCAGTTGAGATGAAGGATCTCAGATAGGAGGAAGTATGGATCAGTTTTCCCTGGAGGGAAAGGTTGCCTTTATTACCGGTGCGTCTTACGGTATAGGCTTTGCTATCGCAAAGGCCATGCACGCAGCCGGGGCAAGGATCGTATTCAATGACATCAAGCAGGAACTTGTGGATAAGGGACTTGCAGCTTACAAGGAGAACGGGATAGATGCTCTGGGCTATGTTTGCGATGTGACCGATGAGGATCAGGTGAACAAGACCGTAGAGAAGATCATTGCCGAGACCGGAAAGATCGATATCCTGGTAAACAATGCAGGCATAATCAAGCGCATACCCATGTGCGATATGTCTGCCGCTGAGTTCAGACAGGTCATAGATGTGGACCTCAATGCTCCTTTTATCGTATCCAAGGCAGTCATCCCTCAGATGATAAAGCTCGGACACGGAAAGATCATCAACATCTGCTCCATGATGAGCGAACTCGGACGTGAAACGGTCTCCGCTTATGCGGCTGCCAAGGGCGGTCTGAAGATGCTCACCCGAAACATAGCATCCGAGTACGGCGAGTACAACATCCAGTGCAACGGCATAGGACCCGGCTATATTGCCACACCTCAGACAGCTCCCCTCAGAGAGCGTCAGCCGGACGGGTCACGTCATCCCTTTGACTCATTCATCATTGCCAAGACTCCTGCCGCAAGGTGGGGCGATGCTGATGATCTGGGAGGTCCCGCAGTATTCCTTGCATCTGATGCATCCAACTTTGTCAACGGTCACATCCTCTACGTTGACGGCGGCATCCTTGCCTATATAGGCAAGCAGCCTCAGTAAGTGATCGTGAGGCAGACAAGGCGACCAAAACACACCATATGCTGAGCCTGTCTCATTATCATAAAGCGACATACAATGCAACATACATTCTGAAACATCACAGTTAGGAGAAATGAAAAATGAAGAAGATAACCAAGGCAACAGCAGGCATTATGGCTCTGACCATGTGTGCAGCTCTTTCCGCCTGCGGCGGAACATCCACATCCACACCCGCATCCACTACTGCGGCTGATACCGCTGCTACCGAGGCTGCTCCTGCCGAGGGCGGTGACACTGCGGAAACTGCTGCTCCTGCGGCAGACGGACAGGTAAATCTTACTATCTCATGGTGGGGCGGCGACTCCCGTCACGAGGCTACACAGAAGGCTGTTGACGCTTTCATGGCAAAGAACCCCAACATCAAGGTGGATGTTCAGTTCGGCGCATGGAGCGGCTGGGAAGATGCAATGGCAACTTCCTTCTATGCAGGCACCGCACCTGATGTTAACCAGATAAACTGGAACTGGATCGAGAGCTATTCCGCAGACGGCAGCGTTTTCCTGGATATGAACAAGGTGTCCGATCACTTTGATCTTACTCAGTACTCCGAGTCAGCTCTCAGCACCTGCACACTGGCAGGCGAGCTTCAGGCGATCCCTGTTTCCATGACAGGCCGTATCTTCTATTGGAATAAGAGCACATTTGATAAAGCAGGCATCTCTACACCTACCTCCCTTGAGGAACTCTATGCAGCAGGTCAGACATTCAAGGATGTACTCGGTGATGAGTATTATCCTCTGGCAGCAGGTGAGTATGACAGAATGATCCTCATGGTATACTTCCTTGAGTCCAAGTACGGAAAGGCATGGGTAGAGAACAACACACTCAATTACACAGTTGACGAGATCAAGGACGGCCTTGATTTCCTCCAGGAACTCGAAGACAAGCACGTTATACCCTCCATTCAGACTCTCGCAGGCGACGGCGCTGATTCCCTTGACAAGAACCCCAAGTGGATGAACGGCACCTATGCAGGCATATTTGAGTGGGATTCCTCCGCTTCAAAGTTCGGTTCCGCACTCGAAGAAGGTCAGGAGTTCGTAGTCGGCGATTACTTCAACGATATGGGCACCAGCAAGGGCGGCTTCTCCAAGGTATCTCTCGCATTCGCTATATCCGAGAACACACCTTATCCCAACGAGAGCGCAGATCTTCTCAACTACCTTCTCAATGATGATGAGGGTGCCGCAATAATGGCATCCGAGAGAGGCATACCTCTTTCTGCCAATGCGTTCAAGGTATGCACCGACCAGGGACTTCTCAACGAAAAGGTTTCCGAGGCTAACGGCAAGGTACTTGCATGGGTATCCTTCGGTCTTGACTCCAAGTTTGAGGATGCCAAGCTCAAGAACAATCCCGATGGTGTATACTATGATGCTATCGGCGGTCTTTCCTACAAGGAATATGATTCCCAGGAAGCTGCACAGATACTCTATGACGGCATCACTGCTGTTCTCAACGGCTGATAAAGATATGTTTTCCTGCCGTGCTTAGCGGCACGGCAGGACATTCTATGCCCTGTTACGGCACATATTCTTTTGAGGTGATCGCATGTCGGTTGAAACATACATAGCAGACTTCCTTGACAATTACCGCAATTACAAGGATTACTGGAATTATGAGGATGGCTGTGTCCTTATGGGATGTCAGCAGCTTTACCTCGCTACTAAAGATGAAAAATACCTCGATTTCATATTAGGCTATCTTGATAAGCTTATCGACGAGAACGGTGTCATCACCAACTATGAAGTCGGCAAGCACAATATAGACGGATTCAATGCAGGCAAAGTCCTTTTCCTTGCATATGAAAAGACAGGCATCGAAAAATACCGCAAGGCTGTCGATTACCTGATAAACGATCTCCGTCAGCAGCCAAGGACAAAGGAAGGCAATTTCTTCCATAAGGCCATCTATCCCGATCAGGTATGGCTCGACGGTCTGTATATGGCTCAGCCTTTCTACATGGAATACGAGACGAAATATAACGGCAAGCAAAACTACAACGATATCCGTTCCCAATTCCGCAACGTAAGACGGATCATGTTCAATAAGGAGAAAAAGCTCTCCTATCACGGATACGACGAGGCAAGGGTTCAGCCCTGGGCTGACAAGGAAACGGGCTTATCTCCGAATTTCTGGCTGAGATCCATGGGATGGTATCTCATGGCTATGATAGATGTGATAGACGTCATGTCCGAGGAAATGTATGAGTATTACCGTGAAATGTGCGATCAGTTCCGTGAGGCGCTGTTCGGTATACTTGAATACAGGGATCCCAAGTCGGGACTGTTCTTCCAGGTGATTGACAGGAGCGACGTCAGCGGCAACTATACTGAAACATCAGGGTCTGCAATGGTGGCATACGCTGTCATGAAGGCCGCAAGACTTGATGTGATAAGCCGTGAGAAATATGCGGGACTTGGAACGGATATTTTTGATGATCTGGTAAAGGATAAGCTGCGCAGGTCAGATGACGGTGAGCATCTGACGGACATATGCTGGGTAGCGGGTCTGGGCCCCGGTGACAAGCGTGACGGAAGTGTTGAGTACTATCTTTCCGAAAAGATAGTCTCGGACGATCCCAAAGGCGTAGGACCCTTTATGATGGCTTATGCACAGAAACTATTATTGAGCGGAGGTCTATATGACTGAGAAATTGATAGGCAAACGATCGGGGAGCCTGCAGCTCTTCTGGAGAAGAAATTACGGTGCGATGTTCATTCTTCTCTGGCTTGTGGGATTTCTGGTATTCAGATTATATCCTTTCTTATCATCGTTGGTGTACTCATTCTCTGATTTTGAGCTGTTCAAGCCTGAGATCACCAAATGGGGATTTATGAATTACAGTGAGATCTTTTCGGATAAGAAGATCATGAATTCGCTGGGCATCACGTTCAGATATGCGTTCATTACGGTCCCCCTGAAACTCGCCTTTGCGCTCTTTATCGCATACATTCTCAATTACAAGATCAAGGGTGTGAATTTCTTCAGGACAGCCTACTATATCCCCTCCATACTCGGCGGTTCTGTTGCTATCGCAGTTCTGTGGAAAGCACTCTTCCGTGATGAAGGCCTTATCAACGCAGTCATCAGATTTTTCGGCGGTGATGGAGTGAACTGGCTTGCTGATCCGAAGTATGCACTTTTCATCATCTCACTGCTCAGAGTATGGCAGTTCGGTTCGGCGATGGTACTGTTCCTTGCAGCACTCAAGGGTGTGCCTGCTGACCTTTACGAGGCAGCCACCATCGACGGCGCAAGCAAGATAAGGCAGTTCTGGTCCATCACCGTACCGATGATAACTCCGATAATATTCTATAACCTTGTAACTCAGCTTTGTCAGGCATTCCAGGAATTCAACGGCCCTTATATCATCACACAGGGCGGGCCCAGAAATGCTACCACGCTCTTCTCCCTGCTCATCTACAACAGAGCGTTCAAGAGCTATGAAATGGGTATGGCAAGTGCAATGGCCTGGGTACTGTTCATCATTGTCATGGTACTTAGCCTTATCGCATTTATCAGCCAGAAGTACTGGGTATACTACGGCGACGAGAGGTAAGATTTATGGGCGAACATTCAAAAAAGCAGATCGGCACCATACTCAAATATGCCATACTGATAATAGTGGGCTTTATTATGGTATATCCTCTCATATGGATGGTCGGTGCCACTTTCAAGACAAATCAGGAAATATTCACAAATATGACCCCCTTCACCGCACATCCTTCCCTTGACGGCTACAGGAATTCCATGAATGACTACGGCGGAAAGATAAACCTTCTCAAAGCCATGCTCAACACCTATTCCTATGTTATCCCCAAGGTGCTCTTCACTGTGGTTTCCTGTACCATCACCGCATACGGATTCGGTCGCTTCAACTTTGTGGGCAAGAATGTGCTCTTTGCGGTGCTCATGTCTACACTGTTCCTTCCCAACGTTGTAATGAATGTACCTCAGTACATCCTCTACAACAATTTCGGATGGATAGACTCCAAGATATATCTTCCTCTCGTGATCCCTTCTCTCTTTGCGTTCGATACCTACTTCGTCTTCATGATGATACAGTTTTTGCGCAATATCCCCAAGGAACTCGATGAGGCTGCCACCATTGACGGATGCAACTCCATCCAGACTCTGTGGCACGTTATCTGCCCTATGCTCAAGCCCGCAATGGTGAGCTGCGCACTGTTCCAGTTCATGTGGTCATCAAACGACTTCATGGGTCCTCTGCTCTATGTAAAGACAGTTGAAAGATATCCTGCTACGATATTTGTAAAGCTGTCAATGGATGCCGATACTGGCTTTGAGTGGAACCGTGTACTTGCTGTATCGGTAATATCCATTATACCTCAGCTTGTAGTTTTCTTCTGCGCACAGGATCAGTTCATAGACGGTATCTCTGCCGGAAGTGTAAAGGGCTGATCTCATTCACACCGACGTATTATGACAGAAAGATCAGGACAGCCGCTGCGATGCCGCGGCTGTTATCTTAATTGGTCACGGCCTTTACATAAGCCTCTATCTCTGCCCTTGTCTGGGGAGTTGAGAATACGAAGGAGTAGCAGTAGCCGTTCTTGTATGCGATCGCCTTGTAGTATCCGTCTATCTTTACTCCGTAAAGGATAACAACAGCCTTGTTCAGCTTTTCCTGTTTGGTCATGTCGTAGGCGGTGTCATCACCGGAGATGTCAGCCTTGCCGACAGCCTTTCTGATGGTGATGAAGTTATCGTCGACATCGGTGTAGGACACTTCAAGTATGGTGTCGGAGATAACAGTATACTCCACGAAGGGGTAGTCAGCGGTCAGTTTGTCGGGTGTCTTTATAGTAAATCCGACAGCCTTCTCTGCGGCAGATTTTGTGTTGTAGGAGTCGTAGTAGTCTGTATGGTCAAAGTATGCCTTGTCAAATACATATGTGGTGTCAGCAGTATTTTCGATATACACTCTGCCGTCCTCATAGGTGTATACCTTGTTTCCGTTAGCGTCAAAGGTGATGGTGTAGGCATTGGGATTATATGTATAGGTGTCATAGACAACACCGCTGTTCTTGCTGTTCTTGTTGTTATTGTTATTGTTATTGTATGTGGTGACGGTCGTGTAATTGTCGTATACAACACCGCTCGAAACAGTTACATTGTTATTGTTGTATGCGTATGTGTCATAGACAACTTCAGCCTTTACGGCTGCGGAAAGTGCTGTTATAGCGGCTGCTGCTGCGAGTACGGATGCGACGATCTTTTTCTTAAACATTTTATTTTCCTCCGGTATAAAGTTCTTCGGATCCCTCTTGATCCCTTTGTTTTTCCTTTTGTACATTTAACCGAGGGAGAAGAAAAAAAGGACAAAAGATCCGTAAAATCTTTTTTCGCCCGCAGACAGAGAAACCTCCCGAAAGCATAACGCTTTCGGGAGGCAGATCATTGGTCGGAGAATAACAGTATCAACTGTCGGTTATTCGGAGTATGCGTTTATCTCGTCCTGTACGATAGGATAGTATTCTTCACGAGCCTGTACCCAGTCCTCGAACTGTTCGTTGGCAATGCCCTCATACAGTATGGTCATAAGCTCATCGGACATGAATGTGGACAGGCCGTAACCGTAGTCATATGTCTGTATGAATTTATCGGAATCGTAGAATTCCATAGCGATGTCATACATCTCGGGTGTCCATCCTGCGGAGTTAGCAAGGAATTTCTCCTTGGTAGCCTCTGTGTACTTGTCATCATAGTTGACGGTGCGGTTGCAGTCGAGCCATGCGCTCACGCAGTCTCCGTTCTCGGAACCCTTTACCCACATATAACTGAAGACCTTGTTGGAAACATAATAGTTATCCGAATCATCAGCCTTGGGGAAGGGAACTATCTGTATAACATCATCGGGACGGGAGAGGGAAGCGGCATTATATGCCCATGTACCCATGCCGTAGAAAAGGATGCTGTCATCGAGGAATGCGGACTCAGGTCCTATCCAGCCTCTCTTTATCAGATTATTGCGGAAGATATCCTGAAGCACGCCCTGTGCCTTTTCTATCTTGGCGCTTCTCAGGTTATTGGTGAATGTAGTGCCGTCATAGGTCACCATGGTGTCACCTGCGGTAAAGACAAATGCATTTGCCCACCAGCCGCCTATGCCGTATATCTCTTCGCCGGGATGGTTCTCCACATATTTCTTCATCATCTCAACGAATTCCGTCCATGTCCATTTACCGTCGAGATACAGCTGATACGGGTCTTCAAAGCCTTCATTCTCTATGGTGGTCTTGTTGTACATGAGCACCTGTGTATCATTGAAGGAATAGCCCAGAGGTGCGATATAGTGGTCGCCCTTCCAGATGAAGGAATCTGCCGTTTCCTTGACATCAGCCCATTTGGGATCGTCCCAGTTTACCAGGGAGTCTATAGGCTGATACTGTCCCTTTGAGATGTCGTAGGGGAAAGTCCTCCACTCATATGCGAATATGTCAGGGGAAGTACCGCCCAGGATATTCGTTGCAAGATCGTCAAATCTCTTGTCGGAGGTAGTGGGCATATACTTTATCTTAGCGCCGTAAGTGTCCTCAAAGAGGGCAAGTTCGGGGCTTCTCTCGGGGGAGTCATTGGTGGGATTGAGGTCATAGATGCCCAGCCAAACAAGTTCCTTTCCCTTGATATCCACATCAAGGGTGTCATCCATTTCCTCAACTTCTACAGCGTCGCCTGTCCATTCGGTAGCCTGAGTAGTGGTAACATCATTGGGGGACGGTTCGGAGCTCTCTGATGAACAGCTTCCCAGAGGCAGCGCAACAGCAAGTGCGGCAAGGGCTGCCATGATCTTTCTTGATCTCATACTCTTTCTCCTTTTGTCATAAATGCGGTAGTCTGTGATGTGAAGCAGGATCAGCCTGCGGGCCAAGTAAACTCTCTGCCTGCCATTACATGGAAGTGAAGGTGCGGTACGGTCTGACCTGCGGATACACCGCAGTTGGATACTACACGGAAACCGTCGGTAAGCCCTTTCTGCGCTGCCACTTCGGAGATCTTCTCAAAAATATGGGAAACATATTTTGAGTTGTCGGGTGTAACTTCTCCGCAGGAACCGATGTGTACCTTGGGGATAAAAAGGATGTGTGTGGGTGCCTGCGGTGCGATGTCATTGAATGCAAGGCACATATCATCCTCATATACCTTTGATGAGGGTATCTCACCTGCGATTATTTTACAGAATAAGCAGTCCATGATATATTCCTCCCGGATTATGTTTGTGTCTATTATATCACTTTTATCCGAAAATGTCAATAGAAATGCGTCACAGAGGATAAGGAAAAACGCTGTCACACAAAAGCGTGACAGCGAAGTGATCCATATCATGTGAAACTGTAAGTCGATGCGATCTTCAGCATATCATCCGTCTTGTCATCGGGGCACTCGATGTTGATAAAATGCGTTATCAGATCATCGTCCTGAAACACCCATACTATCAGAGTGCGATTCTGATCGTCGATATGTATATCGATGCGGTACGAAGTGCAGCCGCATATGGTCGCCTTACTGCTGCCTATGATGGTGTGGCCTTCACGGGACTCGTAATCATCATAAATATTGTCGGCTGCCAGCTGAGAATAGTAATTCTCTCTGCTGAACATAACTATCTCGCAGGTGCCTTCGGGATCGTCATATTCCAGATAGGGGATAGCTATCCCGGGATCCTGCTCTGCCTGTACCCAGTCAGTCGGTACGATCACATAGCCGTAATCTGGGTCGCCCCTCTTCTCGGTCGCCTGCTCACCGATTGTGCTCCCGACAGTCTCGGAGACCGCAGCCTCACCGGTAGTCTCCTGCGTATCTTCGGCAGCTGTCTCTGCGGGATCGGCGGCTTCCGTCATTGCCCTGATCCCCGCCATCTGATCGTTAAGGTTATCCAGAAATTCATTTGACATAGCCGAACCCTCCTCAGCGGTGATATCCTCCGCAGATGTTTCGGCCTGCGGCTCGGATGATGCTGATACAGTCTGTTCCGTCACTATCACAGACTCGGAAGCGGCGACAGTTTCGCTCTCAGGGGCGGGTGCGGCAGGTGCGTTCTGACAGCCTGCCAGAAGCAGACAGCCTATCATCAATGCTGTATATCTTTTCATGTGTCATATCCTTTCCCATAGATGTGTCTTATCACAACGACCGTGAATGATTATATCATATCGCCATGCGGATTACAAGAGATAACGGCACTTTCTAATCTGATTTTAATCAGTTTCCAAGAAATGCCTCATGGAAATGGCATAGTCAGAGAGAAAAAGGATCGGGATGATGTCATCACTCCGATCCTTACACTTTTCAAAGCACTGATCTCAGGAGAGCAGCGAAATACAGTCAGTTATCAGCCGTTTCTCTTAGCTTCCAGGTCAGCGAGCGCATCCTTGCGGGAGAGATTTATCCTGCCCTGGCTGTCGATCTCCATGACCTTTACTACGATCTCATCGCCGACGCTTACAATGTCCTCAACGCTTTCAACACGCTGCTTGTCGAGCTTGGAGATGTGAACGAGACCGTCCTTGCCCGGAGCTATCTCAACAAACGCACCGAAGGACATGAGCTTAACGACCTTGCCCTTGTAGATAGCGCCTACTTCGGGGTCATTTGCGATAGTCTCCACGATCTGGAGCGCCTTCTTGCAGTCGTTTGCATCTATGCCGCTGATGAATACGTCACCTTCATCGTTGATGTCTATCTTGACGTTGCAGTCAGCGGAGATCTTCTGGATGACCTTGCCGCCCTGACCGATGACTTCTCTTATCTTGTCGGTGGGTACCTTGGTGGAGAGCATCTTGGGAGCGTACTTGCCGACTTCACTGCGGTAAGTGGGGATAGCCTTGAGCATTACTTCATCAAGTATATAGTCCCTTGCCTTATGAGTCTTTGCGAATGCCTCACGGATGATGTCGTAGGTCAGACCATCGACCTTGATATCCACCTGGATAGCGGTGATACCCTTCTTTGTGCCGCCTACCTTGAAGTCCATATCTCCGAAGAAGTCCTCAAGACCCTGGATATCCACCATAGTCTGGAATGAACCGTCATCACGGGTGATAAGGCCGCAGGAAATACCGGCAACGGGTGCCTTTATGGGAACGCCTGCATCCATAAGTGCGAGTGTGGAGCCGCAGATGGAGCCCTGTGAAGTGGAGCCGTTGGAGGAGAGCACCTCGGAAACAAGTCTGAGGGCATAGGGGAATTCCTCAACGGGAGGGATAACAGGGAGAAGAGCACGCTCAGCGAGTGCGCCGTGACCTATCTCACGTCTTCCGGGGCCTCTTGAAGGCTTAGTCTCACCAACGGAGTACGAGGGGAAGTTGTAATGGTGCATATAACGCTTGGTGTCTTCCTCGTCAAGACCGTCTATCTTCTGAGACTCGCTGACGGGAGCAAGTGTAGCGATGGTGAGCACCTGTGTCTGACCTCTTGTGAAAAGGCCCGAACCGTGTACACGGGGGAGAAGACCTACTTCCGCAGCCAGAGGACGGATATCGTCAAGGCCTCTGCCGTCAACACGCTTGCCCTCGTAGAGCCAGTTGCGCACGATCTTCTTCTGGAGCTTGTATATGCACTCATCTATCATGAGTTCCTTTTCGGGATAGAGTTCATCGAACTTAGCGTGGATGTCATCCTTGATGGGGTTGAGCATCTCTTCACGCTTGTTCTTGTCATCGGTGTCAAGTGCCACCTTCACACGGTCTGCCGCAAATGCCTCAATGGCATCGAACATATCGTGATCTACTTCCTGAGACTCGAATTCAAACTTCTTCTTGCCTATCTGAGATCTGATGTCATCAATGAATGCTACGATCTTCTTGATCTCCTCATGGCCCTTGATGATGGCATCGAGCATGGTGTCATCGTCAACTTCGTTTGCGCCTGCCTCGATCATGACCACCTTTTCCATGGTGCCCGCCACGGTGAGGTTGAGGTCATTGTGCTGACGCTGTTCAAGTGTGGGGTTGAGTACGATCTCGCCGTCTACCAGACCGACGGAGATGCCGCCTACAGGTCCGTTCCAGGGGATATCGGAAATGTGGATAGCTATGGAAGCTGCGATCATGCCGACGATCTCGGGGGAGTTGTCGGGGTCAACGGAGAGCACCGTCATTACAACAGATACATCGTTGCGCATATCCTTGGGGAAAAGAGGACGGATAGGACGGTCAACCACACGGGAGGTGAGGATAGCCTTCTCGGAGGGCTTGCCCTCACGTCTGTTGAACGAACCGGGGATGCGTCCTACGGAGTAGAGCTTTTCCTCGTAGTCAACGGAGAGAGGGAAGAAGTCAATGCCGTCTCTGGGCTTTACGCTTGCTGTTACGTTGGCCATAACGGTGGTGTCGCCGTAGCGTACCCAGCAGGAGCCGTTGGAGAGTTCGCAGGTCTTGCCCGTCTCAACGGTAAGTTCTCTGCCGGCAAATTGTGTCTTGAAGACACGGTAGTTGTCGAATGTTTTAGCCGTATTCATATGTTCCTCCTATATAGTATGATAACGGCGTTAATAATAAATCCGGCTCACGATATTCCCATGCGTCCGATCAATAATAGATCGGGTCGATAAGTCCGATTTAATAATAAATCGGGATCATAAGTCCAATTTACAATAATAAACCGGGATCATAAGTCCGATTTACAATAATAAATCGGGATCATAAGTCGATTTATAATAATAAGTCGGGATCATAAGCCCGATTTATAATAATAAGTCGGGATCATAAGCCCGATTTATTATTAACTTGCCGTTTTCATTTTAAGCGGACACATCCCGTGTCCGCTTACATACACAATGAAGGGAAATATCCCTTGCCTGTTAAAAGTGTTCCGCCGCATTATCCGATCGGTCGAGGCATATTAAGACTGTCCGAGAGGCATATTAAGACTGTCCGATCGGATAAATCAACGAAACCGGTGTGGACAACAGTCCAACATAAAGCCTTTGCTGTTCTCATTCCTTATCAGTCGAGCCATATCATGACTGACTGTCAGAATAGATGAATCACCGAATTGGCTGTGGGCACCGCCCAACATAAAGTCTGTGCCGTTTTCGTTCCTTATCGGTCGAGCCATATCATGACTGTCAGAATAGATGAATCAACGAATGGCTGTGGGCACTGCCCACTACTTACGAAGACCCAGCTTAGCTACGATAGCACGATATCTCTCGATGTCGTTCTTCTGGAGGTAGCCGAGGAGGTTACGTCTGTGACCTACCATCTTCTGAAGGCCTCTTCTGGAGTGATGGTCATTCTTGTGGATCTTCAGATGTTCGGTGAGATCCTTGATCCTCTTGGTGAGGATGGCGATCTGAACTTCGGGAGAACCTGTGTCTGTCTCGCTGAGTCTGTACTGCTCGATTATAGCAGCCTTTTCTGTTTTCTGCATCATAGTGATACACCTCTTTAATAATATTTTCCATTGTGCTGCTGCACAGTCATGACTGTGTGACCGGCAGGTGCAGTCCGCATATGATTGCGGCGTATCCCGGGGACACTGTCATGGGAATGACGTGTTTTACACACAAAATACATTATAACACATCTCTCCCCATTTGTAAAGGGGTTTTTGAAAAAAATTTCGTTATACGGGAAATTTTTCTTATATTCGGGTGCTGTGATGCCGGATGAGTGCAAATATGGCGGCTTTTTGAGTTGTATGTGCCTGATGATCTCCGGTGATCGAATATCCGCAAAACAGGCAGGATTATGCTTTGCTGTTCATATAAATTTTACATTTTACACCATGATGGCTATTGACAAAAGTTGAGATCCGTGGTATAATACTACATATGACTTTTGATAGCACTACTGTCCGAGGTACGGTGATGGGCTGCTGTCATCAGCTTATCACATACGAAAGGAGTGCTATAAATGAGAGAAGGTATCCATCCTAACTATGAGGAGACCACGATCACCTGTGCCTGCGGCAACGTGATCAAGACACGCTCCACAAAGAAGGATATCAGAGTTGAAATCTGCTCTAAGTGCCATCCCTTCTACACGGGCAAGCAGAAGCTCGTTGATACGGGCGGACGTGTTGATCGTTTCAACAAGCGTTTCAATCTCGGCAAGTGATCATAAGGCTGTCTGCGCTGCGGACAGCCTTTTATTTTGGGTAACGATATGTATAAAACGGTGTCATCTCTAAGCACAGGCGAATTTGAAGACAGGAAGTCACGGTTCATAGCGGCTCTCAGCCATGTGACCAATGAAGATGAGGCGATAGCCTTCATCGAGGGCATAAGGGCGGCCAACAGGAAGGCACGCCATAATGTCTATGCCTATATCCTCAGAGACGGTAATATCACACGCTATACCGACGACGGCGAACCCTCGGGCACGGCGGGAGTACCCGTGCTCGAGCTCCTCAGGCGGGAAGGCCTTACTGATGTGTGCATCGTGGTCACAAGGTATTTCGGCGGCATACTGCTGGGCACAGGCGGTCTTGTGCGTGCCTATACATCGGCTGCAAAGGCGGCGGTGAGCAATACGCATATATGCGAAATGGAAGAGTGTGCCGTCATGAACATCACCTGCGACTATACCTATTACGGCACGCTGCAGAACCTGTTCGCACAGTATGATGTGCGGATCGTCTCCTCCGATTTTGCGGATAACGTCACGCTCTGTCTTCTTTGCCGTGCGGACAGCGCTGATGCCTTTTCCTTGGCGGTAACGGATATCACCAACGGACGTGTTGCGGCGGCAGTCGATCACATCGAATTTGCTGATATGAATCTGGGTTCATAAAAAATTTACATATATATTACATATATAAAAGAGTATTTTCCGCTCTTTTTCCGTAAATTATAACAGTTACCATTTGTTATAGAAAAGAGTTGAAAGCATGACCGTAAGAGAACAGATAGAGGTACTCGAACTCGGTACCCTTTGCCAGGAGGCCTGCACCTCCAAGCACACAGGCTTTCGCCGTGACCCCGAGCAGAAGTGTCCCATCAGGACAGATTTTCAGAGGGACCGTGACAGGATACTCCACTGTAATTCCTTCCGTCGCCTGAAGCATAAGACACAGGTCTTTCTTGACCCTATCGGGGATCATTATCGCACAAGGCTCACCCATACCCTTGAAGTCAGCCAGATCGCACGCACCATTTCCCGTGCCCTTCGCCTCAATGAGGATCTGACAGAGGCGATCGCTCTCGGACATGACCTGGGGCATACCCCCTTCGGCCATGCGGGAGAGGCTGCCCTCAATGAGATAAGCTCCTGCGGATTCAAGCATTATCTGCAAAGCGTGCGTGTCGTTGACTACATCGAACGTGACGGCAGGGGACTGAACCTTACCTATGAGGTGAAAAACGGTATTGCTGCCCATACCGATAAGGTGGCTCTGACCAAGGAAGGATATATAGTCCGCCTTGCAGATCGGATCGCATATATCAATCATGATATCGACGATGCCATTAGAGCGGGCATACTTACCGAAGAGATGCTCCCTCCCGGCCCTATCGCCGTACTCGGCCATTCAAAGAGTGAGCGCATCACTACGATGATCATGTCAATAATCGAGAACGGTGTGGAGAACATACACCTTGATCCAGTGGTGCTCAAGGCGCAGGATGAGCTCCATGAGTTCATGTTTGACAACGTATATCGCTCCGCCCTTGCGAAAAGTGAGGAGCAGAAGGCAAAGCAGGTCGTACAGAAGCTTTTTCAGTACTACTGCAAGAATACGGAAAAGATGCCGCCCCTGTATGTGGGTATAATGGAGAGGTTCTCCAAGGAAAGAGCAGTGTGCGACTATATTTCGGGTATGTCCGACAGCTACGCCGTATCTCTTTACAAATCCCTGTTTATTCCCAAAAGATGGTGCTGATATGCCTCTTCCTCCCGAATTTGTCGAACAGCTCAAAGCTGCCAACAGAATAGAAGATGTAATGGGCGCACATATCCAGCTCAAGCGCACTTCCCGTGACTATGTGTGCCTGTGTCCGTTCCATTCCGAGAAGTCGCCCTCCTGCCATATTTATACTGCCGATCAGCATTACCACTGCTTCGGATGTGGAGCGGGCGGCGATGTTATCACCTTCGTGATGCAGTATGAGAACCTTCCTTATATGGATGCGGTGCGTGCCCTTGCTCAGCGTGCAGGGCTGACTGTGCCCGACAGCGGCGTAAGTGAGGACTCATCCAGGCTCAGGCAGCGCATCCTTGAGATCAACCGTGCGGCGGCAAGGTTTTTCAATACCACCCTGACAAGGGATCAGAAGGGCGAAAAAGGACGGATGTATTTTTCCTCAAGAAGGCTGCTGCCTCAGACCATCACAAAATACGGGCTGGGATATGCCCCCGATGAATGGCAGTATCTTACCGATCACCTGAAGGAGCAGGGATTTACCGAACAGGAGCTTGAGATCTCCAACCTTGCAAGGAGAAACCGCAGCGGCGGCCTGTATGATACATTCCGTGACCGTGTGATGTTCCCCATAATCAATCTGAGAGGGGAAGTCATAGCCTTCGGCGGGCGCATAATCGACGGGGAAGGCCCCAAGTACCTCAATTCCTCGGATTCTCCCGTATTCAAGAAGAGCCGAAACCTGTTCTCACTGAATTTTGCCAAGAAAACAGGCGAAAAGAGGCTCATCCTGTGTGAGGGATATATGGATGTCATCAGTCTCAATCAGGCGGGATTTGAGAATACCGTAGCCACTCTGGGCACGGCACTTACTGCGGAACAGGCTCGCCTGATGAAGAATTATGCCGATGAGGTGCTGATCTCCTATGACTCGGACGGTGCGGGTCAGGCGGCAGCCATGCGTGCCATAAACCTTCTCGGTGAGGCAGGGCTTCGTGCGAAGGTGCTGAAGATAGACGGCGCAAAGGATCCCGACGAGTTTATAAAGAGCCGAGGTGCGGCTGAATTCAGGCATATCATGGATAAGTCCGAAGGAGCGGTGAACTTTGAGCTCCGCCGCTGCGAAGAAGGGCTTGACATCACCTCGGATACGGGGCGTGTGGAATATCTCAAGAGGGCAAGCGAAGTGATAGCTTCCATTGCTTCATCTGTGGAGCGGGAGGTGTATATCTCCCGTGTGGCTGCCGATCAGAATATCCCCACGGAGGCGGTCAGGACGCAGGTCGAAGGACTGCGGCGGCGCACAGAGAAGGGCAGCAAGGACAGGCAGTGGCAGCAGATACGTTCCTTTGCAAAGGAGCGCAGCGAAGATCCCCAGTCGATAAGGGATCCGGGGGCGTTTCGGGCAGAAAAGGGAATCATCGCCTATCTCTGCCGAAATCCCGATGAGCTTGCCTATGTGTTGAACAACGTTTCGGCGGAGGATTTCCTCACTGACCTCAACAGAAGGATATTCTCCGATTACACGGCTCTTCTTTCCTCATCGTCACAGGCTGATATCATGAGCCTGCAGGAGAACTATTCTCCGGAGGAGATGGGCAGAGTCGTGTCGATAATTACAGAATACAGTGAATTAAGGCTTGACAGACGGTCATTCGATGATTTTGTGAAACATCTCAGAACCAGACGTGACAGATCTTCAGATAAACCGGCAGCGCAGATGTCGGAAGATGAACTTTTGGATCTTCAGAAACGGCTGTTGGCGTCAAAGAAAAATGGGGTGGGAAAATGAACAAAGATAAGGTCTTTGAGGAACTTATCGCAAAGGGAAAGCAAGCAGGCAAACTCAGTGCCACGGAGGTCAATGATTCCATGGACAGGCTCGATATCGAGCCTGAGACCATAGAGGCGTTCTATGACCTGTGCAAGCAGAGCGGCATCGAGATAATAGATGATATAGACACCTCGCTTGATCTCAATGACATCACGGCTTCCATGGCTGATGATTTTGACGGGGGAGAAGGCATCACCGTGGATGACCCCGTCAAGATCTATCTTCGTGATATCGGCAAGGTGCCTTTGCTTACGACCGAGCAGGAAACGGAGCTTGCCAAGAAGATGAAAGAGGGAGACACCAAGGCGAGGAAGAAGCTCGCCGAGGCCAATCTGCGTCTTGTGGTGTCCATCGCCAAGAGGTATGTGGGACGAGGGATGCAGTTTCTCGACCTGATACAGGAGGGCAACTTAGGCCTAATAAAGGCGGTGGAGAAGTTCGACTACGAGAAGGGGTTCAAGTTCTCCACCTATGCCACATGGTGGGTGCGTCAGGCTATCACCCGTGCAATTGCGGATCAGGCAAGGACCATCCGCATACCTGTGCATATGGTCGAGACGATCACAAAGGTGAAGAAGACTTCCACGGCGCTGCTTCATCAGAACGGCCGTGATCCTACTCCCGAGGAGATAGCGCAGGAGCTTGAGATCACGCCGGATAAGGTGCGTGAGATAATGCGCATAGCGCAGGATCCTGTTTCACTCGAAACACCCATCGGCGAGGAGGAGGACAGTCATCTCGGTGACTTCATCCCAGATGAGGAGGCGCCCGCTCCGGCAGATGCGGCATCCCTTATCCTCCTCAAAGAGAAGCTGGGAGAGGTGCTCTCAACTCTTACCGACCGTGAGGAGAAGGTGCTCAGACTTCGCTTCGGACTTGAAGACGGAAGATCGAGGACCCTCGAAGAAGTTGGGCAGGAGTTTGAAGTCACAAGAGAACGCATACGTCAGATAGAGGCGAAGGCTCTGAGAAAGCTTCGTCACCCAAGCAGAAGTAAAAAGGTAAAGGATTTCCTGGAATAAGGTGTAGTATGACGATTTTTGAAAAAGTTTCCGAAGCGCTTCTTGAAAAGGGGCGTGCGACAGGTTCGATCTCCATGTCCGACATGAACAACGTCATGGAAAAGCACGGCATCGATCCTGAGATGATCGAGCAGTTCTGTGAGATGTGCAAGCAGAACAGCATCGAGATAATAGACGATCTTGATACTGAGATCGACCTTACGGATGAACAGATAACTGAGGGTATATCCGCAGACGATCCGGTGAAGATCTATCTGAAGGATATCGGCCGCATACAGCTGCTCTCTCCCGAAAAGGAACATGAAGTGGCAAAGCGGATGAAGGACGGGGATACCAAGGCGAAAAACCAGCTTGCAGAGGCTAATCTGCGTCTTGTGGTATCCATCGCAAAGAAGTATGTGGGACGAGGCCTTCAGTTCCTCGACCTTATCCAGGAGGGCAACCTCGGACTTATGAAGGCAGTCGAGAAGTTCGACTATGAGAAGGGTTACAAGTTCTCCACCTATGCCACATGGTGGATAAAGCAGTCCATTTCCCGTGCCATTGCCGATCAGGCAAGGACGATCAGGCTCCCTGTGCATATGGTGGAGACCATAGGCAAGGTGAAAAAGACATCAAGTCAGCTCCTTCACAGGAACGGACATGACCCCACACCCGAGGAGATCGCTGCGGAGCTCGGCATCAGCGTGGACAGGGTGCGTGAGATAATCCGCATCGCACAGGATCCCATCTCACTGGAGACACCTATCGGTGAGGAAGAGGACAGCCATCTCGGTGACTTCATTCCCGATGAGGAGGCACTGTCTCCTGCGGAGGCTGCCTCTCTCGTTATGCTCAAGGACGAGCTTAATTCCGTGCTCAAAACACTGTCAGACCGTGAGGAGAGGGTGCTTCGCTACCGCTACGGCCTTGATGACGGACGGTCACGCACTCTTGAAGAGGTGGGTGAAAAGTTCAACGTTACCCGTGAGCGTATACGCCAGATCGAAGCCAAGGCTATCCGTAAGCTCAAAAACCCCGGAAGGAGCAAGAGACTGAAAGATTTTTGATCTTTGTAGGTGAGGATATGTGTATTACTCTTGAATCGGATTATGCGGTTAGGATCATCGGAGTGCTGGCGGCTGACGGCGGCAGGCTCGATGCAAAGACATTGTCCGAGCAGACAGGCGTTACGCTGAGGTTTTCACTGAAGATACTCCGCAAGCTCGTTTCTGCCGGCATAGTGCGTTCATACAAGGGGATGCAGGGAGGATATGAACTTGCCAAGGACCCTTCACAGATCACGCTTTATGATGCGGTCTGTGCCATTGAGGGCGAGTATCATATCAACAGATGTCACGAAGATGATTTTATCTGCACACGCACCGAGAAGAAACTGTGCAGATACCGTCCTGTGTTCGAGGAAGTGAGCAGGACGATAGCAGACAGGCTCTCAGCCTGTACTTTCGCCGATATGAAAGAATAGGAGGTCATATGATAAGACCTGTTAGAGCACCTATGGGATGGAACAGCTGGGACTGTTACGGCGCAGGTGTGACCGAGGACATCGTCAGGCAGAATGCCGCATTCTGTGCAGAGCACCTCAAGCAGTTCAGCTGGGAATATATCGTAGTTGATATACAGTGGTCAGAGCCTACGGCTGTGAACCATGAATATCATCCCTTCACGGAATTATGTATGGATGAGTATTCAAGGCTCATCCCTGCGGAGAACAGGTTCCCCTCATCTGCGGGCGGGAAGGGATTTGCTCCCCTTGCGGAGTATGTTCATTCCCTCGGTCTGAAGTTCGGCATACATATCATGAGAGGTATACCCCGTCAGGATGTACACCGCAATACGCCCATAAAGGGGACTGATGTGACCGCACGTCAGATAGCCAAGACCGACAGCATATGCGTATGGAATACGGATATGTATGGAGTCGATCCCGGCAAAAAGGGCGCATATGAGTATTACAAGAGCATCTTTGAACTGTACGCATCATGGGGCGTTGATTTCATCAAATGCGATGATATAGCCCGTGAGATGCCTCACTGCGAAGAGGAGCTGAAGCTGCTCTCAAATGCGCTTTCCGCTTCCGGAGACATGGTGCTTTCACTTTCTCCCGGCCCCGCACTTCCCGAATTTGCAGAGATGTACAAGAAGTATTCGAATATGTGGCGCATCACGGACGACTTCTGGGATGACTGGAAACTGCTCTACAATATGTTTGAAAGGGCACAGGTGTGGAGCATACATACAGGCGCAGGATGCTATCCTGATGCGGATATGCTCCCCATAGGCCCCATCAGGCAGGACTATGATGTAAATGACTGCACCAAGTTCACCCATGATGAGCAGATAACGATGATGACTCTGTGGAGCATATTCCGCTCACCCCTGTTCATAGGCGGCGAGATGACGAAGTTCGACAGCTTCACCATGTCGCTCCTGACCAATGCTGATATACTCGATATGCACGCAAACGCACGTCATTCACATCAGGTGTGCCGCACGGATGCTGACGGGAACGAGATCATAGTGTGGGCGGCTGCAAATGCACAGGGCGGCACTTATGTGGCTGTGTTTAATGCAGGAGATGCGGATGTATCCTTTGAACTGCCCCTGTCGGCTGCGGAGCTTTACGGCGAATATGCGGCAAAGGAGCTGTGGAGCGGTGAGACCGTTTATGCAAGCGGTTCGCTGGGTATGAATATACCGTCACACGGTGCGGTATGCTATCTGATCTGTGAGGAGGGGATATAATGAAGATAGAATTTGACTATTTATGGACGGATAAAAAGAGGACGCTCTTCGGACTCCCGCTGTCATTCACAAGATATATCCTTACGGAGAAGAAGTTCATTACACGAAAGGGCTTCTTCACGGTCGAAGAGGATGAATTTGACCTGTACCGGGTTATAGACAAGAAACTTGTTCTTCCCTTCGGTCAGAGGCTTTTCGGCTGCGGCACCGTCATCATCAATGTTAAGGATAATGACACTCCCGTTAAGGAGATAAAGTCCGTAAAGGCGCCCAGGGAACTCATGAATCTGCTTGATGAGCAGATAGAGGCAGCCAGGGACAAGTACAGCATAAGAGGCAGGGATATGATCACCTCCGGCATGGTGCCGCCTCATCTTGATATGGAAGATGACGGGATGACCATGGACGACAGCGATGCTTGATTTTATAAAGGAAAAAACGGATTCGTGGGAATTCCTCCGCAATACCGAGCTACCCGTATTCATATACGGGATGGGAGACGGGGCGGAGAAGATACTCCGTGTGTTTGAGATGTACTCCATACCCGTGGCAGGCTTCTTTGCAAGCGATGAGTTCGTCAGAGGCCATTCATTCAAGGGACATCTGGTACATTCGCTTTCGCAGATCGAGGCGCTTATAGATGAGTTCGTGATAGTGCTTGCCTTCGGAGCGGGATACGAGAGCCTTTACAGGCGTATCGAGGATATGGCAAGGCGGCACATCCTTATAGCTCCTGATGTGCCTGTGGTGGGTGACGGACTGTTCACATACGGGTACTGCCTTGAAAACGCTGATAAGATACAGCGTGTGTACGATCTGCTTGCGGATGATATGTCGAGAAAGACTTTTGCCGACGTGATAAACTTCCGAATAAGCGGAAAGACAGAGTACCTTACTTCATGCACAGCGGAAAGATCGGAGATATTCGGCAGGATCATGAAGTTCGGCGCCGATGAGGTCTATATAGATATGGGCGCATACAACGGCGATACCGTTGCGGAGTTTGCGCAGATGGCATCATACAGGCATATCTATGCAGTTGAACCGGATACGAAGAACTTCCGCAAGCTGACGAAGAACTGCGGGGAAATGGAAAATGTCACCCTTGTGAATGCGGCGGCGTACAGTGAGGATACCGAGCTTGTGTTCGATGATCTTTCCGGCAGGAATTCCCGTATAGACAACGGCGAAAACAAAAAGACCCGCTCTGTGAAGGCTGTACGGGGTGACAGTCTGACCGAACACGCCACCCTCATCAAGATGGATGTGGAGGGTGCGGAGCGTGATGCCATAGAGGGATGCAGGCAGTCTCTCATAAACGGCTCTCAGCTTATCTGTGCGCTGTATCACAGGACGGATGATATCTTTGAACTTCCGCTCATGATACATGACATAGCACCAGATCTCAAACTGTATATGCGTCATCTCCTGTACATTCCCGCATGGGAGACCAATCTTTATTGCGTGAGGTAGATATGTCACTGTTTTCAAATCTGTTCTCCGCACACAGGACGGAGAAAAAGAAATATGACAAGGAAAGACTCGTCCCCGTGCTGCGTGCAAGCATCTGTACAGGTGAACGCACAGCAGGGTTCAGGGATGTCAATACCGGGAAATATGAGCAGATGATACTGATACGCACCGATGATGAACTCCGTGAATTCATGGAGAGTTACGGTATAGATAAGATCACAAAGGAATACTGATAAAAAACAGTTGCTGCGGTAAACAGCAACTGTTTTTTGTTGGCAAGCGTTCTAAAGAGCGAATGAAGATCATTCCACAAGCTTGAGTTTCATGGACATATATATCGACTTGTCTTCCACGAAATCAAGTGAGCAGTAAAGGGGATATCCGTCTTTGGTGGAGCGAAGCTCAATGTAGGACAGATCCCATTCCTTGCCGTCGGATATAGCCATTTCCACAAGATGACGTGCGATACCCTTTCTGCGGTATTCGGGAAGGGTGAACACATTCATGAGGGTGCCTGTCTTTCCGGTGATGAAAAGAGGGGAGGCAGGCTTGTTGATGAGCAGGAAGAAGATGCACGCCGCTACTTTCTCACCGTCAAGAGCAAGGTAAACAATGCAGTCACGGTTGAGATGCTCTTGAAAATAGCCTTCGCTCTGATGTGCTATTTCATCAAATACGTCATCAGAAAGCTCAGTGTGTGTCTCGTGCATATATCCAAGCCTCATTTTGATGACTTCAGGTATGTCGGATGAATTTGCTTTCCGATATGTGATCATATTTCCTCCGTCATATTCATGGGCGTGGTATCTTCCCACGCCCATGAAGTTTTTATTCTATCTGTTAGAGCTGTATTGAGTCCGCATAAGCGCCGAATCAGGTGTGGGCACTGCCCACCCATTATTTGAAGTAGGCTACGCCGCTCTCAAAGATCTTCTGATCCTTGTTTCCGGGGACGTTCTTGCACACATCAAAACCAAGACGCTCACTGTGTCCCATTTTGCCGAGAACACGTCCGTCGGGGGAAGTGATGCCTTCGATAGCATCAAAGGAGCCGTTGGGATTGAAGCGGATGTTCATGGTGGGGTTGCCGTCCACGTCAACGTACTGAGTAGCGATCTGTCCGTTGGCGGCAAGCTGAGCGATAAGCTCGTCGGATGCTACGAAACGACCCTCACCGTGGGAAATAGCAATGCTGTGGATATCACCCACATTGCAGCCTGCAAGCCACGGCGACTTGTTGGAGGAAATGCGTGTATTTACCATCATTGACTGATGACGTGCGATGGTGTTGAATGTAAGAGTGGGGGAGTCGGCGGTCTGGTCAACTATCTTGCCGAAGGGAACGAGCCCCAGCTTGATAAGAGCCTGGAAACCGTTGCATATGCCCAGCATAAGACCGTCTCTGTTGTCAAGAAGATCGGTGACTGCATCCTTGATGCGGGGATTGCGGAAGAATGCGGTTATGAACTTACCGGATCCGTCGGGTTCGTCACCGCCTGAGAAGCCGCCGGGTATCATAACGATCTGGGACTTCTTGACAGCCTTCTCAAAGTAGCGGACGCTTTCCTCAAGGGACTGTCCTGTCAGGTTGCGGATAACGACAGTCTCTACGGCAGCACCTGCACGCTCAAATGCACGGGCTGTGTCGTATTCGCAGTTAGTGCCGGGGAATACGGGGATGAGCACCTTGGGATGAGCCAGAACGGAAGCGTGCTGCTGCATATTAGCAGGAGCATTGGTGTATGTCTTGGCAGCCTTCTCTTCGCCTCTTACGTTTACGGGGAATACAGGTTCGAGCTTCTTCTCCCATGCAGACTGGACTTCGGTCATGTTCACCTTGTAGGTGCGGCAGTCTATCTCATATTCGGGAATGGTCCTGCCTATGACAGTCTCAGTGGTGAAAGGATCACCGTCAAGCTCTATGACGAATGCACCGTACTTGGGATAGAACAGCGTCCTCTCGGAAAGTGCCTTCTCAAAGCGCATACCTATACGGTTGCCCATGGACATCTTAGCAACAGCCTCAGCCACTCCGCCGAAGCCGACAGCCCATACCGACAGAGCCGCCTTGCTTGCGATGAGCTTCTGTACACGGTCAAATACGTCACGCACGCTGTCCCACTTGGGCAGGTCGTTTTCGTCGTGTTCGGGCTCGATATAGATAACGTTGTTGCCTGCGGACTTGAATTCGGGGGAAAGCACATCGCCGCTGTCTGCGGTGGATACCGCAAAGGAAACGAGGGTAGCAGGAACGTCGATGTTCTCGAAGGTACCCGACATGGAGTCCTTGCCGCCTATGGAACCGCACGAAAGCTCAAGCTGTGCCTTGTATGCGCCGAGGAGAGCCGCAAAGGGCTTGCCCCAGCGTGTGGGATCATCGTTGGTGCGCTCAAAGTATTCCTGGAATGTGAGCCATGTATGATGATAGTCTCCGCCTGCTGCGATGACTTTTGCTATGCTGTGGATAACAGCCTCCATAGCACCGTGATAGGGAGACTTGTCAGACAGGTAGGGATCAAAGCCCCAGCCCATTACAGAAGTAGTCTTGGTCTGTCCCTTGAGTACCGGGATCTTGGCAGCCATAGCCTGTGTGGGAGTCATCTGATACTTTCCGCCGAAGGGCATCAGTACGGTGCCTGCGCCGATGGTGGAGTCAAACCTTTCAACAAGTCCCTTCTGCGAGCAGATGTTGAGGTTTGCCATGAGGGAACTCCAGCTGTCCGCATTGTTGGAATAGGTGGATGCCTGAAGGGTGATGGGGGTATTGATCTTGACGGTGGTGTGCTTGGATGCACCGTTTGAGTTGAGGAAATCTCTGGAGAGGTCAACGATGACCTTTCCGTTCCACTTCATTTTCAGACGGCGTTCAGCCACTACATCTGCGACCTTGGTAGCTTCGAGGTTCTCCTTCTCGGCAGCTGCGATGAATTTCTTCATATCGCTGCGACGTACCACGACAGCCATTCTCTCCTGAGATTCGGAGATGGCAAGTTCAGTTCCGTCAAGGCCTTCGTACTTCTTGGGAACTGCGGACAGATCTATCACAAGTCCGTCGGTAAGTTCTCCCACTGCAACGGAAACACCGCCTGCGCCGAAATCGTTGCATCGTCTGATCATGCGGGTAACTTCAGGGTCACGGAAGAGTCTCTGCAGCTTGCGCTCTTCGGGAGGATTGCCCTTCTGTACTTCCGCACCGCAGGACTCAAGGGAAGCCTCGGTATGTGACTTGGATGAACCAGTCGCACCGCCGCAGCCGTCACGCCCTGTACGTCCGCCGAGGAGTATGACTACATCGCCGGGCTCGGGTACTTCACGGATCACGTTTTCCAGAGGAGCGGCACCTACAACGGCACCTATCTCAAGGCGCTTTGCAACATAGCCGGGATGGTAGACTTCCGATACATGACCTGTTGCAAGTCCTATCTGGTTGCCGTAGGATGAGTATCCGTTGGCAGCGCCCACGGTTATCTTGCGCTGGGGGAGCTTTCCGTGAACTGTGTCCTCCACGGGTACGAGGGGATTGGACGCACCTGTGACACGCATAGCCTGATATACATAGGATCTGCCCGAAAGGGGATCACGGATAGCACCGCCGAGACAGGTAGCGGCACCGCCGAAAGGTTCTATCTCGGTGGGATGATTATGTGTCTCGTTCTTGAACATGAGGAGCCAGTCCTCATCCTTGCCGTCCACATCTACCTTGATATGAACGGAGCAGGCATTGATCTCCTCTGACTGGTCAAGGTCGGGGAGCTTTCCGTCAGCCTTCAGCTTGCGTGCGGCAATGGTGGCAAGATCCATGAGGGTGAGGGGCTTGTTCTCTCTGCCCAGCTCCTGCCTTACTCTGATGTAGTCATCGTATGTATCACGGATGAAATCAGCATCAATGTCCACATCGTCTATCTCGGTGAGGAATGTGGTGTGACGGCAGTGGTCGGACCAGTATGTATCTATCATGCGGATCTCGGTGATGGTGGGATCACGCTTTTCTTCATTGCGGAAATAGTCACGGCAGAATTTAAGGTCGTCTTCGTCCATAGCCAGACCGAAACGGCTGACAAATTCCTTGAGTCCTGCATCGGTGAGGGAGATAAATCCCGTAAGTGTTGCTACTTCGGTGGGTACGGCATAGTTCTGCTTCAGGGTAGCATATTCATCAAGAGTAGCCTCACGGCTCTCAACGGGGTTGATGATATAATGCTTTATGCGGTCAATGTCAATTCCCGTAAGGCTGCCCTTGACGATATAAACACGGGCGTTCTTTACGGTGCAGCGCTCCTCCTGCGTAAGTATCTGGATACACTGCTCACATGAGTCGGCACGCTGATCGAACTGACCGGGAAGGTATTCCACGGCAAAGACATATTCATCTGAGTCAAGTTCGGGAAGGGATTTGTGTACGATGTCAACAGCAGGCTCGGAGAATACGTTGTCGATAGCATACTCAAAGCTTTCGGGTGAGATATTCTCCGCATCGTATCTGTTGAGGACACGGATGCTGCGAAGTCCGTCAAGGCGAAGAGCGGTCTTGACATCTTCCGTGAGATTATCCGATGAAGATGCGTATTCACGTCTTTTTTCTACATAAACACGATAAACTGACATAAAACTACTCCTTTTGAGGATCGGTATTCAGATACAGTGACCTGAGCAGAAATTATCCCCCACATTATCTATTCTAACATATAAAATTGAATTTGGCAATATATTTTCTGTAAATATTTTTACATGGCTGTTATCGGGGGCGTGACCGTGAGCGATGCCGTCCCGTCCGGGCCTTTCGGTGAGTACGGGAAAGACCTTCCCTATGTGGTTTTCGAGGAACAGGCGGCTGCTTTCACGTCCTATGCTGCTTATCTGATCGGCACGGAGTTTTTTTATCTCGGGAGGTATCTGGTCGGTGCGTGCGGCGGCAGGGGTGGACTCTCTTGGAGAATACATGAAAACGTGCATATCGGAAAAGCCGATATCACGGATAAATCGGGCTGACTGCCTGTGATCCTCGTCTGTCTCGCCCGGAAATCCCACCATGATGTCTGCGGATATGCCGCAGCCGGGGAAAACTTCACGGCACAGATCCACGATCTTTCTGTATTCATCGGTCGTGTAATGCCGTCCCATTTCACGCAGTACCTTATCGCATCCGCTTTGAAGAGCCAGATGGAATGAGGGACAGAATATTCCGGTATCCCTCATGCGGAGAAGGTCGTCACGGCGCATCATCTCAGGTTCTATGGAGCTGAGCCTGATCCTTTCTATGCCGTCCGTGACGCAGGCTTCCACCGCATCGGTAAGGCGTTTGCCGCCGTCACGGTAGCACATGAGATTTATCCCTATGAGCACTATCTCTTTGTAGCCGTTTGCGGCGAATATCTTAGCCTCACGCCTGATGTCGCCGATGCTTTTGCATCTGACAGCGCCCCTCGATCTGGGGATGATGCAGTAGGTGCAGTTCATGGCGCATCCGTCGGTTATTTTCATGAATGCCCTTGTGTGTCCGTGGATGGAAGGAGCATAGATATTCTCAAAGGGGTCGTTTCTTTCAAGGGGAGGGATGGAGACGGCAGGGGAGCGGTCAGCGATGAACCTGTCCACCATTTCGATGATCTTCTTCCTGTCTTTTGTTCCGGTGATTATGTCTGCGGTGATCTCCTCCGTAACGCCGTGCGCCTGCGGATAGCATCCCATGAGAACGATGATCCCTTCCGGGTGCTCACGCCTTATCCTGCGCAGCGCCTTGAACAGCTTGACATCACTGTCACGGGTGACTGTGCAGGAGTTGACAACGAAAACATCCGCATTGTCCCTGTCGTCCGTACAGACGTAGCCCTGCTCTTCAAATAAGCAGCGAAGGCATTCCGACTCATACATATTTACCTTGCAGCCGAATGTGGTGAAGTGAATGTTCATAAAAAACTACCCCATAATATGTGCAAGATGCACAATTTCAAACTTTTGCCATTTTTTCACTGTATGCTATTATACAATATTTGTAAAAAAAAATCAAATCCCCTTGACATATGGGAAAATAAGTGATATTCTTAAATCAAACAGAAGTTATCTGTTAATATACTGAAAGGCGTGATCTTATGAAAAAGGCGACTATTAGACTGTCAACGATCAATGACGTAAAGAACTTTGTTTCCAAGGTATCTCTCTGTGATTTTGATGTAGATCTCATTTCAGGCAGATATGCAGTAGATGCGAAGTCTATCATGGGTATCTTCAGCCTCGATCTCGAGAAGCCCATCGCACTTGAGGCTCACACCGACAATGCTGACGAGTTCTTTGCTGCTATCAAGCAGTATATCGTAGACTGATCGAAATCCGATCTCCCTGTATATACGGGGAGATTTTGTTTTGTCTCTGCATTTGTATCAATTGTACAATATGCTTTGTTATTCTGCGCCTGATTGTGCAATCCGATGAAAATATTAAAAATATCACTAAATAAAATTGACATATAATATTCAATGTGCTATAATTATAAAAAAATGATGGAGGTATTCCAACATGGCCAGAAAGACTACCAAAAAAGAAGCTGCGCCTGCTGTCAGCGCTGTTAAAGTTGAAACCGCCAAGGTCGAGGAAAAGGCTGCTGAGGTAGCTGCCGCTCCCGTTGAGGCTCCCAAGAAGGAAGAAAAGAAGCCTGTTGTTAAGAAGGCAGTTCAGCCCGCAGAGAAGAAAGAAGCTGCTAAGAAGGCTCCTAAGAAGGAAACTGCACCCAAGAAGGTTGCTGACAAGAAGGAAAAGCCCGCAGGCGATACTATCCAGATACAGTTTGGCGAAGATAGCAATTATTCTCCTGCCGAGATAATCGAGAAGTGCAAAGAAGCATATAAGAACGGCGGAAGAAAGCGCATTTCTTCATTTGACGTTTTCGTTAACGTTGCTGAGCGCAAGGCTTACTATGTAGCCAATGGCAAGCCCGAAGGCGCATATATCGATCTTTGATCATTATGTGACACCGCATTCGTGCGGTGTCTTTTTTATATGGGACAGTCATTTGGGATGGCCTGTTCCTGCATAAGCAAAGGGCATCGTCAGGATGCCCTTTATTTATCAAGATCTACGATATTGGTGATTATGCCTGCCTCGGTGATATCGACCACTCCGAAGCTGGGAGCGGTAAAATCACGGGGGCGGGAGCAGCTGCCGGGATTGAAAAAGTACATATTGTGATCGTATTGCTGAAGCCTGCAATGGGTGTGCCCGAATATGACCAGCTTGCAGTTGTAGGATGCTGCTGTGCGGCGGATAAAGTCTATCCCGTAATTGACACGGAGCATATGTCCGTGGGCAACATAAATGTTCCCCTGTTCAGAAGGGATTATGAGAAACATGGGAGCCTGTGAACCGTAGTCGCAGTTGCCTGTCACCGTGCGGATATCAAGTTTGGGATACCATATGCGCACACGCATAAGGTCATTAAGACCGTCCCCGAGGTGAACGAAAAGATCGCCGCTGTCCCAGGTCTTCTCAAATATTCTTTTTACCGCTATCTCATCGCCGTGAGAGTCTGCAATAACAATGATCTTCATAATCCGACCCGTCAGAAAGTTTTAAAAAACGGTATCCATCGGCATTAACCTACGGATACCGTGAATCAACATAACCGCCTTGCCGCCGTATGGTAGTAAGAAACCCGCACGCTAGCAGGTGGGCAACAGCCCGGCGATCTCACGCTCCCTGCGTCCGTTGATCCACACACATGATGTGGCGGGAGGTCTGCAATCCACCGTCGGAGACTGAATCCCTATTAAGAAGTGTTGGATCCGCATAAGCCACACTTTATCGAACAAGGCAGAATTCATTGTCTAAATTATATCACAGTTTGTGAAAAAAATCAATGTCAATAATAGCAGATAAAATATCGCAAAATTTATGCAGTTTGACGATTATTCCTCATAATCAGACTGGAGCCTTTCAAGGAAAAGCTGTCCGATGCGCTCATATTCTTCATCATCATCAATGGTAACAAGACTTTCTTCCCCATCCTCGTCTTCTTCCATCTTCAGTACAACCAGCTCGCCGTCAGCGTCGGTCATTTCTTCAGGGTTCTCATAGTAGGGAACGAATGCGTAATAATTCTCACCGCCGATCTCCATCTGGTCGAGAAGCTCGAAATCCTGAGGATTGCCTTCCTCATCGGTTAATGTGAAGATCTCACTGTCAAAATTTTCAGCCATGCTGACAACCTCCTTTTTCATTTTAAGATTATTATACCATAAAATGACTTTTTTGTCAAGCATATTATACTTTTTAATTTAAAAAATGGAGAATTTGTTAATTCATCAGTTCTCGGGACGCAGTGACGAAAGGTTGATGGTGTTGATATCCACAGTGTTTATGTCCCCGTGAACGAAGGTGTCCGGCTCATGTGTCTTGTCCTTCAGGGCAGTGACTTCATTGTCATCGGCAAATGCGTCGCCTATATCCGTCACATGATGTGCGGGAGGTGCATCTCTAAGACCTGTCACCTCGGGTACGTCTATGTCGTTCTTCACGGGACGCTGTCTTCTGTCGAGATCCCTGAAGAAGTCGTCTGCGGTAATCACCTTGGGCGATCTGAGTATCTTTTCTTCCTTGGGGATAACAGTAGTATCAATATTGTCCTTTATGGCTCTGATATTTGCGTGAGCGGGATCGGGAGCATCAAGTGTCTTGTCTCTGAGGGATGATGGATCGACCTCAGCGATATTTCTGATGGTGCTGCCGGGAGGCGGCAGGGGAGCATCATGCAGGCCCGTAACTTCGGGTACAGGTATATCGACTACGCTTGTAGGCGCTTTCTTCTTCCTGCCCATATCCTTGAAGAAGTCATCGGCATTCGCAACGGGTGCAGAGGTCTGATTGAAGGTGGTGGGTATGTCTTTTTTCTTGCCAAAACCGAAAAGTGCCATAGTATCACCTCATTTATTCCATAATATCTGTATTGCTCGCAGTATCCGCCGTCATCAGTATGAAACGTAATCAAGCGGATCGGTGCGTTCTCCGTTCACACGCACCTCATAGTGACAGTGGTTGCCGTAAGCGTATCCCGTGGCACCGATATAGCCTATCGTCTCACCCTGGGAAACATAATCTCCCTCACTGACGGTGCAGGATGACATATGTCCGTAAAGTGTGGAGAGGGAGCCGCCGTGGTCTATGACTACATGGATGCCGAAACCGTTTCCGGAGTTGCCTGCTGTGATGACATATCCCGATGCGGAAGCCACTATCGGTTCTCCGTAACAGCCGGGCTTGTTTATGTCGATGCCGCCGTGGAAATCGGATGAGCCGCCTTCCTCAGCTATGCTTCGCCATCCGTAGCCGTCGGTGATGTTGTATACTGTGGGGCAAGGCCAGATAAGATCGGAGGAGCC
Source organism: Oscillospiraceae bacterium (assembly GCA_017468865.1). Classification (GTDB taxonomy): domain Bacteria; phylum Bacillota; class Clostridia; order Oscillospirales; family Ruminococcaceae; genus Huintestinicola. The sequence goes on along the minus strand of JAFUHM010000005.1, from coordinate 2,987 downwards.
GGCAAGATATGAATAGTCGGTGGTATCGTAGCTGTCACCGCCGTCATCATCATCATAGCTGTAGTCGTCGTCATCATCTTCATAGTAGCTTTCACGTGCCCGTCTTTCCTCTTCCTCACGTTCACGTTCTTCCTGCTCACGGCGGCGGCGCTCTGCTTCCTCACGCTCTCTGCGCTCGTTCTCCTCCTGCTGGAGCCTTATATATTCTGCAAGGTCTGCTTCCACGCTTTCCTGTTCCTGCTGCATCTCCCATGTACGGTCTCTTGCAGCCTCAGCCTTCGCCTCCAGGAACGCCTTTGTCTCCTTGTGATTGTTATATGTATCACGAAGTTCGGTGAGAACCTGCTCGGATTCGGTCTGCTTGACCTCAAGGTCAGCCTTGTCACTTTCAAGGGACTGCTTTTCACGGTTGAGTTCGTCAAGTTTATAGTTGAGATCGTCGATCATCTGCTTGTCGTGACGTGAGATCCGCTCCATAAGTTCAGCACGGGCAAGAAGGTCGTAGAAATCCGTAGAGCCTACCAGCATCGAAGCTGTCGAGCCTCCGCCCTGCATATACATAGACCGCAGACGCATCTTGAAATCCTCTATGTCGCTGTCTATTTCCGTCTGCTTGTCATCTATTTTCTTCTCTGTATCCGAGATGCGTATCCCCAAGCGGGAGATCTGCGTGCGCAGATTGTCTATCTCTTCTTCCTGCTTGCGCATCTTCTCATCGTAGAGACGAAGATACTCTTCTGTCTGCTCTGTTTCGGCTTTGTACTGGCTCAGCTGGTATTCAAGATCCTCAAGTTCTCTGTTTATTGCGTAACGTCTGTCCTCCAGCTCTTCTATCTCGTCGCTGTAATCGGCGGACGTAACGGCAGAGAAAGTCAGTGCAGCCGACAAAGCCGCCGCCAGGGCGATCAGTTTTATCAGTTTGTTTTTCATTGTATCTGACCTTTCAGTTTTGTTCAATCTTATTTTAGCATTTTTTTTCTGTCAAGTCAAGAGATATTTGGAATTTGCTGAAAAAATATGACCGCAGGGCATGACATCGCTTCCCGGGCGGACAGATATGTATTTTTGCCTGCCTGGACAGTCGGGCCGATGATGTGAAGTACCGACAAACGGCTATGCTGTGGGCTTTATTATTTTTTTCAAAGTTTCTGAAATTTTTTTCAAAAACCCCTTGACAAACGAGGATAAATAGTGTATAATGAATATCGTTGGTTTGGGAGCTTAGCTCAGCTGGGAGAGCATCTGTCCTACAAACAGAGGGTCATAGGTTCGAGCCCTATAGTTCCCACCAATTTTTTTGGCCTGGTAGTTCAGCTGGTTAGAACGCCGCCCTGTCACGGCGGAGGTCGTGGGTTCGAGTCCCATCCAGGTCGCCAATATGGCGCTATAGCCAAGTGGTAAGGCAAGGGACTGCAACTCCCTGACCCCCGGTCCGAATCCGGGTGGCGCCTCCAATCCGTTTGATTGCACATACTGTTCACACGGTATGTGCAATTTTTTTAAAGTTTTATCACATAAAGTGCCGCTGAAAGGATGACAGATGCAGATGAAAGAGACACCCTCACGGAAAGCAAAGATATTCTGTGTACTGCTTGTTGCGGCGGCAGCTATAGCCTTTACCGCCGCCGGTATATGGCAGATGGGCATTTACAATGATCTGACCCGAAAATGCACGGCACAGGTCACGGGTACAGTAGTCAATGAGAGCCGGCATATAAGGAGGGAGTTTCACCCTTCCGCTGAAAACAAGTATCTTACCGGCAAATACTGGTGCCATATTGAAGTTGAGACAGATGGTGTCTTCAAGCTGACCGATATATACGCAAATGACGAGAGTGAACAGAAAGGCGACATTATCCCGATTTTTTACGATCCTGACGATCCTGATGTCTATTATCTGGGAGACAGGGTGGACAACTACAATACGGCATCCGTGTTTGCATACGGTGCCGGCGGTGTGACGCTGCTTTTGGATCTCCTGCTGGTCAGAGCCGTATCGGACAAGAGCAAAAAGAGCCGATGATCTCAAAGCATCAGTCCGTTTAAGTCTTATTCTCAACAGCGAAAAGACCTCCGCTCATATAGCGGAGGTCTTGTATTATTCAGTTTGTCGTCTGCGGCAACGGATCAGACGCAGCCCTGAGCCTTCATAGCCTCAGCAACCTTCAGGAAGCCTGCGATGTTAGCGCCTGCCATGTAGTTGCCTTCCATGCCGTATTCCTTAGCTGCGGACTCGCAAGCCTTGAATATGGAGACCATGATGCCGTGGAGCTTCTCGTCAACTTCCTCGAATGTCCAGGAAAGTCTCTCGCTGTTCTGGGACATCTCAAGACCGGAAGTAGCCACACCGCCTGCGTTTGCAGCCTTAGCGGGACCGTAGAGGAGGCCGTTAGCAAGGTAAGTGTTGATAGCGTCGGGAGTAGAAGGCATATTAGCACCCTCGGATACGCACCAGCAGCCGTTGTTTACGAGGATCTGTGCGCTTTCGCCGTCGATCTCGTTCTGAGTAGCGCAGGGAAGAGCGATGTCGCACTTGATAGTCCAGATGCCCTTGCATCCCTCGGTGTATGTTGCGTTCTTGTGGGAAGTTCTGCTTATATATTCCTTGATGCGCTTTCTCTCAACTTCCTTGATCTGCTTTAAAACAGCAAGCTCGATGCCGTCGGGATCGTAGATGTAGCCGTTGGAGTCGGACATAGCAACTACCTTTGCACCGAAGGAAGTAGCCTTCTCGGTAGCGTAGATAGCAACGTTGCCGGAGCCGGAGATAACAACGGTCTTGCCCTCGAAGGACTTGCCGTTAGCTGCGAGCATCTCCTTGGTGAAGTAGCACAGACCGTAGCCTGTAGCCTCTGTTCTTGCGAGAGAACCGCCGTATGTGAGACCCTTGCCTGTGAGTACGCCTGTGAACTCGTTGCGAAGTCTCTTGTACTGACCGAACATATAGCCGATCTCTCTTGCGCCTGTACCGATGTCGCCTGCGGGAA
>JAFUHM010000072.1 GCA_017468865.1 Oscillospiraceae bacterium | reverse complement strand
TTTACTCTTACAAGTCGGTGCCGTTCCTGGGGGATGACGTGAGGAAGATACTGCGCAGGCGTTCCCCCGTGTGATGCGGCTCTCACCTGTCTGCTGACGGGCAGGATATGAAAAATAAATTTAACTTGTTGACATTGACGGGAAAATATGGTATATTAGATGTGATAGTTATTCTATGCCAAATATAAAATGAGGTGATCGTAATGACCGAGAAAGAACTCTACGAACTCTGGCTTGAAAAAGCCGTTGACGACCCCGATCTGCACACCGAGCTCGTTTCGATAGCAGGTGATGATGAGGCTGTCAAGGACAGATTTTACCGTGATCTTGAATTTGGTACCGGCGGACTCAGAGGTGTCATCGGTGCGGGTACATACCGCATGAACGTTTACACTGTAAGGCACGCTACACAGGGGCTTGCAGACTATGTCAACGCCGCTTTTGCCGAGCCTTCCGTGGCTATCTCCTACGACAGCCGCATAAAGTCCGACGTATTTGCAAGAGAGGCTGCTTCCGTGCTTGCCGCCAACGGGATAAAGGTATATATCTACACCGAGCTTATGCCCACACCCATGCTCTCCTATGCGGTAAGGGCTCACAAGTGCTCCGCAGGCATAATGGTCACCGCTTCCCATAACCCCGCCAAGTACAACGGCTACAAGGTGTACGGCTCTGACGGCTGTCAGCTTACCCTTGATGCGGCAGAGATCGTTCTGAAGAACATAAACTCCGTGGATATGTTCGACGGCGTGAAGACCACGAGCTTCGATGAGGCTGTGAAGTCGGGGATGATAAACTACATCGAACAGTCTGTCATCGACAACTACCTTGATGAAGTTTCCCGTCAGGGCATACATACCGACCTTGTGAAGTCGAGCGGGCTCAAGGTGGTATACACTCCCCTCAACGGCACGGGCAACAAGCCTGTAAGGGCGATCCTCTCCAAGATAGGCGTGGAGGATGTGACGGTAGTTCCCGAGCAGGAGTATCCCGACGGCACGTTCAAGACCTGCCCTTATCCCAATCCCGAGATAAAGGAGGCTCTTGCATACGGACTCAAGCTGTGCGAGACGGTCAAGCCCGACCTCCTTCTTGCGACAGACCCCGACTGCGACCGTGTAGGCATCGCAGTTCCATCCGATAACGGATATGTCCTCTTCACGGGCAACGAAGTGGGAGCTATGCTCCTTGAGTACATCTGCGCAGAGCGCACCAAGGCAGGCACCATGCCCGAAGATCCCGTTGCGGTCAAGACCATCGTTACCACCGAGATCGCCGCTAAGATATGCAAGGAGTACGGCGTAAAGATGATAAACGTCCTCACGGGCTTCAAGTTCATAGGCGAGCAGATAGGCTTCCTTGAGAACAAGGGACAGGAGGACAGGTACATATTCGGATTTGAGGAGTCCTACGGCTACCTTGCAGGCTCCTATGTGCGTGACAAGGATGCGGTTGTCGCTTCCATGCTCATATGCGAGATGGCTGCCTTCTACCGCACGAAGGGCATCACCCTGCTTCAGGCAAGGGAGAATATGTACGCCAAGTACGGTGTATATGTACACACCCAGTCCTCCTTCACCTGTGAGGGCGCGGCAGGAATGGAGCAGATGAAGAAGATAATGTCGGATCTGCGCACCAACACTCCCAAGGAGATAGGCGGTCTGGCAGTCACCAAGTTCGATGACTACCTGGCATCGTCCTCTGTGGATACGGCAACAGGCGCCAAGACCATGCTGACTCTGCCCAAGTCCGATGTGCTGGCATTCACTCTGACAGACGGTGCATCCGTTATAATCCGTCCGTCGGGAACGGAGCCGAAGATAAAGGCTTACTTCACTACCACGGGAGACAGCAGAGAAAAGGCACAGGCGCTGGAGCAGGTGCTCAACAAGGACTTCGCAAAGAAGCTCGGTTTCTGATGATGTGTTGACTTGCTGAGAAACATAACGGAGCGGACGGTCAGGACCGTCCGCTTTTTTGTCGGGAATGCCGCATTGGTACTTGACAAGGCGTGAAAAAAATGTATAATAAGTAGTAACATACATCACGGGCGACAGAATACTTATGAAGGCTGATACGATGCGGTGACAGAAAGGGGAATGAATATGCTCAGATGGGGGATCATCGGTACGGGCAGGATATCCAGACTGTTTGCGGAGGCACTCATCAAATGTGAGGGGTCAGAGCCCGCTGCCGTGGCTTCGAGAACGCTTGCCAAGGCGGAGGCGTTTGCGGACAAGTACGGTTTCGGCAAGGCATACGGCAGTTATGCGGAAATGGCAAAGGATAAGGACATTGACATAATATACATAGGCACGCCCATGAGCTCGCATTACGGTGATGCCATGCTCTGTCTGGACAACGGAAAGAGCGTGCTGTGCGAAAAGTCGGTGGCGCTCAACACGAAGCAGTGTGAGGAACTTATAGACAAGGCAAAGGCGAAGGGACTTTTCTTCATGGAGGCCATGTGGATGAAGTGCCGTCCTGTGTATCTGAAGGCGAAGCAGTTGATAGCCGAGGGGCGCATAGGAAAGATAGAGTATATACAGGCGGATTTCTGCAATTTCTATAAATACGATGAGAATGACAGGCTGTTCCGTGCGGACTGCGGCGGCGGCGCTCTGCTGGATGCGGGAGTATATCCCCTGACCATGATAACGGATATGCTGGGCGTCCCCTGTGAGGTGGTATCCCGTGCACATCTGGCGCATGAAGTGGATATGAGCAACAGCATCCTGCTGAGGTATAAGGATGCCTACGCATCGGTGGATTCGGGATTTGAGGTGCAGAACCGAAACAATGCGGTGATCGTGGGTGAGAAGGGGAGCATCCTGTTCGGAGACTGGTTCTTCTGCTCGAGCGAGGCGGCACTGCTTGATGAGAACAGGGAGGAAGTCGAGAAAGCGGTCATCCCTCCCGAGATCAACGGCTACGAATACGAGATAAGAGAATGTGAGAGGTGCATGGAGAGCGGTCTGACGGAGAGCCCTCTTGTGCCTCATGAGGGAACGCTGGCGGTCATGAGGATAATGGATGAATGCCGTCGGAGCTGGGGGCTCGTGTACCCCGGAGAATAACAGGAGAAAAAACGGTATAAGGAGATAATATGTCAAGATCGGTTTTTGCAGCGATCACGGGACGTCCGAATGCAGGCAAGTCATCGCTGCTCAATGCCCTGGTGGGCGAGAAGATAGCTATGGTGACGGACAGACCTCAGACGACACGCACGAAGATCACCGGCGTGCTGACGGAGGGGGATCTGCAGTATGTGTTCATTGACACCCCCGGCATACATAAGGCGCACAACCGCCTCGGCCATTATATGAACAAGGCGGTGCGCCAGGCGGTGACGGACATAGATGCTGCGGTATACATGGCGGATGTGACACGGAAGATGTCGGATATAGACCATGACTGGATAAAGGGCTACATGGAACAGGAGATACCTGTGATACTGGTGCTCAACAAGTGCGATCTGGTGGAGGATAAGGGAAATATCGCCATGCGCATCGCAGAGTACTCCGATCTGGGAGACTATGCGGCGGTGATACCCGTCAGCGTCAAGCGAAATGACGGTGTGGATCTGGTGAAGGCGGAGATAGAAAAGTTTGCGTCGGAGTCGGTGCATTACTTTCCCGATGACAAGCTCACGGATCAGCCCGAAAAGGTCATAATGGCGGAGATGATCCGTGAGAAGCTGATGAAGCTGACCTATGAGGAGATACCCCACGGACTGGCTGTGGTGATAGACGGACTGACGGAGGGAGTTACGAAGTCGGGAGAGGATATCATGCACGTTTCGGCGGTTATCTACTGTGAGAGAGAGTCACACAAGGGCATGGTCATCGGGAAGAACGGCGCTGTGCTCAAAAAGGCGGGCTCTCTGGCGAGAGAGGAACTGGAGAACTTCTTCGGGATAAAGACCGATCTGAAGCTGTGGGTGAAGGTGCGTGAGGACTGGCGCAACAATGAAGGCCTGATCAAGAACTTCGGGCTGAGCGACGTATGATCATAAATACCGACGGGATCGTCATCGACAGGACAGAGGCGGGAGATACCGGCTATTATCTGAAGGTGCTGTCGCCCGAAAAGGGGCTTATCGACGTGACGGTCAGGGGAGCCAAGAAGCAGAACAGTGCAAACGGCGCAGCATCGCAGCTGTTTGCCTGCTCAAAGATGTCCCTTTCCCTGTCGAAGGGGCGGTACTATATGTCGGGGAGCGAGCCGATACGGTCTTTCTACGGGATAAGGCTCGATATAAAGAAGCTGTCGCTGGCGGCGTACTTCTCGGAAGTCGTGAGGCAGACGGTCACGGGCGAACAGACGGCGAGGGATATATACAGGCTGTTCACGAACTCGATGTATATGCTGTCGGAGAAAGAGGCGGACTGCGGCTTTGTGAAGGCGGTATTTGAACTGCGGCTGTGTGCCGACCTGGGGATGATGCCGGGACTTCTGGGCTGCGACGAATGCTATAAGACGGAGAATAAGATGTACTTCCTGATAGACGGCGGAATACTGCTGTGCCCTAAGCATATGGATACGAGGAGGATATATCCCGGACCGTATTCGGCGGTGATGTCGGCAGGGGTGGTGGAAGCCATGAGACACATATGCCTGTCGGACATGGGGAAGATATTCTCGTTCAGGGTGTCGGAGCGGGCGATGGCGGTGCTGTCCGATGTGGCGGAGAGATATGCGGAGTATCACACGGGCAGGCATTATGGTACGCTGGACTATTATAAGAAGATAGAATAGGCAGGGAAACTGTGCAAGAGTAACAAACAAAGGGCGGGATTGCGGCAGTGAGTTGTGAGTTCCTACAAATCCGAAAATTTTTGCAAAAAGTGCTTGACAAGAGAGGTGAAATGTGGTATAGTATATAAGTCGCCCGATGATACGGGGGAACGAAAGAGCCTGACAAACGGCGAGACAAAGCGGTTTGAGAGGCTTGGAACGAATCTTGAAAATTGAACAATGAGAAATGTAAAACTTGTTTTACAAGAACCCTTTAAATTTTTTTAAACGTCAAGGAAGACGAAAAAATACGAAGTCAGTTTAGACTGATTGACAGGATAATAATTAGCGA
>JAFUHM010000071.1 GCA_017468865.1 Oscillospiraceae bacterium | reverse complement strand
TGTAGTGCCTGAAAATATCAGATTGACATTTATTCCTCCATATACGCCGGAAATGAATCCAATTGAGCAAATATGGCGTGAAATCAGAACACAGGGCTTTAAAAACGAAGTCTTCAATACTCTTGATGATGTTATGATCAGATTGTGTGATACCATTCAAAATCTATCCCGTGATACCATTAAAAGCATCACTGGCAGAGATTGGATTTTGTCTATTTTTTAGATGAAGAATAGTATGAACAGTTTTTTCAAAACATCGAGCAGCAGAAGATACACCATACCCACTATGAGAAGTGCGCAGAAGATAGCCGCTATCCACCATGCGACCCCCATATACGGCAATCCGTCCGTGAAGCCGAATGCGCCTGCGGGACTTCCCCAGTTGAGGAAGAAATACGGATAATTGTATCCCTCTGCAAACTGCCAGTTCAGAGAATATCCTATCCCTGCGTATATTGCATACAGTATCGGAGGTACCACGACCCAGAGATCGTTCCGCTTCTTTATATTGCTGTTTATGCCGGTCACGAAGAAGTCCAGTATGCTTGTGACAGGCACAATCACATGGGTCAGTATGCTCTGTATGCTCCATGCACCGCTGCCCAGAGTGGGGGCAAGGACGAAGCAGAATACAGCTCCTGTCAGCGTGATCGCAACTGTCCCCACGAATTTGATTATGTACCAGAGATCGGTGAATGGCTTGTCTTTCAGAATCTTCACCGAGCCTGTCAGACATATGACCGCCAGTGCGATATTTGACTGGGTGGTGAAGAACATAAAGACTGTCCTTCCGCCCATGAATGAATCACGTCCTGCGTGCCAGCTGAGGAACGTGCCGATCGTTGCTGAAAGGATAACTATCCATTTCAGGATCTGGGACAGTATTTTCTGCGGTGGGGATAAGGTGTTCATAGCGTCCTCCGTATGTCAGTAGTATCCGTCATCTGCAAGAGGCGGATACCTCATGTGAAGTATCCGCCTTAGTCTCATATGAGTTTTGATCTATATACTGCTCTCACATCAGTTTGTATACTCAGCAACGTCACTGGTCACATATCCGCTGCGTATTGCGATAGCCTTGATGGTAGAGCCCTTGGGCAGGCTTACTACACCGGAGGTAGCCCAGATCATCTTGCCGTTTGTTATCTTCAGACTCTGTATGCCTTCCTCGATAACGGGATCGGTGCCGTCGGTGGTGTATACGATGAAGGTGTTCTTAGCCTGAGTGTATACCTTCACCTTGTTGTCGGAAGCCTTGCCGGACTGCACGATAAGGGGCTTGTCAAGCTGAACGTTGAGTATGCCTCTCTTGCATACCACCGACCACTTGCCGTCCTTGTATGTCTTGAAGTACATACAAGCATCAGTGCCGGTCATAGGTTCGCCGAGGAATATTACATCGCCGTCCTTGACCTTTTCGGAAGCGGTGGTTATGTTGGAAGAAGCGAAGCTGTAATAGATGTCAGCATCGGGATCATCACAGTTGACCTGAATGGTGCGTCCGCCGAATGCGGTCTTGATAGTAAAGGTAGGCTTTGCTATGACAGTGGCGGTGTATGTCTGATTGTTGAAGTTGGCGGTAGCAGTAATGACTGCGCCCTCTCTCTTAACTGTTGCCTCCACATCCTCGGTATGTTCGGGATTTCTCGAGCAGGTAAACTTGGCAGTTGCGGAAGTCTGATCGTCCGACCATGTCCATGCGGGAGCGGTATCATACAGATGATCCAGTGCAGAAAGTGGTATATCCTCGGCTGTGATCTCAACTTTGCCCATATTGTCGGCATAGTACCGGTCTGTTCCCTCTACTGTCCAGTATTCGATATTGCCCGGCTCTTCGCAGGTGGGGTCTACCCCATCTACCTTAGTGAGTTCATCGTACACAGCGGTGAGTGTAATGTCACCCGTGAGCACGGTATCGAAATCATATTCGTTCACGCCGTCAGTAGTCCAGTACTTGAGTACATAGCCTTCCTTCACAGGATTCGTGGGCTTGACTGCCGCATCTCCGTCAAATACGGTACGGGTGTAGCTGTCCTCGCCGTTAGCAGGATCAAAGGTCGCCGTATAGGTCGCAAGCTCCTCACCCGAAACAGATGCGATGGCGGTCAGTGTCCTGGACTCTCCGGGGGCAAGATCGAGCGTCCAAGACCATGCCATGGCGGAATCCCCGCTTACTGTTGCATTGGGTTCATCAGTAAAGACATAATCACGATGAGCACCATAAGGGCCAAACCATTTGGTGGTAAAGTCCATATTGCCGGGGAGCATATAGAGTACAGCACCTGAGTCGGGGTCTGTCATTTTGATGCCGTTGTTCTCATATGTGATAGGTGCTTCGTCGTTGTTCCCGATCTGTGTATCGGCAACGGAGCCTATCTTCACGGTCTGCTGTGCATCTGATGTATTTAAGAGTTCATAGTGTATCATGACACCCTTACCCGACTTTGTGAAGTCAAGGGTAATGCGAACCTGAACAGAGTCATTTATGGTATACACTTTGCCGAGTACCAGACTTTCACTGGTAAGTATTTGTTTTTCGTTCTCTCCTACCTGCAAATAAGTCGAGTAACCGCCTCCCATAAATGTACTATTGATCTTGTTCTCGCCGTTTATTCCTCCGACATCATAGGAGGCTGAATTTGATCCGATGCCGTACCACATGGTATCGTTCTGCCCGGACTGGGGTACGGTATCACCTACAGTTTTTTCCTCAGCACTTACAGAAACGGGAGCACCGATTTCCACACCCGGTATGGGAGCACCGCAAACCAGTGTCAATGCGAGCAATGCGGCTGCTGTTGCCTTAATAGTTCTTTTCATAATGTCCTCCTCATAAACAACGCACGCAAAGCCCGTACTTGCCCTCAAGTCAGCCCCGAATGCGAATATTCACATCATTGCCGAAAAGGAAACCCTCTTCTACCCGTTCACAATGATTTCATATCTTTCATTTATCGTACATCATTTATATGATTGTACCATATTGAGGAGGATTTGTCAAGTGGTTTTGTGAAAATTTTCTAATTTATACTAAAAAGGTCGGGTTCTGATCTTCTTCCGCATTATCATGAAGCATATCACATTAGCACCGAAGGCGACCGCCCACGAAATGGGGTAGGATATGTATATAGTCCGCACCGAATGGAATTCCGGCAGTCTGAACACGGTGAATATCCAGACCAGTCTGAATCCGCACACTCCTATGAATGATACTATCATGGGGAGTGCTGAGCGGCCTATCCCACGCAGTGCGCCCACCATGACATCCATCATCCCGCACAGGCAGTATGTCCGCATTATCACAGCCATTCGTGCCACGCCTGCATCGACTACGTCGGGATTTGTGGAATATACAGAGAGCAGGGGACGGGCGAAGATGAGGGAAAGTGTCCCCAGTACCACGCCTGTGACCGTCACACAGGTGAGGGCGATGATGACCGATCTGTCTATCCTGTCATATCTGCCTGCACCGTAATTCTGGCTCACGAAGCTGATGGCAGACTGATAGAATGAGTTCATGGAAACGTAAACGAAGCCCTCCAGGTTTACGGCGGCGGAGTTGCCTGCCACCACGATGCTGCCGAAGCTGTTGACTGATGACTGTATCACCACATTTGACAGGGAGAAAAGTATCCCCTGAAATCCCGCAGGTATTCCTATCTTGAGGATCATTACCAGCTTTGAGGAGTGGATGTGAAGTTTACTGAGCACCAGCCTGAAGGGGCCTTCCTCCCGCATCAGGCATCGGATTATGAGCCCTGCCGAAAGCATCTGTGAGATGACTGTCGCCAGTGCCACGCCTTGTACGTCCATGTCCAGAGCTATCACGAAGATGAGGTTGAGTATCACATTGAGCACTCCTGCGGCAAGCAGATAGTACAGCGGTCTTTTGGTATCCCCCGAAGCACGCAGTATCGCCGAGCCGAAGTTATACACCATATTTGCGATCATCCCGAGGAAGTATATCCTCATATAGCTTGCGGCAAGGGGGAGTATCTCTTCGGGCGTGCTCATGAGGCGGAGCGCTCCTTCCGAGCAGAAGTATCCCACTATGGTCATGATAACGCCGCTGACGATGCTTATCATCATGGATGTGTGTATCGTATCCGAAAGCTCATCGAACTTCTTTGCTCCGAAAAATCGGGCAGCGGTCACGTTAGCGCCGATGGAAAGCCCTATGAAAAGGTTTACCATCAGGTTCACCAGTGAGGAAGTCGAGCCTACCGCCGCAAGGGAGTTCTCTCCTGCGAATCGTCCCACCACCACTATATCCGCCGCATTGAACAGAAGCTGCAGGAGCCCTGAAAACATCAGCGGCAGTGAAAATGATATCATTTTAGGCAGGATGCTGCCTTCACACATATCTATCTGATAATTCTTCATATGTCCATCCGATCTGTTAAAATGTAATCACCCTATCTTTCGTGGGAAAGATAGGGGTTTAATTACTCAACTGTTACCTTGTATACATCGACAGGTACGCCGACGCTCTTGAATGAGAGCTCATTGATCTCGTTGGCTGTATGTCCCGCATCCTCCACATAGGCAAGGATCGTGGGGTACATGAACAGCACCGTCGTCTCGTCAAACGCATCCGCAGGAACGTCGATCTTATCCTCACCGATGTTTATAACCAGACCCACGGGCGCTATGGGTGCGCTGCCTGCGGTCGAGGTGTACTCCGCCGCAATTGCGGACTGATCCGTGAAAAGGTCAGCCGAGATCAGCATTTCCGACAGCTTGATGGTGCAGGAGACTTCTCCGCCCATCACCTCTTTATGTATGGCAGGCTCAATGGATGTGCGGTTGTAAAGGGGACCCGCATTCATATCTATCGTCTCCGATGAAGCTCCCGATGACTCATCTGCGGATGTCTCCGACCCGTCCGATACATCGGACACATCGCCTGATGCCGAAGTCGCAGCTGAAGTTTCGGAAGAGGAAGCTGCGGAAGTGGTAGTGACAGTGGTCTCGGTGGTGGTGACAGTCGTCTCTGTTGTAGTGACTGTCGTTGTGACCGTAGTCTCAGCGGCGGATGTTGTCGCCGCCGTCTCCGAAACGGTAGTCACGGCAGCCGTGTCCGTCTGCTGACGGGGTGTAAGTACGGGTAAGAGTACTGTGACGGCAATGGCAGCGGCAATAAGACATAAGCCGACTATCAGCCATACAGGCGCCTTGCGCTTGGGCTTCTGCGGCTTGGCAGGTTCATCCAGATCCATTGACAGCGCCTTGTTGCGAAGGTCGGTGGCTTTCTGCACATTTCGTGCAGTCTCCTCTATCTGCACCCTGCGTGCCTTTGCATCGAGCACAGGCTTGGGAGGCATGGGCGGGATGTCAGAGGGCTTTTCCTCTTCGGTCACGCCGTCTATCTTCTTAATTTCGGGGATATCCTCCAGAGCCTTCTCCAGCTCCTGCCGTGTTTCCTCTACATTCACGGTCACGGCTTCCGCTGCGCTTTCGGGCTTCTCTGCGGTATCCTCTTTGATTTCAAGGTTCTCGTCCGCACCGAAGTCCTTTTTGTCTTCTTTTTCGGTGTCCTTGGCAATGTCGGTGATCGGCTTTATTTCGGGCAGAGGCGGGATATCCGTCTGTATCTGTTCGGTGATTTCCACCTTCTCACCGCATTCGGGGCAGAACTTGCTGTCTACGGATATCTCTGCTCCGCATTTACTGCACTTAGGCATCCTCAACCCTCCGTAAAGAACCTCTGAACAGCCGTGTAGCTTTCATCGGGTCCTATTTCTTCATAGCCTGTCACATCACGGGGAAGATCAAGATTGGGCGCATTGACCTGAGCCGTCATGGGCTCCGGGCAGAAGTAGTTCATAAATCCCTCGTGATTCCAGATGATCCAGAACTTGTACTTGTCATCCACTTCGTTGTATATGGTCTTGCCTGTCGCAGTATCGGTCATCACCACACCGTGGAAAGGCTTGCCCTTTACATCAGTGGTGCCGCCCGTGTACATATCATTGCATATGTCACGAAGTACGGGGCAGGTGCCTTCCGTATACTGCCTGTCGTAGCTGCTGAGGGACTTCTGCTGACCAGTGGGCAGCCATCTGCGCTTGTTGAAGACGATGCGCTTCTGTGCAGGCACGGTAAGTCTCACATCTTCCTGCTTTCCTCCGTCAACGAAGGGAGCGTTGATGGTGGTATGTGTAGCTATGGATACGGGGAGCATCTTGTCTGAGTCGTTTTTAAGGGTAACGATGTGCTTCATTCCCTTGTCCGATACCTCTATCCTGATAACGATGGTGAACTCCACGGGGAAGCAGTCGAAGAAATAGTCCTTCTCATCGTATTCATAGACACATTCCGCAAATGCGGTCTTGCCCTGTACGCCCATTTCCTTTACAGTGTAAGCACGCTTGTGGACAAAGCCGTGCAGATGGTTCTTGAAGCGGCCCTCATTCACTGGGAAGCGGTACACAGCGTCAGATGTGCGCAGTATGCCGTTATCGAGCCTGTTGGGAAGGTAGAGTGTGGGAAGTCCCCATATCTCAGGGGAATTCATTATCTCGGCAACAGATACTCCGCTGTTGTAGCGGAAGACCTCTATCCCTCTCTTTTCATCTCTGAATCGTGCCACATTGCAGCCGAGACCGGGAAGCACCACAGCACGGTATCCTCCCGATATAAGTTCAACTGCCTTAGCGCCCTTGTGATCCGTATAATTTGCAGAAACAGACATAGTATCCTCCTATCTGCGTACTTTAAGGGAAATGTCGAATACCTTCGCCGAATGAGTGATCGCACCCGAAGATATGATATCCACGCCTGTGCGGGCTACGGCTGCAACGGTGTTTATGTCTATATTGCCCGATGCCTCAAGCAGTACACGCCCGTCAGCGGCTCTCACACATTCCGCCATCTGCTCGACAGTCATGTTATCGAGCATGACCACATCAGCACCTGCGGCTATGCCTTCAAGCATATCCTCCATGGTGCGTGCCTCTACCTCTATCTTCGCCATATGGCCTATCTTAGCCTTCAGTGCGGTGACAGCACCTGTGATGCTGCCGTATGCGTCGATATGGTTATCCTTGAGCATAGCGGCATCCGACAGATTGAAGCGGTGGTTGCGTCCTCCGCCTATGTATACCGCATACTTTTCAAGGGCTCTGAGTCCCGGAGTGGTCTTTCTTGTGTCCGCAATGGAGGCTTTAGTGCCCTTGCACGCATTGACAAGACGGTTCGTAGCCGTAGCTACGCCCGACATATGGCATACAAGATTAAGGGCTGTGCGCTCTGATTTGAGTATCGCCTTGGTATGGCCTGTCACCCGTGCGATGATGTCTCCCTTTGAAACGGCAGTACCGTCGCAGATGAGCCGCTCCGTCCTTACCGTATCATCCATAAGGGTGAATACACGCAGGGCTGCATCTATCCCTGCGAGTATGCCTTCATCCTTGGAAACGAATTCCGCCGTGGTCTGTGCATCATCATCGAGCAGGAGATCCGTAGCAAGGTCTATGTAATTGATATCTTCGGATAAAGCACGCTTTATCACTTCATCTGTATAAAAATCAGGAATCATTGTCATCACCCGTTCACACAATAATCAAGAGTTTCTCCGATGCTTTCGGAAATAAGGAGGTCAGCCTTGTCATCAAACTGAGTGGAGGACTTGTTAATGAGCACCAGCTTATTCCCGCTGTAATAGTTTATAAGTCCGCTTGCAGGATATACCGAAAGGGAAGTGCCGCCTATAATGAGCATATCGCAGTTTTCGATGGCATATATGGATCTGTCCACGGTATCCTGATCGAGCCCCTCCTGATAAAGCACGACGTCGGGCTTCAAAAGTCTGCCGCAGTCGGAGCAGGCAGGAATGCCGGGGTAATTCTTCATATACTGTGCATCATGCTCCTTGCCGCAGTTGACACAGTAGTTGCGGTGGACGGAACCGTGTATCTCATATACGGTCTTTGAGCCTGCAAGCTGGTGGAGGCCGTCGATATTCTGAGTGATTATCGCTTTCAGCTTTCCTTCCTCTTCAAGCTTTGCAAGGGCAAGATGAGCCTTGTTGGGCTT
Source organism: Oscillospiraceae bacterium (assembly GCA_017468865.1). Taxonomy (GTDB): domain Bacteria; phylum Bacillota; class Clostridia; order Oscillospirales; family Ruminococcaceae; genus Huintestinicola. The sequence continues at coordinate 9,151 of JAFUHM010000071.1, read as the reverse complement.
GGCATCGAGATTTAGCATCTTATCCTTGTAAAACTCGTAGAAATCTCCGATGTTGTTGCAGAAGAACTGATGGCTCAGTATAGTCTCCGGAGGAAACTTATACTTCATGTTATATAAACCGTCTACACTGCGGAAATCAGGTATGCCGCTCTCGGTAGACACGCCTGCACCGCCGAAGAATACTATATTATCCGAATTATCTATCCATTCTTTGAGAAGTTTTGTCTTTTCGGTGATCATAAATTACCCGCCTTATCCGTGGACACACCCGTGCCATTATGGTTACATGGTTGTATTATACCACATTGCGGGAACAAAGTCAATATAATATTCCAAATTATTCACAGATACGGCATGATACCGACGAATACTGTTTTTACATAAAATGTCGCTTATATCAAAGTGCATAAGTCTTTTATGGGGCATTTCGCAGAAATTGGCAAAGATAACAATTTTTGCCTGTGTTACTTGACATTTTTCACAAACAGGTGTACAATTGAAAAATAGAATGGTGTATATCGGAACAGACCGCCGACAGACACTATCCTGAATATATTAGTTTAAAGAAGGTTGAACGTATGAAAAAGATCAAGGTCTATGACATGACACTCAGGGCACCGGGCAAGAGAAGAGAGAATACTATCTCCTTTAAAGAGCGACTAGAGATAGCACGACTTCTTGACCACCTACGTGTTGATGTTATAGAGCTGCCTGCCATAGGTTCAGCCAAGGCTGATGTTTTAGCCAATAAGACCATAGCATCAATGGTGAAGAACGGCATATCTGCCGCAGTCGAGATCGGCGGCGGTGCAGTCGAGGAGACATGGGACAGCATCAGGAATGCTGCACATCCTCAGATGAATCTTCTCTGTCCTGTTTCCACAGTCCAGATGGAGTATACCTGCCATAAGAAGGCTCCCGCAATGATCGGGCTCATCACCGAGCAGGTCAAGCTGTGCCGTTTCTTCTGCGAGAAAGTTGAGTTTTCTGCGATAGACGCTACCCGTGCTGAGGCTGATTTCCTTGCTCAGGCGATCAGTGCCGCAGTAGAAGCGGGAGCAAACCGCATAACCATATGCGATACAGCGGGTATATCCCTGCCCGATGAGTTCGGTGCCTTTATCACCAAGCTCAAGGCGGATGTTCCTGCCCTGGAGAAGTGCGAACTCTATGTTCAGGTGTCCGATGATATGGGCATGGCTGCTGCCTGCGCAGCTGCCGCTGTCCGTGCGGGCGCAGACGGTATCAAGTGTACCGCTGTAAATTCCGGATATCCCACTCTCGACCAGATAGCCGTGCTCCTTCAGAAGAAGGGCAACGAGCTTGATATAGACACATCCCTCCGAATGACCGACCTTACACGCACGATGGCTCAGATCGAAAGGATACTCGCTCTGCGTGACGAGAAGGATACTGCCTTCAGCGATGTTACTCTCGGCACTGTTTCCGAGGTCACCCTTGACGCTAACGATGACATGGGCAAGGTGATCAAGGTAGTCGAGCAGATGGGCTATGACCTTTCCGATGAGGACAACGGTCAGGTGTATGAGGCGTTCCTGCGTGTAGCGAAGAAGAAGCATTATGTAGGCACCAAGGAGCTCGATGCCATCATCGCCACCACTGCCATGCAGGTGCCTTCCAACTTCAGGCTGGAGAATTATGTCATAAACAGCGGCAATATCATCACTGCCACTGCAAATGTGCTCATCGACAAGAACGGAGAGAAGCTCAGAGGAGTGGGTGTCGGCGACGGACCTATCGATGCGGCTTTCCTTGCTATCGAGCAGATCGTCGGACATCACTATGAGCTCGATGATTTCCGTGTACACACCGTAACCGAGGGCAGGGATGCCATGGGTTCGGCGCTTGTGAAGCTCCGTGCAGACGGCAAGATCTATTCCGGCAGCGGTATCTCCACCGATATCATCGGTGCAGCCATAAGAGCCTATATCAGCGCTCTCAACAAGATCGTATACGATCAGGCGTGATAGGAGGCTGCGATGAAACTTTCGTTTGATATACAGCACTGGCAGGGAGACTGGGACGAACTGTGCAGTGTAGCCGCTGACACCAAAATGTCCGGCGTGGAACTCTTCGGAGTTACCGATGGACGCTTTCACGGCAAGTCCTCTCCCACCAATCCGGAGCTTTCCGCTTCGCAGAGGAGGACGCTCGGCAGTCTGGGACTCAGCATCCCCTGCGTGACCACTGCAGCCGATCTTACGGACTACGGCTTTCTTGCCGAGTTCACCGAGTCTGTCGATGTGGCAGTCAACCTTGGCTCGCCCTGTGTATGCGTACATACCGACTGCACGGATAAGGCGGCCTGCGTTGAAGTGCTCTCATCTGCACTTGAAATAGTTGACGGCAGACCCGTTACCGTCCTTGTTGAGACGGTGGGCGCATATGCCGACACGGAGAAGCTGAGAGATCTTCTCAATGAGTTTGCCGACGATCAGGCTCTGTCCGCCTGCTGGAATATGGCTGCAACTTCGTCTCTGGCAAAAGAGGATGCGGAGAAGACGATAACCAACCTCGGCGCATATGTTCATCATGTCCATGTAAATGACTACCGCATTGCAGGAGATGAGGCCATCCCCGAACTTATCGGCGAGGGCTCTCTCCCCATAGAGGAAATGATGAATGCGCTGCGCTCGGTAAACTATGACGGGTTTATCTCCCTCACATGGGATCCCGCATGGCTCCCCGAGATAGACGATATTGAGATAATACTTACACATTTCAGGAGCTGCATGAGACGCTTCCGCAGCACCAGGGGCAATTCCAAGCATCTTTACTGGAACAAGGCTCATACGGGAAATTATGTGTGGAAGAAGGAAAGCCTTATCAACTGCACTTTCCCCGAAGTGCTCGACGTAATGGTGGATAAGTTCCCCGACCAGACTGCCATCAAGTTCACCACCCTCGACTATGAGAGGACTTACGCACAGTTCCGTGATGATGTGGATGAATTTGCAAGGGCGCTCGTTACTCTCGGCGTCCGTGCGGGCAGCAAGGTGACTATCTGGGCTACCAACGTTCCTGCGTGGTTCCTGACTTTCTGGGCAGCTACCAAGATCGGAGCAGTCCTTGTTACCATGAACACAGCGTATAAGATACATGAGGCTGAGTATCTTCTCCGCCAGTCGGATACGCATACCCTCGTTATGATCGACGGATTCAAGGATTCTGACTATAAGTCCATTATAAACGAGCTTTGCCCCGAACTCAAGGACAATAAGCCCGGTTCTCCTCTCCATGCGAAGAGACTTCCCTTCCTGCGCAATGTCATCACTGTGGGATTTCGTATGCCCGGTGCGCTGACATGGGAGGAATCCCTTGAATATGCGGAGAAGACCCCCATTGACGAGATACGCCGTATGCAGGCTGCCATTGATGTCAACGATGTATGCAATATGCAGTATACATCGGGTACCACAGGCTTCCCCAAGGGCGTAATGCTGACGCATTACAACATAGTCAATGACGGCAAGTCTATCGGTGACGGAATGGATCTTTCCACTGCTGACCGCATGATGATACAGGTGCCCATGTTCCACTGCTTCGGAATGGTGCTTGCCATGACTGCGACTATGACTCACGGAGGCACAATACTTCCCATCCCCTATTTTTCACCCAAGTCATCGCTTGCGTGCATAAACAACGAGCGTATAACCGCATTCCACGGTGTGCCCACCATGTTTATCGCAATGCTCTCACATCCCGACTTTGAAAAGACCGATTTCTCACACATGAGAACGGGCATCATGGCAGGTTCTCCCTGTCCCATCGCAGTAATGCGTGATGTGGTGGATAAGATGCATATGCCTGAGATCGTCATAGTTTACGGTCAGACAGAGGCATCCCCCGGATGCACCATGAGCCGCACCACCGATCCCTTAGAGGTGCGTGTTACTACTGTCGGTGCTGCATTCCCCGAAGTCGAGTGCAAGATAGTTGATCCCGAAACGGGTGAGGACTGTCCCGATGAGGTGGTAGGCGAGTTCGTCGCACGGGGATATAATATCATGAAGGGCTATTACAAGATGCCCAAAGCTACCGCATCTGCGATAGATAGGGACGGATGGCTCCATACGGGAGATCTTGCCTGCCGGACACCCGAAGGCAACTACAAGATAACGGGCAGACTCAAGGATATGATCATCCGAGGCGGTGAGAACATCTATCCGAAGGAGATCGAGGAGTTCATATACACTCATCCGAAGGTCTCCGATGTACAGGTAATAGGCGTTCCCGACAAGGCCAGCGGTGAAGAGATCATGGCTTGCATCATACTGAAGGAGGGCGAGCAGATGACGGCCGAGGAAATGAAGAAGTTCGTCCTTGACCACATGGCTAAGCATAAGGTGCCCAAATATATCGAGTTCGTTGATTCTTTCCCGATGAACGATGCAGGTAAGATACAGAAGTATAAGATGCGTGAATGGGCTGTTGAGAAGCTGGGACTTCAGGCCGATGCCTCCATTGAAACTGCATGACAGTCCGATAATATAACAACAGTGATAAGCCTTGCTTTAAGCAAGGCTTATCTGACATGACACAAAGGTGATTAGAATGGAACATATCATAGACGCACACTGCCATATCTACCCCGATGCGATAGCAGATAAGGCTGTGCATGGAATAGACGGTTTTTACGACGGCCTGCCCGGTGAGCATTTTGCAGGCACTGCAAAGGATCTGCTTGAACGTGGGCTGGCTGACGGAGTGGATCATTTCATCGTATTCTCGGTGGCTACAAAGGCAACTCAGGTAAGATCCATAAATGAATTTATAGCTGCCCGTGTGGCAGAGGCTGACGGCAGATTTACGGGACTTGGCACACTTCATCTCGATTCCGAGGATCAGGAAAAGGATCTTGACCATCTTCAGGAACTGGGGCTCAAGGGTGTAAAGCTCCATCCGGACGTACAGGACTTTTATATAGACGAGTCCCGTGCGATGCACATATACGAGATGTGTGAGGACAGGGGACTGCCTGTTTATGTACATACAGGCGACAAGCGGTATGACCGCTCAAATCCCAACCGCACTGTAAATGTCCTCAAGGCATTTCCCAAACTCAAGTTCGTCGGCCCTCATTTCGGGGGCTGGAGCGTGTGGAAGGATGCTATGATGACCCTTCCCGACTATGAAAATATTACAGTTGACTCTTCATCAAGCCTTTTCTGGTTCGACAAGGAATTTGCCCGTGAGATCATCCATGCTTACGGTGCGGATCGTGTTATGTTCGGCACGGATTATCCCATGTGGCGGCATAAGGACGAGATAGACAAGATGCTGTCATATGAACTGGATGATGATGAGATAGAGGACATCATGTGGAGGACGTGCGCAAAGCTGCTTAATATCAAATTCTGAGGAGGAACAGCATGGCTGATAAGAAATACGTTACCATGGACGGCAACGAGGCTGCAGCCTATATCGCTTACGCATTTACAGAGGTAGCTGCGATCTATCCGATCACTCCCTCATCACCTATGGCAGGAAAGACGGATGTCTGGTCAGCTCAGGGAAGAAAGAACATTTTCGGTCAGACTGTCAAACTGGTGGAGATGCAGGCTGAGTCGGGTGCTATCGCTGCTGTACACGGAGCTGTGGAAACAGGTGCTCTGGCAACGAGTTACACCTCATCACAGGGACTTATGCTGATGATACCTACCATGTACCGTATAGCAGGCGAGCGGCATCCTGCGGTGCTGCACGTTGCCGCCCGTACAGTAGGTACTCATGCTCTCTCTATTTTCGGTGACCATTCCGATATATATGCCTGCCGTCAGACAGGATGGGGAATGATCGCTTCTTCAAGCGTACAGGAAGTCATGGATCTGGCAGGTGTGGCACATCTGTCGGCGATAAAGGGACGTGTGCCCTTCATGCACTTCTTTGACGGATTCCGCACATCTCATGAGATAGCTAAGGTCGAGCAGATCTCCTATGATGACCTTGCGAAAATGGTGGATATGGATGATATCGACAGATTCAGGGCTCACGCACTCAATCCCGAGCATCCCATGATCCGTGCGACAGTGCAGAATTCAGACATTTATTTCCAGGTGCGTGAGGCTAATAATACCGATTACTTCACCCTGCCTGATATCGTTGAAGCGCAGATGGAGAAGATAAATGCGGTAACAGGACGCAATTATCATGCCTTCAACTACTATGGGGATCCCGATGCCGAAAGAGTTATCGTGGCTATGGGCTCGGTATGCTCCTGCATCGAAGAGGTCGTGGATCATCTGTGTGCAAAGGGGGAGAAGGTAGGCGCTGTTCAGGTGCATCTTTTCCGTCCCTTTGACATAAAGAGATTTATCGCATCCCTCCCTGCATCGTGCAAAGCTATCGCCGTGCTTGACCGCACCAAGGAAATGGGAAGTGCGGGCGAACCTCTTTATCAGGATGTCTGCACCGCTCTGTTCGGCAGGTCGGATGTGAAGGTGGTAGGCGGCAGATACGGGCTTTCCTCCAAGGATACCACCCCTGCACAGATCGCTGCTGTCTTTGAGAATCTTAGGGCATCGGTTCCTGTCAACTCCTTTACCATCGGCATCAATGATGATGTAACACATTTGTCGCTGCCCGAGGCAGGCCCCCTTTACTTCAATGAGGGCGGCGTTGTCAGCTGCAAATTCTGGGGACTTGGGGGAGACGGTACAGTGGGTGCGAACCATGACACTGTAAATATCATCAATACCCATACATCCAAATTTGCGCAGGCTTATTTTGAATATGATGCGAAGAAGTCCTTCGGCGTGACCAAATCCCATCTTCGCTTCGGCGACCTTCCCATAAGGTCGAGCTATTTTGTCAAGCAGGCGGATTTCCTTGCCTGTCACACTCCCACATATATAGAGAGCTACGACATAGCCGAAGAGGTGAAGCCCGGAGGCACTCTTCTCCTCAACTGTTCATGGGATATGGACGGTCTGGAGAAGCATCTTCCCGCAAAGGAGAAGCGTTATATCGCAGCTAACGGCATCAAGCTGTATACCATAGATGCTATCAGGATAGCAGGAGAGCTGGGTCTTGGCAGACATACCAATATGGTGCTCCAGTCTGCATTTTTCAACCTTATGCCGGTTATCCCCGTAGAGCAGGCTGTCGGGTATATGAAGGATGCCTGCCGTAAGCGCTTCTTTGCCAAGGGCGAAGATGTGGTGAATAAGAACCTTGCCGCCATAGATGCAGGTGCTGAGGGACTTGTCCGCATAGATGTCCCCGCAGAGTGGGCAAATGCCGAAGATGAGGCAAGACCCGAACGCAGTGTGCCGAAGGTGGTCACGGAGATAGCCGACCCCATCAATGCACAAAAGGGCGATGATCTGCCTGTCAGTGCGTTCAAGGGATACGAAGACGGCGTTATGGATATGGGACTTACCGCATTTGAGAAGAGGGGCATCGCAACGACTGTCCCTGTCTGGGATCCTGCCAAGTGCCTCCAGTGCAACAAGTGCGCATATGTATGTCCTCATGCGGTCATACGTCCCTATCTGTTGAGTGCTGAAGAGGCGGCAGCCGCTCCCGAGGGTATCCAGGTCGTCCCTGCAAAGGGAAAGACAGAGGGACTTAGCTATTCACTTCAGGTATCCGCACTCGACTGCACAAGCTGCGGTTCCTGCGTGAACGTATGTCCTGCCAAGGAGAAGGCCATCTCTATGGTAAGCGCAGAGGCAGCTCCCGATACGTCGCTTCACTGGGAATATGCTCTTACGCTTTCAGACAAGGGCGACGTGTTCGATCCGTATACGGTAAAGGGGTCGCAGTTCAGACAGCCCCTGCTGGAATTTTCCGCTGCCTGTGCCGGCTGCGGTGAAACACCCTATGCCAAGCTCCTTACCCAGCTCTACGGAGACAGGGTATACTGGGCCAATGCAACGGGATGTTCACAGGCATGGGGTTCGGCAATGCCGGGTATCCCCTATACCTGTGATAAATGCGGTCATGGTGTGGCATGGACCAATTCCCTTTTTGAGAACAATGCCGAATTCTCCCTGGGCATGGTGCTTTCGGTAGGTCAGCAGCGTGATGCGGTGAAGACACATATCATGGAATATCGTGAGAAGTGTACTGATGAGAAGATACTTTCCGCCATAGACGGCTGGCTTGATACATATGATGATTTCGACAAGTCAAAGTACGCATCCCTCGCACTGGCAGATGCCCTTTCCCGTTCGGATGATCCCGAGGCGGCAAAGCTCCTCAGGAGTAAGGATCAGTTTACCAAGAAGACCTTCTGGATGTTCGGCGGAGACGGATGGGCATATGATATAGGATTTGGCGGACTTGACCATGTGGTGGCAAGCGGAGCGGATGTCAATGTGCTGGTAGTTGACACGGAGATCTATTCCAATACAGGCGGTCAGTCCTCCAAGGCAACGCAGATCGGCGCAGTAGCTCAGTTTGCGGCTGCCGGCAAGGACAGACCCAAGAAGGATCTGGGTGCGATGCTCATGACCTATGGAAATGTCTATGTGGCATCAGTGGCTATGGGTGCGGACAACGCACAGCTCATCAAGGCCGTAAAGGAAGCACAGTCCTTCAAGGGGCCTTCCATCATAATCGCATATGCCCCCTGTCAGTCTCACGGCCTCAAGTGCGGCATGGCTAAGGTACAGGATGAGATGAAGCGTGCTGTTGATTCGGGTTACTGGACACTTTACCGCTATGATCCGAGACTTAAATACGAAGGAAAGAATCCCTTCACCCTTGACAGCAAGGCTCCCACAATGCCGTACAGTGAATTTCTTGACGGTGAGGTGCGCTTTGCATCCCTCAGACGTACTTTCCCCGATAATGCGGACAAGCTGTTCGCTGAAGGTGAAGAGTACGCAAAGCAGCATTTTGAAGAGCTGAAAGCAAGAACATAATAAACACGGTATCTTCCTCAGACCCGAAAAAGGTCAGAGACAGTATAAAAGACTCCCTGCCACGCAGGGAGTCTTCTGTTATGCGATCATGTCAAAGGTATTGATGGTGTCACATGAGCGAACTCATCACAACGTTTTTGATCTTTCGTGCAAGAGTACCTGCGGCACCGACGCCCACCATCTGTGTACCCAGAAGTATGGTCGTCCTGTTTGACGGCTCATTCGAGAAGAATGTACCGAGCCAGCCGTCCCAGCCGTAT
>JAFUHM010000070.1 GCA_017468865.1 Oscillospiraceae bacterium | reverse complement strand
GATGTATAGCTTAGAGGACGGCAGAAAACAGCTGGCAGCGTACAACAAGCGTTCAAACAACATACCAAAAGTCTGCCTGAAGTTTAAGTCGCCCAACGAAGTACTTGAAGATCACCTTTCGGTGATGTGGTGAGCCGCCGCAAAATCACCTCTTTCCGTCGCCTCCGGCTCCTCCAAGAGGTGATTTTGCCGCTATCTGCTTAATGTCATATTATTTTTGAGGGTGAGTGTCCAAGATCATTGACAAGTGAACAACGGCCATTCGATTTTTTTCCCGATATCTATTGCAATTTCGGTCATGATATGGTATAATAGATAAGTTATAGGTATGTCAACAGCGATTTCCGGAGGTCATTATGGCTGAATTACAATATGCAGAAAACGGCAGGCTCCTTTTCACGGAAGAAATGAGGAAGGATTACACCATACTCATGCCCAATATGCTCCCGCTGCACTTCCGCTTCCTTGAGAAGGTGTTCAATACATACGGATACAAGGCAAAGCTCCTTACCACCACGGGCAGGCGCATCGTAGACGAGGGACTCAGATACACTCATAACGATACCTGCTATCCCGCTCTGCTGGTCATAGGCCAGTTTATCGACGCACTGAAGTACGACAAGAGCTTAGACCTGCACAAGACCGCCCTTATCATGGTGCAGACGGGCGGCGGATGCAGAGCATCCAACTATATCCACCTCATACGAAAGGCACTCATCAAGTGCGGCATGGAATATGTGCCTGTCATCTCCCTGGCGATACCCCCCATCGAGAAGAACCCCGGCTTCCATCTGCCTGCACCCATGCTGGCGCAGATCATAGTTTCCCTGTGCTATGCGGATATCCTTATGCTGCTGTCAAATCAGGTGCGCCCCTATGAGAACAATAAGGGCGATACGGACAGGCTCGTGGACAAGTGGATGGACATACTCATCGACAAGAAGTTCTCCTTCACTTCCTTCGACAAGCTGGCGGCTCAGATAGTCAAAGACTTTGAGGCGATACCCTACACGCCGAATCCCGATGTGGTGAAGGTTGGCATCGTGGGCGAGATATTCATCAAGTACTCGCCCCTCGGCAACAATGAGCTCCAGAAGTTCCTTGAATCCGAGGGCTGTGAGGTCTACTGCCCCGGACTTATCGACTTCCTCATCTTCATGGGGGATCATCATGTGGTGGAGACGGAACTCTATCACGTCAAGTACAAGAAATACTTCGCATCGCTCGGCATCAAGGGCTTTTTTAAGATGATGCAGAACAAGATCATCGCAGCGGTGAAGGATTCCCGGTTCTTCGGTCCTACCCCCTTCGAACACGCCAAGGCGGATGTGGAGCAGTACATCTCCCCTGCCAACAAGATGGGCGAGGGATGGCTGCTCACGGCTGAGATGGTGGATATGATACACATGGGGATAAACAACATCGTGTGCGCCCAGCCCTTCGGCTGCCTGCCCAATCACATCATCGGAAAGGGCATGGTGCGCAAGCTCCGTGAAATGTATCCTCAGTCCAATATCGTGCCCATCGACTATGACCCGGGCGCTACCCGTGTAAATCAGGAGAACCGCATCAAGCTCATGCTCTCTACTGCCCGTGCGAATATGGCTGAAAACAAACAGGATTAAACTGAAGGTCTGGATATGGATTGGTTCAACGATTTCATTAATTCGGTAAGATCGCTCGAGATGCCGCCCGCACTCAACGATATACTTGATATTGCGGTGCTGGCGTTCGTCATACTCAAGCTGATACAGTTCATGCGTGACACACGAACGGGAAGCATCGTCAAGGGCGTTATCATACTGCTGGTGGTGTATATGTTCGCCTACACGGTGAACATGAAGGTCACCCTGTATCTTCTGGGGAAGATATTCAACATCGGTGTGCTTGCGCTGATCGTGCTGTTCCAGCCCGAACTGCGCCGCTCCATCGAGAAGGTGGGATACTTCGGCTGGGGTATGCTGTCGAAGCTGGGCGGCGAAAACGGCGATGTGGGCGCATGGACGAGAGCCATCGACGTCATAAGCGAGACCTGTGAGAACCTTTCCGCCACCACCACGGGTGCGCTTATCGTGATCGAGCGTGAGACTAAGCTGGGTGAACTGGTGGAGACGGGCGTGGTGCTCAATGCGGAGCCCTCAAGGGAGCTTCTGGGGACCATCTTCTTCCCGAAGACGCCGCTCCATGACGGTGCTGTCATCATGCGTGACGGCATGGTGTATGCGGCTGCCTGCTTCCTGCCCAAGCCCGAGAATGAAAAGATGCTCCCCTCCGAACTCGGTTCCCGTCACCGTGCGGCGATAGGCATGAGCGAGAACTCAGATGCGGTGGTCATCGTGGTATCCGAGGAGACGGGCGGCATATCCATAGCGGAGAACGGCGAACTTGTCAGAGGCTTTTCCAAGGATACCCTGAAGAAGGCTCTGCGTGACAAGATACTTTCGGACAAGCTGAAGATGAAGCTGAAAAGACCCGAAAAGAGATCGTCACAGAATAACGGCTGAGGGAGGATAATATGAAGAACAACGAAACTCCCGCCAGGAACAGCGAAAAGAAGACGGAAAGAACGGGATTCAGGCTGGCTGACATCATAGAGAACGACAAGGCTCTCACCGTGCTCTCCATACTCATTGCCGTGATCGTGTGGGCGGTGGTGTCCATCAACCAGTTCCCCACGGTACAGAAGAAATACGCAAATGTCCCTGTGGTAGTGGATCTTGAAGGCACATATGCCCAGACCCTCGGTCTGGATGTCATCAGCATCTCGGATGAGACGGTGACGGTGGTGCTGGAGGGCGACCGTGCCACCATGGGAGAACTGGGGCTCGAAAACCTCCGTGCGGAGGCGGATATACAGGGCGTTGTCCGTTCGGGGACAGTGGCTCTCAACCTTACGGTGGTGGCTGACAACGGTGCGACATTCACTGCCAAGAGCGTGGAGCCTTCCTCCGTCACGGTGGACTTTGACCAGATAGTGACCAAGGAATTTGCGGTCAAGGCGCTGTCGGGCGACCTGAAGCTCAAGAAGGGATACCTCTCGGGAGATCCCACGGTATATCCCGAAACTATCAAGGTGACGGGCGCTCAGTCGAACATGGACAGGATAACGGATGTAGCCGTGATGGTGTCTGCCGATCAGGAGATCGACAAGACCTACGAATATACCACATCCGACATAGTGCTGTACAATAACAATGCCATCGTCCCCAATGACGGCGACAGCTTCACCTTTGACAACGATCAGTTCCGTGTGGTGGTGCCCGTATATCAGAGAAAGACACTTCCTCTGGACGTGAACATAACCAATGCTCCCGAAGGCTTTGACGTGGAGTATTTCAGAAAGCAGCTGGTGTTCTCCGCAGACAGGATAGATGTGGCATCCCAGGATGAGAAGATCTCCCAGCTCACATCCCTTACCATCGGCACGATAAATATGCGTGAGGTGGATGCGGGGGCTGTGTTTGAGTTTGAGACGGGGACGTTCCTGCCGGAAGGGTTCGACGACCTTTCGGGCATAGAGAAGGTGACTGTCACCTGCCCGTCGGAGAACATTTCCAAGAAGCCCATATCCATCGGCGGCTCGGAGATAGTGTTCCTCAACAACAACACCGATTTCTCCATAAGCACCATAACTTCGGGTCTGACCCTTTATGTGGTGGGAGATGCGGATCAGATAGAGCAGATAAACAAGGGCGATATTTCCGCACAGGTGGATCTTTCGTCGGTGGAACTGGTGGCAGGCGTCAACCGTGTGTCTGTCGATCTGAAGATATCCACCTACGACAAGGTATGGTTCAACGGAGTTGAAGGCGTAGCAAATCCCAAGATCTATGTGCAGGCGGAGAGCTATGAAACGAATATTGACGAAGTTGCTGCTGTCGAGTAGTCTGCTGCTGTGCTCATGCGGCACGGCGGAGCCTGCTGCGGAGACGGTATCATCCGTGACCGCAGAGGGGATATCCGTTCAGAAGCAGAAGATGTATACCACGGCATACGGCACCTTCCCTCTCATAGACAGCATATGGGAGAACAATATGCACATGATGGCTGTGCCGTCGGAGCCGGGAGAGGAGCTGATGATCTCCTATCTGACGGATGACCCCGAAAGGGCAGAGGATGTGCACAGACAGCTCAGGGAGCTTGTCGGTGAGATCACCGCAGAGTGCGCAAGCGATGAAGAGCGGGGACGTGCCATCGCCATGTGGGTGGGGACGAACATCTCATATGACTTCGGCTTTGCGGATGACGGCAGATTTGAGATGATGACGGCGGAGCGTGTGCTGACGCTCAGGCGGGGCACCTGTACGGGATTTGCCAACCTCTTTTCCTGTCTCTGCACGGAGGCGGGGATAGACAACCTGTTCATGGCGGGCGGCACCGCAAGTGACGGGTACGGCAGGGCACAGCTGGAGGCTGCCCCCGCAAATCATGCGTGGAACGCATTTTACGCAGACGGCGAGTGGCATTTTGCCGACCCTACATGGATAAGCGACCTGAGCTATGAGGACGGGAAGATATTCGGCGGCGGAAAGTGCCTTGATTATTACGCAGATTTTGACTTCGGCGGTATGTGCATAGAGCACCGCATCGACAGGATCGAACGCAGATGAACAGAGAGATCATTATTGTAGGCGGCGGTGCCGCAGGGATGACGGCGGCTGTGGCGGCTGCGGAAACGGGGAAGAAAGTGACCCTTTTCGAGCGGGGCGACCGTCTCGGACATAAGCTCGACATCACAGGCAAGGGCAGATGCAACCTGACCAACAACTGCACCCGTGAGGAATTCTTCGCAAACATCCCCACAAACCCGAAATTCATGTATTCATCCTTTGCAAAGTTCGACAACTTCGCAGTGATGGATATGTTCGAGAGGGCGGGAGTGCCGCTGAAGACGGAACGGGGAGGACGGGTGTTCCCTGTGTCGGACAGGGCGCATGACATAACCGCCGCCCTTATCCGTGAAATGGACAGGCTCGGCGTGAAGGTGATAACATCCCGTGTGACGGGGCTTATCATCGAGGACGGCGTTTGCAGGGGCGTGACTGCCGGGAAGGAGTACAGGGCGGACTCGGTGATAGTTGCCTGCGGCGGCATGAGTTATCCCAAGACGGGCTCTACCGGTGACGGCTATGAGATGGCAAGGGCGGCGGGACATACGGTGATACCGCCTGTGGCTTCCCTGGTGCCGCTGGTGTGCGAGGAGAAGCTCTGCCGTGATGCCATGGGGCTTTCCCTGAAAAACGTCAGGCTTTCCCTTGTGACGCAGGGGAAGGAGATCTGGTCGGAACAGGGAGAGATGATGTTCACCCATTTCGGGGTGACAGGTCCGCTGGTGCTGACCGCATCGGGACATATGAGGGATGCGGGCGGGAAATACAGCCTTGTCATCGACCTGAAGCCTGCCCTTGATGAGAAGAAGCTGGACGAGCGCATAAGACGTGATATGTCCGAAAATATGAACAGAGACTTCATAAACTCTCTCGGTGCGCTCCTTCCGAAGAAGCTGATACCCGTGGTGGCAAAGCTGTCGGGCATCCCCTTTGACAAGAAGGTAAACTCCATCACACATGATGAGAGGCTGGCACTTGTGGGCGTGATGAAGGGGCTTACCCTGAATGTGAAGTGCAAGCGGCCGATATATGAGGCCATAATCACCAGCGGCGGCGTATCCGTAAAGGAGATAGACCCCGGCACGATGCAGTCTAAGCTGGTAAAGGGGCTGTACTTTGCGGGGGAGGTCATAGACGTGGATGCGTATACGGGAGGATTTAACTTGCAGATAGCATTTTCGACAGGCCGTGCCGCAGGAGTGAACGCATGATAATCTTACACGGCATAAATGCACCTGTGGGGACTCCGCAGGAAGAGATAACGGCTGCTGCTGCCCGTCTCCTCGGAGTGAGTGCAGGGAAGGCTCATATACACAAGATATCTCTGGATGCACGGAAGAGATCGGATATCAAGCTGGCGGCATCGGTATGCTTTGAACTTGACCCGTCAACGGAGGAGAGGCTTGCAAGGCGAAACGACTGCGTATACGCATCCGATCAGCCTTTTGTGCCGCAGACAGGCGGCACTGAGGTGCCAAAGGGGCGCATAGCGGTGGCAGGCTTCGGCCCTGCCGGGATGTTTGCCGCACTCATACTTGCGGAGGCAGGATACAGACCCCTTGTAGTCGAACGGGGCGGAGACATGGAGTCACGCACGGCGGCGGTGGACAGCTACCGCAGGGGCGGCAGGATAGATACGGAGAACAATGTGCAGTTCGGTGAGGGCGGCGCAGGCACCTTCTCCGACGGGAAGCTGACCACACGGATAAAGGACCCTGTCTGTCGGTATGTGACACGGCGGTTTGCGGAGTTCGGCGCTCCGAAAGAGATACTCACGGCGGCGCATCCGCACATCGGCACGGACAATCTGACGGGCATCGTGCGGCGGATAAGGGAGCGGATAGTATCTCTTGGGGGAGAAGTCCGCTTTGGCAGCAGGCTTGACGGCATAGATGTGCGAAACGGCGAGATCTGCGGCATCAGGGCAGGAGGGGACAGCATAGGCGTGTCTGCGCTTATCTGTGCCATCGGTCATTCTGCGAGGGATACCTACGAGATGCTCCTTGCAGGCGGTGCAGACCTCACGGCAAAGTCATTTGCGGTGGGGGCGAGGATAGAGCATCTTCAGGAGAGCGTGGACAGGTCGCTCTACGGGGATATCCATGATCCGCTGCTTCCCGTGGGGGAATATCAGCTCAGCTACACACAGGGCGGCAGGGGAGTATATACCTTCTGTATGTGTCCGGGCGGGGTGGTCATGGCATCCGCAAGCGGTGAGGGCGAGATAGTCACCAACGGCATGAGCGCCTATGCAAGGGACGGGCGGAATGCGAACTCGGCAATGATAGTGTCTGTGTCACCCGATGACTTCGGACATCAGCCCCTTGACGGAGTGCGGTTCGCACTGGAGATAGAGAGACGTGCCTTTGAGGCGGGTGCAGGGCTTGCCCCCGCAACGACGGTGAGAGCCTTCCTTAAAGGGGAGGGGAGCCTTGAGGGACGCACGGTGGAGCCGTCCTATCTGCCCGGGGTGAGAGAGACTTCACTGCATGAGGTGCTCCCTCCCATCATTACGGAGAAGATGACGGAGGGACTGAGGGTGTTCGCACGGCGCATGAAGTGCTTCGGAGACGGCGGTGCTGTGCTGACAGGGCCGGAGACGAGGACTTCATCACCTGTCCGCATAACAAGGGGAGCCGATATGCAGAGCAATATCAAGGGACTCTTCCCCTGCGGAGAGGGAGCAGGCTATGCAGGCGGCATAATGTCCGCCGCTGTGGACGGCATACGTCAGGCACAGGCGGTCATGAATATATACAGACCCGAATGATACGATATGATTTGCGAGGGACGATATGGATAAGAAACAACTGACAAGAGAGAACAGCCGTGAAGCGGCTTTCATGCTGATATTCGAGAAGATGTTCCGTGATGACAGCTGTGAGGATATCATAGAACAGGCAAAGCTGGCGGACGAATATGATTTCGATGAGTATTCAAAGGAGCTTTTTACCGCTGTGACGGAGAAGGCGGCTCAGCTCGATGAGATAATAGGCAGGTTCTCCCAGACAAGAGCGGTGGACCGCATGAGCAAGGTGAGCCTTGCCGTGATGCGCATCGCAGTGTATGAGAGCCTGTTTACTCCCATACCTGTCAATATCGCCGTGTCCGAAGCGGTCATAATCTCGCAGAAGTATTCGCTGGAGAATGACACGAAATTTGTCAACGGTCTGCTTGGGAGCTTTGCAAAGAGCGAATACATCCCCGAAGACAAGCGCAGCTCGGTCACGGTCAAAAGCTGATGGTACTGGGGATAGACACTTCCAACTATTCCACCTCGGCGGCACTTGCGGGGGAGGAGATAAAGGCTGAGACCATGCTTCTTCCCGTGAAAAGCGGCGAGCGGGGCATACGTCAGTCGGATGCGGTCTTTCATCATGTGAGGCAGCTCCCTCTTGTCATAGACAGGCTGAGGAGACAGGCAGACGGGGACATCACGGCGATAGGCGTATCCGTGCGCCCGAGAGAAGCGGAAGGGTCGTATATGCCCTGCTTTTCGGTGGGGGAGAACACGGCGGACGTGATAGGCTCCCTTTTCGGGGTGCCTGTATACAAGACATCGCATCAGGTGGGACATATCCTGGCGGCTCTCTATTCCGCAGGCAGGATGGATCTTGTGGGTGAGCGGTTCATCGCCTTTCACGTCAGCGGCGGCACGACGGATTCGCTCTTGTGCGAGCCGTCGGATAATATAATGAGAGTAACGCAGATAGGGACTTCCCTCGATCTGTATGCGGGGCAGCTCGTGGATCGTGTGGGAGTGAAGATGGGACTGGACTTCCCCTGCGGCATCGCACTTGAGAAACTGGCGGCGCAGTCGGAGGGCAGACCCTCGGCAAAGCCTGTGATGCGCGGGTGTGATGCGTGTATGTCCGGATTTGAAAACCAGGCGGACAAGCTCATGGAAAAGGGCGCATCGCATGAGGATACGGCTTACTTCGTGCTTTCTGCCGTATGCGAGACGGTCTTCTCCATGACAAGTGCTGCACGAAAGAGATACGGCGACCTTCCTGTGGTGTATGCGGGGGGAGTCATGTCGGACAAGCTCATCAGGGACAGGCTTTCTTCGGCAGGAGGCACCTTCTTTGCGGCTCCCGAATTCTCAAGGGACAATGCGGTGGGAGTGGCACTTTACGGAAAGCTGTCATCACAATAAGGGGAAGACCCTGCGGATTTGCGTGAGTGATCTATTATGAAAATGACTGTAAGTGCCCTGAATGAGTATATTTCGGGGAAGATGAAGGGCGACAGCACGCTGTCGGATCTGCTGATAAGCGGAGAGATATCGGGATTCAAGCACCATTCATCGGGGCATATGTATTTCCTGCTGAAGGATGAGAATTCGCAGATAAACTGCGTCATGTTCCGTGGGCAGGCTTCAAAGCTGCAGTTCGAGCCCCTCAACGGCATGAAGGTGCTGATACAGGGGAGCGTGCAGGTGTTTGTC
>JAFUHM010000069.1 GCA_017468865.1 Oscillospiraceae bacterium | reverse complement strand
GTTTTTTCAGCGATGCACCGCCTGTGTGTCGGCTGTCACACATTTTCAGTTCCTTGTTGTTCTTTGTAACTACGATCACCTGATATGTGTTATACTCTCTGTGTTTGTATCGAACGTGCCCCCTGCGTATCCTTCTGGTGCCGGGGATAGCCTCCGTATGCCATTTTGAACGTATATATACTTTTTTGATGTCATCATATCTGACTGCCGTCATACCCTTGTTCGTGCCGATAAGTATCTCAGGCGTTACATATATATCATATCCCGCCAGCCATACTGACTCCACGCGGTTTGCCTGTTCATCTATCTCCTCGGGTGAATACCTGACACTTCCGCAGGCAGGTCTCAGGTGCTTGAAAACGTTCAAAGTCCTTGACCAATGCATACACAAAGAAGTTACAAAGAGTATCGTTATCCCAAAAATAAGCCCTAACGGGTGCCGATCAGTCATACGATCAAAAAAGCTTATATCATAGCAGTAATGATAATAATGTGCAGCCCATGTTTTTAATTTGTCGTTATCAGTATAATAGTTATTCTTTTCAAAATACTCCACCGCTGCCTTTTCTATATCTGCCCTGCTTTCTGAAAACCCTTGCAGTACACCCCTAACCTTTGCGTGACCCGTTTTACTGAACTGTTTTACCTCGTCCTTTATGTATGTGGCAAGAATAGCATTATCTCCTATCTTCACCATATAGTATGACGGGTATATTTCCTCGGGCATCTCGGTCAGCTCAACTGTATAGATCGAATCGTCCGCCAGCCCCAAAATATCCGTAAATTTCAGTTCTCTTTCAGTGTATATATCAGTGTAGGTATAATAAAAGCTCATCATACACAAGAAAGCGCCAAAGATCAGCATTGTTACGATCAGCCACATTCCCAGCGTATTCTCTTGAACTATTTCTCGCAGATGCTCATTCTGATACTTTATTTTCATACTGTCTCCATTACACTCCGCAGTATATCCTACCTGCTGCCTGCTGAATACTCCATTATCAGCCTCAGCACTCTGAGCTCCCTCTGTATCATAGTATTGTCATTATGCTCAGCATACTCTTCATTTATCCTGATTGCTTCATCTAACGTTATAAACACAGGTACGAAATCCGCTTCCTTTTCATTTTGTGACAGCTCCGTCTCCTCCTGCCTGTCTTCCACCTCGCAGAAGTAGTAGTAATTATCCTGAATGAAAACAGGCTCATGCTTTCCTTTCTGTATCCTGTGAACATAACCGAATTCACGCACAGTATCACCCTTTACGATAAGGCCGGTCTCTTCCCTTACCTCCCTTATCATAGCGGTAATATTATCCTCACCGTCTTCGATACCTCCGCCCGGCAGCTTGCAGTATTTGTACCTCCTGCTGTAGATCACCGCTATCCTGCCGTCACGAAAAATTATCCCTCTTGCAGACGGACGTCTGAACACTTCGCCGTCAGGATCGTAATCCTTATTATCCATTTCAAAAAGAAGTCTCATAGCATACCTCCGGGTCAGACCTTAAAGCTGATATCTGTGCCTGACTGAAAAATCAGGTGCGAACTCTACCGCAGCGGTCCTCTTTGTCAGGTTGAAAACCACCGTGTAGTTCTCATCTCCCTCAATATGGTTCTCATGCAGAAGCCTGAAAGCCGTATCCTCATCGACAATTCCGTTATGCGCATCAAGATACTCCTGATATGCCAAGTACCTGTCCTTGCCGAAGCCGTCCATTTCGGGGTTATTATAGATAAGAAAATTCGAGCATATCTGATAGGGCTTGTCGCTGCGAAGTATCTTCATCTCGCCGCCCACATACTCGATGATAGCGCTGTCATCGCTTGGGTCAGCTATCTGGAAATGGGATTCATTATCCTCAGGAGACATGGTGTAAAGCTCCAGAAATTCCAACGCCTCGCTCACCGTCCTGCAGCGGTCAATAATTGCACGGTAGAGCGAATAATAGCAAAGCGGTATCTTTTTGCCGTCCGTTTCGACCTGCGTGCCGCCTGCCGAAAATGTTACCAGCGCCAGCCCGTGAGAGTTCATACCGTCCTGCATCTCATATGGCGTGCCCAGCACCCTTGCACAGTCTATAGGCTTTTCCGCGCTCAGGTCGTCAAATTCGTCCCATTGCGACCAAAACCTATAGAAGTACAATAGATTTGAAAACCCTATCGTTTTGCCCGTTATCGGGTTCTCCGCAAGTGTTACTCCCGGCAGCTTCTTCGGATTGTCAAGATCATGGCACAGCAGAATATCTCCTTCTGCATTACGTGCAGTAAACCCCGAGCAATCATGCTTGTTCTGATAAAATGTATCATTTCTGATGCCCTCGTAGAGATACTTTGTCTGGAAATCCAGCATTGCCCATTGTTCATTTGCGCCGCATTTCAGAAATTCGTCCAGTGCATAGTCTCCGTAATAGGTGATCTCGTATGCGTTCTCGCCCGGGATTTTGCGCAGTGAGTCGATAGTCTTGTTTTTATTCTCATCCTTGAACCTTATCATAGCTCACCGCTCCTTAAATACCAAAGCTCTTATATAGCCGTCTCGATCCCCGAATCAAACGACGGCATCATTTCCAGCTTGAAAAGATTGAGCTTGTGCAGTCGGTCGATACGTGCCTTCTTCTCCTGGTCCTCTATCTCTCCCGTCCTGATATAGCGGTCAAGCTCGGCGTAGGTAAATCCCAGATTATCCTCGTCAGTCAGCCCCGAAAGCCCGTCAATAGGAGGCTTGTCTACCAGCACATCAGGCAGCCCTATAAGCCTGCCGATCTCTTTCATCTCCTGTACCGTGATATGTGAGCACGGGCTGAAATCTCCTGCCGCATCACCGTACCGGGTCGAATACCCTACCCAATCCTCAGAAAGATTGCAGGTGTTCGCAACACGCCCGTTATGGCTCTGAGACACCGCATAAAGCGTTGACATTCTTATCCTTGCAGGCAGATTAGTTCTGCTCTGCTTTGAAAGCTCAAACGG
>JAFUHM010000068.1 GCA_017468865.1 Oscillospiraceae bacterium | reverse complement strand
TGATATGGTGTATAATATTCTTGTGGTTGGTTTTTCATTTCAATTAATTATACCACAAAAAAAGACTGCTGTCACCTGTTTTTTGGTGATCTGCAGTCTTTTTCTTTATGCCGTTTTTTTACAGCCCCTTTTTGCTTGACAAACAGAGAGGGATATGGTATAATAGAAGATGGCTAACCATACTGTTTTCCGAGGGCGCAGACCGCAAATCCTGAGCATATAACCTATATTGTTGCAAGGTGGGGCGCAGATGTGGATAATGTGGAGATATATGGCTAAGCAACTTGATATGATATGTAATCAAACTGCCGCATTTTACAAGGGTTACAGACATTTTTATCACTGAAATTACCCTCGCAAACAATCTCCTCCGTACTCTGCGTGACAACCATATCCGGCATAAAATACTTTGCAAGAGATGTCGTATAATATTTTGGGAGAAGTATTATGAATGTATATAAATGTCCTTCGTGCGGAGCATCTTTTGACCCGCTTAAAGTAACCTTTTTATCAACAGTTAATTGTGAATTTTGCGGTCAAACTGTATCTGTCTATGGCGAACAGTATCAGCAAAGGATCATTACCAAGATAAAGCAGATTAAGCTTGCCCTGCAAGATAAGGACTGTGAAAAAGCACAAAAACTTTGTAAAAGCGCATTAAACATTGATGTAGAAAATGCAGAAATATATTACTTAAAGCTTTTAAGTGATTGGTGGCTGTACGATGAAGACAGAATACAAAACGCTACACATACAAAGTTGCTTGCTGATGGGGAACACTCATATGGATTTAAGGATGATCCTGATTTTCAAAAGGCATATAGGTTTGGAAATGTAGATTTTAAGAAATACCTTGAAAGGTTTGATGCAAATGTAGTTTATAATACAGGAGTAGAAAAGCAACAATATGGTCAGTATAAAGATGCGATACAAGCATTTGAGCAGATTGAGAACATTGGATACAAAGATACCAAACAACGGCTTGCCGAATGTAGGAGCTTGCTGAAGAGAGAGCGTGTTAACTCAGTGAGTCAGAATTATAATTCCGAGAAGAATCGCAATAGTGATGCGAAAAATGGTAATAAGGACATAAAACAATCAATCAAATCATTTCGCAAATGGTTAATTTTTATAGCAGCCTGCTGTTTATTTATAATTGTCTTTTCCAGACCGCTTGGATCTTCTAAGCCGGATAAGCCGGATAAAGAAGATCAGCAGACTCAAACTATATTGCCAGATGATATTGTTGACAGATATAATGCGGATCATAGTGTTAAACTGGTTTCAAAAGGTACATTTACACCTTCGGACAGGGATAGTGGTCACTATCGCACGGAATTTAGATTGCCCGCATTTAGAGATGCTATAGGAAAAACCTATGATATGGACGGTAAGACGGTTGACATTATTGTATATCAAAGTATTTATGAATATAATATACGAATTTATGCTGACGGTCTTTCGTTTTCTCAATGCAAAGATTTAATTGAAGGCTTTTCGCCGCTACTTGATGAGTCTTTGACAACATCAGATTTGAATGAAACTATTAGCTATTTAGAAGAACGGAAAGAGGCAAACGGGTATTATTATGGCGACTTGGGACTTGTAGTTTTAGGCAATAGTGCTAAAGGATATCATTTAATGATAAAGAAGGAATGAAAGCCTCCTGTTGCCGCAACTAAACGAACATTTTCCTGAACGATAAGTGTTCTTCTGACATAGTGGTTATAATCGCATAAAAACTTGACAATAACAGTTTTGAGGTTGAACGGATTGTTTAGGCTTTTTAATTTTGACTCCCAGTAAATCAAATCCAAATCAGCCCAAAGGTTTAGATAGGAGAATTAATTCTACTAAGCGAAAAGCCACGAAAAAGAGAATTATGCTATTCTGATACAATGTTACTTATAATGTTAATGCGCATTTGTCTTTGGGAAAACTGTAGCAATGCATTAGCTTTGTGTATTTGATAAGTTATGATTGTGATGATTAAGAGACACAAAGAACCTATGCTTTTCAAATATAATATAAAGAATTATAAATATATGAATTATATAAGAATTATAAAAAACATATTGTGGCATTTGATTGATATATCAAGAGATTCATAGTAGATGATCTAAAACATAGAGTCTTATGAGAACAATGGGCTAATGTGCGAATATATACAGGCACCTGCGGTCAGACCGCAGGTGTTTTGGCTTGACAAACAGAGAGGGATATGGTATAATAAAAGATGGCTAACCATACTGTTTTCCGAGGGCGCAGACCGCAGGAGGACAGAGCCCCGTTTTGTCGGGAGCCAAAACTTACTATCCGGAGAATTGCTATGATAACAAGAAACAAGGGCGCAGAAGATGTAATGCCCTCAGAGAGCTATATATGGCAGACCGTGGAGAGAGCCGCAGCCAATGTGGCACAGCTCTACGGCTTCAGCGAGATACGCTTCCCCACGTTTGAGAAGACGGAGCTTTTCGTCCGCTCCGTGGGAGAGACTACCGATGTGGTGCAGAAGGAGATGTGGACGGTCAAGGGGCGTGAGAGCACATACACCCTGCGTCCCGAGGGGACTGCGGGCTGTATGCGTGCGGTGCTCCAGAACGGCCTGCTCAATGAATCCATGCCCCAGAAGGTGTACTACCAGATAAGCGCATTCCGTCACGAGAACGTGCAGAAGGGCAGACTGTGGGAGTTCCACCAGTTCGGCGCAGAAATGGTGGGAGCCGCCGACCCCTCCGCCGATGCGGAGGTCATCGCCTTTGCGAGGGAGCTGCTCGACACGCTGGGTCTTTCCGAGGCAAGGCTCCACATAAATTCCATCGGCTGTCCCGAATGCCGCAGGGCTTACTACGACAAGCTCCGTGAATACTTCGCACCTTACAGGGAACAGCTCTGCTCCACCTGTCAGTCACGCTTTGACAAGAATCCCATGAGGATAATCGACTGCAAGTCCCCCGAAGACAAGGCGATCGCAAAGGATGCCCCCGTCATCACCGATTACCTCTGCGATGAATGCCGTGAACACTTTGATACGCTCAGATCCCTGCTTGACGGCATGGGTATCGCATATGAGGTGGATCCCAGAATAGTCAGGGGACTCGACTACTACACCAGGACGGTGTTCGAGTTCATATCGGACAGCATAGGAGCGCAGTCTACCATATGCGGCGGCGGACGCTATGACGGGCTGATAAGTGAGATGGGCGGCCCTCAGACCCCTGCACTCGGCTTTGCCATGGGGATAGAGAGAGTCATCCTTGCAATGAAGGCTGTGGGCTACGACTTCGGCGAGCCCTCTGTCTGCGACCTGTACATCGCATCTATGGGTGCTGATGAGTCACGCAGGGCGGCTGTGATCGCAAACTCCCTCAGACGTGAGGGCGGTTTCCGTGTGGAGACCGAACTGTGCGGCAGAGGATTCAAAGCTCAGCTCAAATACGCAAACAAGATAAAGGCGAAATACCTTCTCGTTATCGGGCAGACCGAACTTGAGACAGGGAAGGCCTCGATAAAGAACATGAAGACGGGGGAGCAGACGCCTGTTGATCTCAACAGCGGCTTCAATGATACGTTCATGAACACTTACGTTGCGGACAGGGTGTCTGCGGAACTGCCCGACTGATACGAGGGGTGATGTGTGTGAGTGAGATCATCGTCGTATACGATCACGGTTCACGCATATGTACATTCACATCTTCCATGCTGGGGAACACCCCCGGCGAGGGCATACCCCTGCGGAGCGCAAAGCTGGTGCGTGAGTATTTCGAGTCCCATACCTCGGCGGACGGAAAGGTGCATATGGAGCTTTCCCAAGCGCTTCGGGGGGAAGTGATGGACGCACAGCGGACGGAGGTGTTCTTCCTCATAGCGGCAGCGCTGATGAAGTCGGGAAGATGGTCACATCTTGAGCCGCAGACAAGGCGTGCCTTTGCGCCCTATATACGGGCGAGGACGGCGGCCGCCAAGGTGCGCCTTGCACGTCTGGGGAAACTGCGTGAGTTCGTGAGGGTGTGCAGGGTGGCGATGGAGAGCGAGCGGCGGGGGATAATCACCGCAGATGAGGCTCTTTCCCGCATGACGGATGCGCTGCCGCCCATATCCGCAGTCAGGCTCGAATGTAAGAGCGATCCCGATATCTTCGCTGTGCTTGAAGCGGTGAAGGGATTTGCGGCGCTGTCCCACGACCCGAGATACCGTGAACTTCTCAGCGGTTATATAGAAAGTGTTAAGAATGAAGATCATGAATAAGACCATAACTGCCGCACTGGCGGCACTGATGCTCACAGGCTGCTCGGCATTTTACAAGGTGCGGGAAGTGCCGTACCATTCGGACGAAACTTCATCGGCGGCCGTCTCCGCAGCCCGGACGGCGGCGGAGACAGAGGAGACTTTCGACTCGTCGGGAGTGCAGGGGACACCTGCTCTCACGGATGAGTCGTCTCCCGAGGAAACGTCTCCCGAAGAGACATCACAGACGGGAGCGGAGACTGCTGCGGTGCCTGTGAGTGAGTGGGCGGATGCCTACCGCAGCGCCCTTGACGGCCTTGTTTCGGAGGGGGATATCTCCGAGGATCAGGTGTACGCTATTCCCGATATGTGCTCCTTCATCGACATGACAGGTGACGGCGTACCCGAGATGATAACATCGACAGGCGACTGGCATATGGCGTCCGCATCCGTTTACAGCTATCATGACGGAGAGGTCAGCCTGCTTTACACGAGGGCAGGGGACGAGACATATTACGACATCGGCGTATACGGTCAGATAGGCTGGTCGCCGTCGCAGCAGATGCTCCATGTGGGCGATATGCACATGGGATATGAGATGACAAGCATCTTTCGGATAGAGGGCGGCGAGATAAAGCCCGTCATGAATGCGTACCGCTATAACGGCGTGGATTACCGTGTGGAAGGTGCGGAAGAATACATTACGGAGTTCAGCGTCAACGGTGAGAAGTGCAGCGAAGACGAGTACCTGACGGCGGTCGAAAAGTATTACGCTCCCGACGTGTACCTGCTGGGCAGAGATCATCCGCTTGGGGATGCGCTTCTCGGGATAAAGTACGGCGAGGACGCTGCGGCCGTGTCGGAGAAATACGGCGATGCCCTTTCCTTTGATGAGGTCATCAGCGCAATGGAGGACGGCACATATGTTTACCCCTATGACAGGGTGGCATATATAAAGCCCGATGAGGGCATGGATGCAGAGGATGAGCAGAGGTTCACCGTGGACGGTGAGGAGTTCGCAGTCTGCGTATATGACGGAGATGCGGTGCTGCGTCTGCCCGGAGGAGGGGAGACAGACCTTCCCGACTTCAGCCTCAACGGCGATGCCGAACTGGTATGCAAAGACGGGGGCATCTATCTTGCGGTGCTCGAAAAGAACGAAGCGGATGCAAGGGAATTCGTGTATTCCTTTGAGGACGGAGCGATACTTGACAAGAGCGTCACCTTTGAGGGCTATTATCTGCCCTCGGAGGAATTTATGGGATACCGCTATGCAGACGGACTTATAGATCTGAGAGATCCTAAATATATTTTTGCAAGAGGATAATTGAAAGGAAGACTGTCATGGACAATATGAAAGGACTCAAACGTACACATTACTGCGGGGAAGTACCCGAGTCGGGAGAGGTGGTCGTAGGCGGCTATGTACAGAAGGTGCGTGACCTGGGGAACCTTATCTTCATGGATCTGCGTGACCGCACGGGCATAGTGCAGCTGGCATTTGACGATACCACCGACAGGGATATATTCGGGAAGGCGGGCACTGTCCGCACGGAGTATGTGCTCCTTGTCAAGGGCACGGTGCGTGAGCGTGAGAGCAAGAACAAGGACATCGCCACGGGAAACATAGAGGTGTTCGTCACGGAGCTTCGCATCCTTGCGAAGGCGCAGACCACCCCCTTTGAGATCGTGGACGACCTTAACACCAATGAGGAGCTGAGGCTCAGATACCGTTATCTCGACCTTCGCCGTGCGCCCCTTCAGAAGAACATCATCATGCGCTCGGAGATCGCAAGAGTTGCCCGTGAATACTTCTACGAGAACCGCTTCATCGAGATAGAGACTCCCATGATGATAAAGTCCACGCCCGAGGGAGCAAGAGACTATCTTGTGCCTTCCCGTGTGCATCCCGGCAGCTTCTACGCACTTCCTCAGTCTCCGCAGATATACAAGCAGCTGCTGATGATATCGGGATTTGACCGCTACATACAGCTGGCACGCTGCTTCAGGGATGAGGATCTGCGTGCGGACAGACAGCCCGAATTCACACAGATAGATATGGAGATGTCCTTTGCGGAAGAAGAGGACATCATGCAGATAGCGGAAGGGTTCGTTTCCCGTGTGTTCAAGGAAGTGCTTGACGTGGATATACCCGTGCCCCTTCCCAGGCTCAGCTATACCGAGGCTATGGAGAGGTTCGGCTCGGACAAGCCCGACACACGCTTCGGCATGGAGATCACCGACCTGACTGATACGGTGAAGGATGTGGAGTTCATTCCCTTTACGGGGGCGATAGAAAACGGCGGCAGCGTGCGCTGCATCACCGCAAAGGGCGGTGCCGCACACTTCACGAGAAAGACCATAGACAAGCTGACGGAATATGTCAAGGGCATCGGCATAAAGAGCCTTGCATACATCCGCTGGGCGGATGAGGCTCCCAACTGCTCCTTTGCGAAGTTCCTCAAGGAGGGCGAGCTTGATGCGATACTTGAGAAGGCAGGCGCAGAGAAGGGCGATGCGGTGTTCATCATCGCAGACAAGACATCCGCTGTGCTCTCCGCACTGGGCGCACTTCGTCTGAACGTGGCTCGTCAGCTGGATATGATACCCGAAGGAAAGTACAACTTCCTGTGGATAACTCAGTTCCCCTTCTTTGAATGGAATGAGGAAACACAGCACTGGGATGCGATGCATCATCCCTTTACCATGCCTCTTGATGAGTGCATACAGTACCTTGACACGGCTCCCGAGAAGGTCTTTGCAAAGGCATATGACCTGGTGCTCAACGGCACCGAGCTGTCAAGCGGCTCTATCCGAATAAATGACTATGAGCTCCAGCAGAGGATGTTCGAGGCTCTCGGACTTACTCCCGAGGAGATAGAGGCTAAGTTCGGCTTCCTGGTGGAGGCGTACAAGTACGGTGCGGCTCCTCACGGCGGCATGGGGATAGGTCTTGACAGACTTGCCATGATAATGTGCGGTGCCGAGTCCCTGCGTGACGTGACCGCATTCCCGAAGGTGCAGAACGCAAGCGAACTTATGAGCAACGCTCCCGCTCCCGTTGACGGGGACAGCCTTGATGTGCTGGGGATAGAGATAAAGAAATGATCCGCTGTATGGTCTGTATCCTGCTGCGGCTGTGAAAACAGGCTGCGGCAGGATACAAAGGAGATATTGTTTTATCCGGTCATAAGGAGGTAAAAGATGAAGAATGAGAACAAGAAGGTCGTTCTGATCGGTACGGGAATGGTCGGCATGAGTTTTGCGTATGCCGCACTCAACCAGGGCGTGACAGACGAGATGGTGCTTATCGACGTGAACAAGGAACGTGCGATGGGTGAAGCTATGGATCTCAATCACGGTCTTGCGTTTGCTAAGTCCAACATGAAGATCTATGCGGGGGACTACACTGACTGCAAGGATGCGGACATAGTTGTCATTGCCGCAGGTGTGGCACAGAAGGAAGGGGAAACAAGGCTTGACCTGCTCCAGAGGAATGTAGAGGTGTTCCGTTCGATCATCACTCCTGTGGTAAAGTCCGGATTTGACGGCATCTTCCTGGTAGCCACCAACCCCGTTGACATAATGACCCGTGTGACATATGAGCTGTCCCGCTTCGGGGCATCGAGGGTCATCGGTACGGGTACCACCCTTGATACCGCACGTCTGCGCTATCTGCTGGGCGACTACTTTACCGTCGATCCCAAGAATATACACGCCTACGTTATCGGAGAGCACGGAGACAGTGAGTTCGTACCCTTCTCGCAGGCACTTATCGGAACAAAGCCCGTTACGGAAGTGATACACGAGAGAGCCTTCCTCTACAAGAAGGAAGACCTGTCGGAGATAGAGGATCAGGTGCGCACCGCTGCGTACAAGATCATCGCCGCAAAGCGTGCCACCTACTACGGCATAGGAATGTCCCTCACACGAATAGTGAAGGCTATCCTCAATGACGAGAACTCCATACTCACTCTGTCGGTGAAGCTGTCGGGCGAATACGATCAGTCGGATGTGTTCATAGGCGTGCCCGCCATAGTCGGCAGGAACGGCGTGAAGGAAGTGCTCAGGCTCTCGCTCACGGCTGAGGAGATGGAGAAGTTCGGCAAGTCCGCTGCTGTACTCAATGAGTATTTCGCAGGACTGAAACTCTGATCTGTTTGGTGCCGGACGCAAGACCGGTGCGGAAAACATACTGGTCTGCCTTCCGCCTGTGCGGAAGGCAGGGACGGAGGATAATATGCTGTACGCAATGCCTGTCATAATCGGATTTATACTTGACGTGATGTTCGGGGATCCGAAGGGTATCCCCTCACCTGAGCATCTGCTGGAGATGCTTGCTGCCAAGCTGCGTGACAGATACACCGCAGAGGGGCAGACTCCCGACAAGGGAAAGGGACGGCTGTGCGTGTTCCTGGTGATGGGGGCGGCGCTGCTGGGTTCGGCGGCGGCAGTGGCACTGCTGTATGTGCTGTTCCCTCCGATAGGCGCTGTGCTGGAGGGCATCCTTTTCTGGTGGTGCCTTTCGGCAAAGCAGAGCTTCGATGACACCATGAGGGTGCATAACTATCTCAGGGACGGATTTATCTCGGATGCGGGCGTGCAGATATCCATGCTTGCCGACCGTGACACGGGGGATCTGGACGAGGACGGGATAGTTCGCACCACGGTGGAGACTGTGGCGGAAAACTCCGCCAAGGACGGTACGGCTCCCCTGTTCTGGGGGATGATAGGCGGCGTGCCGCTGGCGCTGATGTACAGGGGCGCACAGGCCGCAAGAAATATTCTGGGCCATGCGGAGACCGGAGAGGACTTCCGCACGCCTTCAAAGGGAGCATACCGCTTCATGATAAGCCTCCCTGCCGCCATTGCCGCAAGGCAGGCAGTTATCGCCGCAGGGATAGTAAAGCTCGACGGGAAGTCCGCTGGTGCGATGCTCTCCCGTGACGGAAAGAAATATCCACCTTCATCCGCAATTCATACCGCATTCTCGGGCGCACTCGGCGTGCAGCTCGGCGGGGACTATTCCGAAGGCGGCGAGACGGTTCACCGTGAGACGGTGGGGGATGAGAAGACGGAGATACACTTTGAGGATATAAAGGATGCGGACAAGCTGATGTATGCGGTGACGGGAGTGATGTTCGTCATTGCAGCTCTCATCAGGGCGGTCGTATGTTCGCTGCTGTAAGCATGAGCCGGACGGCAGGTTTGTGAGGTGCGGTATGATCTTTAAACGGCCTAAGCGCATAGGATTTGTCATGGCATACCCTGAATCGATGTATCAGCAGATGATGCTCGATGCAGCGTGTTCGGTGTGCGAAACATACGGCTACGATCTTGTGGTATGGACGATGCTCGTGCAGACGTGCCATTACTTCAAGGATTACCTTGAAGGCGAACTGAATATCTACGAGCTGATGAACTTTGACAAGGTGGATGCGGTGGTAGTGAATACCATTTCGCTCACGGAGAACGGCGACTTCTATCTGGTGGACAATATCTGCGAGAAGATACGAAGTGAGTGCAGAAAGCCTGTCACCGTGCTGGATCTGCCTATGGGAGACTATCCGCTCTATACCCCCGATGAGACGGCGGCATTCGAGAGGATAACGGCTCATGTGCTGGATATCCACCGTACGAAGAAGGTGCTTGTGCTCGCAGGGAACAAGGGAAATCCCGTCTGCGTGCGCAGGATACAGGGGATAAAGGACGAATATTCACTCCGTGGGATGCGGTTCGATGAGAATAACATCGTATGGGGCGACTTCTGGTACACGTCGGGGAAAGCTCTTGCGGATGAGATCGTTTCGGGGAAGCGTGAACGCCCCGATGCGGTGATATGCTTGTCCGACCATATGGCGATAGGTCTGTCCGACACCCTGAAGCGGTACGGATTTGCGCCCGGGGATATTTGTATCACGGGATATGATGCCGCAACCGAGACGGTGATGTACGATCCGACGGTGACATCGTATATACCCGATGTGACCGTATCCGTACATAAGGCGATAAACGATCTGCGCTCGCAGATAGACCCCGGTCTTCCCATCATACAGCCCCGTCAGTCAAAGGAGAACGGCCTGCGGCTCGGGGCAAGCTGCGGATGTCAGGAAGACGCTGCCTACATAAGGAGGCGGCTGTTCTCGTCGATGTGGCAGTCATCACATCACTACGGTATTGACGGACATCTTGATGAGGTGGATCTGTGCAAGCTCCTTGACGGGTATACCTTTGAGTCCTTCACGGCGGCAGAGGAAGCGGAAGAGGGCATAAAGGCGATATATGCGGCGGACTGGCTCCTGCGCCCCTATCAGGATTTCTGGCTGTGCCTTGACCCCGAGTGGCTCGACACGGAGAAGAAGCGTGTGTCGGGCTATCCCGACAAGATGGATATAGTGATCCATACTGTACCCACAGAGACGCTTGAATACGGGAAAGGTCAGTATTACGACCTTCACGGCGGACACCGCTTCGACACGAAGGACATGATACCCGCACTGGATGAGTCCCATGAACCCTCCGTATTCTACTTTGTCCCCATACATAGCCGCTGGGAAATGGGTTATGCGGTGCTGAGGAACCCTGTGGGTCAGAAGAAGAAGATAAGCTATGTCTTCCACAACTGGATAAGGAACGTAAACAACGGCCTGGAGATGATACGCTCGAAAAACCGTCTCGATCAGCTGGCAAAGCGGGATCAGATGACGGGGCTGTACAACCGCCGGGGCATGGCTCAGAAACTGGCGGAGATGCAGGAGAGAGCCTCGGACGGCGATGAATGGATAGCCGTGGTGATAGACATGGACGGGCTCAAATTCGTCAACGACAACTACGGTCATTCCGAGGGCGACTACGGCATAAATGCGGTGGCTGCCGCTGCAAGAGGCATAGCGGATGCGGAGGACATCGTTGTCCGTGCGGGCGGCGATGAGTTCTACATCATCGGTGTGGGGAAATATGATGAGGATGTGCAGAACGGCCGCAAGAGCAAGTTTACGGAGCTGCTGGCAAAGATAAGCGCATCGTCGGGTAAGGAATACCCCATAAAGGCAAGCATCGGCTTTGCGCACGGACCTGTGACCGCTCCCCCCGACGGGGTACTGTCGGAGGCTGATGTGCAGATGTATGCTAACAAGATGTCAAAGAAGCACAGATCAGGCTGATTCCGGGTCGGCGGTGCCGACACCCTATTCGTATATTTATTATGCCGAGCCTTTTCTAACAGGCTCGGCAAATTTTATCAACGAATTCGCACCGGGTCGGCAGGCAGTGCCTGCACCCGTGGGCGGTGCCCACACCCATTTCGCAGATCTATTCTGCCGAGCCCGTTTGTGACAGGCTCGGCATATTTGATCAACGAAATCGCTCCGGGTCGGCGGGCTGAGCCCGCACCCCATTTCGTTCATTTGTTTGTGTCGGGCGGTCTTGATATGGCTCGACAAGTTAGAAGTGCTAACAGCTATTCGTAAATTTAATCTGCCGAGCCGTTTGTGACAGGCTCGGCATATTTGATCAACGAAATCGCTCCGGGTCGGCGGGCTGAGCCCGCACCCCATTTCGTTCATTCATTTGTGTCGGGCATATGCAAAACGGCTCGGCAGATATGATGACCCCAAACCCAATTCGTAAATTTATTCTGCCGAGCCTTTTCTGACAGGCTCGGCAGATTCTATCAACGAAATCGCTCCGGGTTGCACCCGGCGGACAAGTTGCGCTTGACTAACCCTGCATCTGTATGCTATAATTATCGTAAATAACTACTTTGGAGGTATATTATGGCTAACAAGTATGCAGGCACAAAGACCGAACAGAATCTCCTTGCCGCTTTCGCAGGCGAGTCACAGGCACGCAATAAATACACATACTTTGCATCGGTGGCAAAGAAGGAGGGCTATGAGCAGATAGCCGATATATTCCTCAGGACTGCCGACAATGAGAAGGAACACGCTAAGATGTGGTTCAAGGAGCTGTCCGGGATAGGCACTACGGCTGAGAACCTGGGAGCTGCGGCTGACGGCGAGAACTACGAATGGACTGATATGTACGAGGAGTTCGCCAAGGTAGCGGAGGAAGAGGGCTTTACCGCACTGGCTAAGAAGTTCCGCATGGTGGCGGCTATCGAGAAGCATCATGAGGAGCGTTACCGTCAGCTTCTGAAGAATGTGGAGACTGCCGCTGTATTTGAAAAGAGCGAGGTCAAGATCTGGGAATGCCGCAACTGCGGACATATCGTAGTTGGAACGAAGGCTCCCGAGGCTTGTCCCGTATGCGCACATCCCAAGTCATTCTTTGAGGTGTCCGCCGAAAACTTCTGATGGCAGGCAGGCGGGCTGAGCCCGCACCCCATCCGTTTATTTGTTTGTGTCGGGCGGTCTTGATACGGCTCGACCGGTTGGAAGTGCCAACAGATTTTCGCAGATCTATTATGCCGAGCCTTTTCCGAGAGGCTCGGCAAGTTTTATCAACGAATTCGCTCCGGGTCGTACCCGGCAGGCTGAGCCCGCACCCCATTCGGCAGGCGGTGCCTGCACCCATTTCGTATATTTATTCTGCCGAGCCTTTTCTGAGAGGCTCGGCAAGTTTTATCAACGAATTCGCTCCGGGTCGTACCCGGTCGGCGGTGCCGACAGCCGTTTCGGTGGGCGGTGCTCGTACAGATACGGTACGGATCATCTTATACGGCAGATCTTGCGTCCTGTTTCTTGATTATGTATACATCTGCATAGTAAAACAGGATTTAGTAAATCATGATTTAGTATATTCAAAACATTGCTTTCTGTACGAGGTGTTAACAGACCGAAAAACAGCCCGCTTTAAAGCGGGCTGTTTGTATGGTTGCCGGGGATGGTTATCAATACCAGCCGCCTGTCCTTCCATCGCTGCCTACCTGACCGTTTCTGAGGTTGATCTGGCAGTATTCTTCGGGAGCTTCTTCGCCGCAGTCGGCATAGATCGTGCTCCATGTGCCCTCACCTACAAAGTGGGCATTAGGGTTGGTGTTCGCAAGATATTCGCCGTTGACGTAGGTGACGAGGACGCCTTTTCTGTACAGCTGCATCAGCCTTACCTGTCCTATCGTATCATATACAACGACCAGGGCAAAATTGGTGTTGTTTTCCTTCAGATACTGCGCACAGTTCTTGGAATCGGTATTGTACTTGAGAGGGTTGACTGCCTTGCCGGGCTTCCACTGCTCGGTGAACGCTTCATCAAGAGCGCCTGCGATCACTCGGTCTACTGCCTGAGAGCCGGAGGATTTGCCCGGATTCGTCTTGTACACATTCCAGCTGTAGCTTGTGAATGCGCCGACCATCTCATACTGTCTCTTTGACCTGTCCCTATTCTGGTCAAGATACAATATCTTGTTGAATGCGGCTGAGGGGTCATCGTCGGTTATTGCCAGGTTATTCACCAGTGAGAACTCTATCGCCTGCTTTATGGTGCGTGCATCTGCGATCGCAGCGTTGACCCTTGCCTCCTTGGCAAATCCTGTCATCGCAGGGATGAGGATGCACGAAAGTATTCCGATGATAGCTATTACAACGATGAGCTCGATAAGTGTAAATGCCTTGATTTTCAAAATCCTTGTCTTTGTCATAAAGATCACTTCCCATAAAACTTCCGTTAAACCAGTTCGTGATGCTCCGGGAACATCATCGGGGGAGCGGAAAACAAAAACCGCCCTCTGTGCAAAGCCGAGAGCGGAAATATTAGTCAGTCACCTTAGATATCAAGATATAACACTGATGTCGATTCAATTCTGCAACTGGCTGCCATTTCAGGCCCTATAGCTTTGCGTCACACGGTTTCCCGTGCTTTGCCATTGTTATTAACTATACCCATTATATACTATATTACGGAGTTTGTCAAGAGTTTATGCAAAAATTACAGCTAAAAAAGTGAAAAATTTACATATCTTACAATTTATGAACGGATATATGTATATAATTACCAATTGAAATTTCCCCCGATCTGTGTTAGAATAACTGCAACAACCCTCAGCAGGAATGCGCAGCACGCATACAGAAAGGATATACCATGAATATAAGGATAAAGGATACTATCATATACACGCCCGACGGGAACGTGACGGGGGATCTGTGCATATCAGGGAACAGGATAGCATCGGTGGGGAGCGTCCCCGATGGGATGGAGTTCGATGAGGTGATAGACGGGCATAACAAGATGGTGGTGCCCGGGCTTATCAATACCCACACCCATGCGTATATGTCGGTGTTCCGCAACATTGCGGACGACCTTACCTTCTCCGACTGGCTCTTCGGTGCGATAATGCCGAAGGAGGACAGGCTGACGCAGGAGGACGAGGATGCGGGGGCTATGCTCAGCTGCATGGAGATGATAAAGTCGGGTATGGTGGCATTCATGGATATGCACATCTGCCCCGGTGCATCCGCAAGAGCGGCGATAAAGCTGGGCATGAGAGGCGTGATGACCCGAGGCCTCACGGGACAGGACAGGCATGATGAGGGCGGACTGCGCCGCATAAGGGAGCATCTGGGTGAGTGTGAGGAGTTTGCAGGGTCGGAGCTTATCGGATTCAAGTTCGGACCTCATGCGATATACACCTGCGGCGAGGATTATCTGCGCTATCTCATGGAGCTTGCGAGGGAGCACGGTCAGGGATTTCACATACATCTGGCGGAGTCCCTCATGGAGAGCGAGAACTGCATGAAGGAGCATGGGATGTCGCCTGTGGAGTACCTTGACAGTCTCGGATTCTTTGAGATACCCACCTGTGCGGCGCACTGCGTACAGCTGTCCGAGCATGATATGGACATATTTGCGGAGAGGGGCGTGAGCGTGCTGCACAACCCCCGCAGCAACCTGAAGCTGGCAAACGGCATCGCACCTGTGGCAAGGCTCCTGTTAAAGGGGGTAAACGTGAGTCTTGGTACGGATTCCCAGGCATCGAGCAACGATCTGGATATGTTCACGGAGATGGGATTTGCGGCACTTCTTCAGAAGGGGATAAATCACGATCCCGTGCTGTGCAGTGCGGAGGAAGTCGTGCGCATGGCTACTGTGAACGGCGCAAAGGCTCTCGGTATAGACAGCGGAGAGATAAAGGCAGGAAAGCTTGCGGATGTGGTGATGATCGACCTTGACCATGAGCGGTTCACCCCGAGGAACAACCTGCGCTCCGCTCTGGTGTACTCATCTTCAGGCACCCGTGCGGACACCGTGATAATAAACGGTGAGATCGTCCTGAGAGGTGGTCATCTCACCCGTGGGGATGAGGAGGAGATCCGCTTCAATGCGGCAAAGGCAGCTGAAAAGTTTGCATAAAAAAGGAGCCCGAAAGGGCTCCTTTCCGTATCGTCTATGATGACATTAATGTGCGGAAAATCTGCGGCTCAGAAAAACTTCAGCCGCAGACTCGCCTGCGGGGGCTCCCCGCTGGTGCCGATGGCGGGACTTGAACCCGCACATCTTGCGATACTTGATTTTGAGTCAAGCGTGTCTGCCATTCCACCACATCGGCACGGGGTATTCAAAGCAGTGTTATAATTATACCATATCCGACCCCGTTTGTCAAGAGGGAAAAAAGCGCCGGAGGACTGCCGGTTTTGTCAGTATTGTACAGTGATGAGCGCAAATAAAGTGCATTTTACATATTGACAAATGATGTCCGATATGGTAATATAGTAGAGTACGATATTACAGAACGGTTACAGACCGCTCGGGGACAAGGAGAGAGTATGAACAAGACGATAAAGAAAGCGGCTGTCACAGTCATGATGACTGCCTTTGCCGCAGCAGCTGCCCTGCCTTTGCCGGCATATGCGCCCTTTGGCGTGAGCGTTTCGGCGGAGGAGGAGACGGTTATAGAACTTAGCAGTGAAGAGGATATAAATGCGTATTTTCGTCAGGGAGGGAGTCCTAAAGGCGGTGTTACGGGGACATTTAAGCTGATGAATGATATAGAGCTTAATAATTATTTCCCTATACGTGACGCCAATAATGTAGTGATAGATCTGAATGAGCATAAGATAAGCCGCCGCCTTTCTGATGCGACCGGCGATGGATGTGTTTTTCTGGTTCAAGAGTACAGCGAATGTACAGTTGAACTGAGGAATGGTACTATCAGCGGGGGCAAAAATATTGGTTCCGGCGGCGGTATTTTTGTGCAGACAGGTGAGCCGGTTATAACTTTGACTGATATGACTGTCACCGACAATAGTTGTACGGGCAATGGCGGCGGCGTTTATATGGGCAGTGGCGATCTAACTGTTTACGGTGATACGATCATATCTAGCAATGTTGCAGAAAACAACGGCGGAGGTATATATACAGAAAGCAGTGATTCGTTGGCTTTAGCTGACGGTATAACAATAATGGGCAATACAGCTGGCAACAATGGAGGAGGAGTATGGTCTAAATCTTCCTTGGAGGTCAACGGAGCGAATATCACTAATAATACTGCTGCAAACGCTGGAGGAGGTATTTATATACCTTATTCGAGTTCAGCAACAACATTGACATTGTCAAGTGGGAACATAACTGCTAACTCTGCACAAAACGGCGGCGGTGTATATAGCGGTATGCCGATAAATATTGATGGCGCTATTGCCATAACAGATAATATAGCTTCCAAAGATGGCGGAGGTATATATGGAACAGCTGATGCGCCCATATCTATTACAGGAAATGTTGAGATATCCGGAAATAATGCTGTGAACGGTGGAGGGCTTTATAGCATAGGAACTATAAATGTTCAGAGTAATGTTACGATATCCGGAAATAAAGCTACAGATAACGGCGGCGGAGTATTTGCAGGTGCAGGTATAAATGCCAGCACAGATATGTACATTACAGATAATTATAAAACGAACACAACAAGGAAGAGTAATGTATATTTATCCCAAGGCATCATTACACTTCCAAGTATGCCGTTGGGGAATACCAAAGTCGGAGTTGATATGACTGCTCCTGGGGTGTTTACTTCCAACCTCTACTATGCGAGATCAGGAAACGGAAAGCATAAGAAAACGACATACTTTTATTCTGATAATCCCCTTTATCAAGTGGGGCTTTCAACTACTAATGAAATAACTAACTATGCAGAACTTTCGCTTATCCCTGCGAATGCAGAAGAAGTTGAGGATGTCATTGAGGGGTACAAGAAGATAAAGTTTGTATGGTCGGATGAGGACACTTGCAAGGTCTACGGCACGCAGGACGGTGAAACGTGGGATCTGTTAGGCGATGCAGTTGTCAGCGGTAATACGGCATCATACGGCGGCTATGAATCGACACGTCCCTCATATGCACCTACAAGCAAGAGCGATGCAACGTTCAAGGTCAAGTTCGTGAAGGACGAGAGTGGAAAGGGCAGACTGACCCTCAGCGCAGTATGCGGCACAGGCTGCACGGGCGACAGCCCCGAGACGGATACGTTCATATATGAGATAGGGTACAAGATAACACTTGTAGATGAATCCGGCACGACGCACGGAACTGTTACCAAATCCAAGAAGGGCGTTTATTCGTTTGCCTCATCTTACGATATTTCAATGCTGATAAGCAAAGAGAATATAGATGCCGGATACGGTGTCAAGGTAGAGCCTTACTATACTACGATGAAATATAGTGATGCGGATAAAGAAGATGCAAGTTTGGCTTCTGACCCTAATTATATAAATACTTACGGGGTATTCTATCCGTCGGAATCGTAAAGGAGGGGGATACAAATGGAATATATCAGTCCTCAGATAGAGATCATTACCTTTGAGGCCGAAGATGTGGTGCTTCTGAGCGTGACTTCGTTTACGGCATTCAGGGATAATGAACTGGACACGGTTACTGAGATCACAGGCATATAATAATAAATGCCCCTTCTCGAAAGAGAAGGGGATGTTTTTTTCCCTCTCGAATGAGAAGGGGATGTTTTTGCCCCGTCAGCGTTTGCTGACGGGGCGGTGTATATCAGGAATTGTTTATCATGTTGAAAAACTCGCTGTAATCCTCGGTGATGGATGCGGGCTTGACTGCGGGAGCGGCGGAAGGTACCTTCTCTACGCTCGATGCCGTTACGGGAGCGGCAGGGACTGCGGGAGCCATTTCGTTCCTGAAGGCTGCGGCGATGACGGTGATGGTCATCTCGTCACGCATATCGGGATCGGTGGACTTACCGAAGATAACGTCCACATCGGGATCGGCTGCTTCGGTGATCATGTCGATGGCGTTGTTTATCTCCATGAGGGGGACATCTGCGGAGGAGATAACATTGATGAGCAGCTTGGTAGCGGAGGAAATGGAAGTCTCGAGCAGGGGGGATGCTATGATCTGCTGCGCTACTGCCGCTGCCTTCTCCTTGCCCTCTCCGTGGCCTACTGCCATGTGTGCGTAGCCTGCGTCCTCCATGATGGTGCGGACATCGGCAAAGTCAACATTTATCTCGCCTGCCACGGTGATAAGCTCTGCTATGGACTTGACACCGACATTGAGTATATCATTTGCCATGTCCATTGCCTGGGGCCATGTCAGGTTCTCATCCTGGAGATCGAGAAGTCTCTGGTTGGGTATCACTATAAGGCTGTCAACGTGCTCCTTGAGCTCGTCTATGCCTGCAAGAGCGGTCTGCATCTTCTTCTTCTGCTCAAAGTCAAAGGGCTTGGTGACTACTGCCACAGTGAGTATGCCCAGTTCCTTGGCTATCTCCGCTACGACGGGAGCTGCACCCGTACCTGTGCCGCCGCCCATGCCTGCGGTGATGAATACCATATCCGAACCCTGAAGGGCTGCCTTGATCTCGTCACGGTTCTCCTCGGCACTTTCCCTTCCGACCTCACGCTTCGCACCGGCACCCTTGCCGCCTGTGAGCTTGACGCCGATCTGTACCTTGGCATCGGCTGAAGAAAGGTTGAGAGCCTTGGCATCGGTGTTCACAGCTACATACTGGACGCCCCGTATACCTTTCTCAATCATGCGGTTGACAGCGTTGCCGCCGCCGCCTCCCACACCGACTACCTTTATTATCTCTTCAAAACCATTGGTGTCGTTATCAACCATGATCGCCATTACACAGTCCTCCTACTTCCCTATCTAAAACACGCCTCGGTATGTACTTTATATCAGACGTATCCCATTTTCAATGTATCATCTAATATTGTACCATATCTGCGATCATTTTTCAAGTCTTTTTGAAAAAAAATTTGCATATTTGCATAACAGCCGTTTCCGGCGGGAGAAAATCACTGTGATCGGGGAGGAGAGGATATGCCCCGGACAGGGCAGGCAATTTCCCAAAACCCCTTGACTTTTGACTGTATTTATACTAAAATAGAAATATACTCATCGACCCTCCGGCAGGGAATATGATCATGGAGGACTGTTATGAAAAAGAATATAAGGATAATCGTATTGCTGATGATAGTGTTCCTTAGCTCAATGGCACTGGGCATAAGTGTGTCTCCTGAGAGCTATCAGTTTGACGTTTCGGGCTCAAAGCCCACGGAGGGAAACTGGGCTCAGGCTTTCACCGAATACACTCCCCTTGAGGGCAAGGGTGAGAACGAATACCATTTCAACCCACTCTGGATGACGCCCCAGTCTGAGATAATCGCAGAATTCCGCTATGAGGGCGAGACGAGCATGGAAGGGGATGCCCCCATCGAACTTATCTGGCAGACATGGGACGGCCCGGCGGAGAAGCCCGAAGGTGCGAAGAACTGGGCTAAGGTAGCCCCTGCCAGCCATACGGATACTACGGCTACATTCACATATGCGGACATCGTTGCCGCCTACGGCACGGATGATTTCTCCACCGTATATGCGGTGAATATCGGTGACACGGGCACCAAGCTGACTCTTCTCAGCCTTACCTGCACGAATATCGACCGTTCGCAGGTGCCTGCTCCCGAAGTGGCTGTGCCTCAGCACGAGACTTCCGCAGATGCGGCGCAGATAGCTGCAAATGCGCCTGATGAGGGCGGCTCCATCGGCATCATAATAGGCGTGGCTGCCGCTATCGTGGCGGTGGTGCTTATCGTTGCCGCTGTCGTGGTATTCCTTGGCAAGCATAACAACAAGAGCTATTGATGACTTCCTTGAAAGGGACTTTATGAGAAAAAGAGCATCCATTCTGCTTGCGGCACTTCTTCTGTCCGCCTGCACTCAGACCGCCCCGGATAAAGCCGAACTGCCTGCGGAAGGCGGCGGCTGGACATACAGTCAGGCGGCTGTCGGGGGCGGCGGATTTGTCACAGGCATAATCTCCACCAATGAACCCGATCTCTTCTACGCCCGCACCGACGTGGGGGGCGCATACCGCTGGGATACAAAGGCACAGAGCTGGAAGTGCCTTTCATATGATATTTCCGCCGATGATGTGGGACTGTTGGGGATAGACGGCATAGCCGTCGATCCGAACAATGCTGCAAATGTCTGTATGGTCGCAGGCACGTCCTATTTCTCGGGGGGGAAGACCTGCGTCATGGTATCCCATGACTACGGGGAGACATTTGACCGTGTGGACGTGACGGATATGATCCGTGTCCACGGCAACGGCATGGGAAGGGGCAACGGAGAGCGCATCGCTGTCGATCCGAATGACCCCGACATCATCCTTGTGGGCGGACGCACGGGCGGCATGATACGCTCCGAGGACGGCGGCAAGACTTTTGCCCCGGTGGATTTCCCCGTGACATCCACATCCAACGAGAACGGCATCAACATCATCCTCTTTGACGGGTCAAAGACGGAGGGCGGAAGGACTTCACGCATCTATGCGGGAGTATCGGAGCGCTCCGAGAACAGCATATATCTTTCCGAGGACGGCGGCAGCACATGGTCGCCCCTGCCTGCACATGAGGATATGCGCAGGCTCATGCCGCAGAGGTTCGACCTTGACTCAAAGGGGCGGCTGTACGTCAGCTGCGGGAACAGCGAAGGCCCGTGGAACAGTTCCACAGGCGGACTTTTCCGCATAGATGCGGACAATGGCACATCGGAGTTCCTGCCTGCGGACACTGCCACCATCGGCGACATCGTCATCGACCCGAACGATGAAAACAATATACTTCTCGTCACATCCGAGGTGTGGAAGCAGCAGCCCAACGGCGCATTCGGAGACATCTTCTACCGCTCCTCGGACGGCGGCGAGACATGGGAGCAGATCTCGGACTACACCATGACGGTGAATGACGGCATGGGCTGGATAGAGGACAGCGCTATACACTGGTGCTCCTGTCTTGCAATGGACAGCGGCGATCCTGACAGGATACTTGTAAATTCGGGCAACGGCGTGTTTGCCTGCGACAATATCTGGGATGAGCGCCCCGTCTTCTACTTTGAGTCAAAGGGGATAGAGGAGACGGTGCCCCTTGATCTGGTGTCCTTTGAGGACTATCCCCTCATAAGCGCAGTGGGGGACTATGACGGATTTGTCCATGAGGATATACACACATCCGCTCCCCGTCACAGCCGCAGACTGGGTACGGTCACATCCATAGCTGTGGCGGCTCAGGCGAAGGATACATGGGTCAAGGTGGGCGGTGACGACAGTCAGATGCTCCTTACATACACCACCGACGGCGGAAAGTCGTGGACGGACATATCCAATCCTCCCGACTCATCGAAGGTGCATTACGGCGGCAAAGTGGCGCTTACCGCAGACGGGAAGACCCTTATCTGGTCACCCTCCAACGGGATGTTTACATTCAGGACAGAGGACTGGGGGAAGACCTGGGAGAGAGTGGAAGGCATCGCAGGCAGCGGAAATGTCTACCTCATTGGCGACACCGTGAACCCCGATATAGTCTACGGCTGCGCAAACAGCGTGTTCTTCGTGAGCCGTGACAAGGGCAAGTCCTTCCAGCGCAAATACGATACTTCCGGCAAGCAGAAGAGGCTTGCACTGGAACCGGGCAGGGAAGGCAAGGTATATATCCCCGCAGGCGGCATGGGCCTTATCACCACCGATGATGCGGGCGAGAACATGACACTTGTGCCGGGGCTCAGATACTGCTCCGCCGTGGGTACGGGAAAGCCTGCGAATGAGGGCGATCCCTGCGTCATCTATGTGTGGGGCATACCCAAGGACAGCGATGCGGAAGGCATATATATGAGCGAGGACAGAGGAGAGAGCTGGCAGCGTGTCAATGACGACAGGCACCAGTTCGGCGGCATAGGCAACGGTGAATTTGTCGTGGGCGACATAAATGTTTACGGCAGGTGCTACATATCCACGGTGGGACTGGGGATAGTCTGCTGTGAGAAAGACGATGCCGTATGATCTGTCGGATGTGAGTATGTGCGGTGTGATGCACGAACGGAGATATTATGGAGAGCACATTCAAAGACCTTGTGATAGACAGCCTTGATACTCTTGAGAAGGCAGTCGTCAGGTTCGGCATACTTCCGTTCTTTGTAAACGGGATAGAGGGATTCTCCGTGGAGGAGCATATACTGCCCGAATTCTGGTTCGGTGAGCAGGAGGGCGCATGGGACTGGAAGGGCAGCGTCATAAGGGATACCCGCTGCGCCTACGGCAAACTCTTCGGAGGGAAGGCCTGCTTTATGCGGCTCGATCTGTACAGGGAGCTTGCGAACTTCCGCCGTGACGGATATGACTTTGATGCCCGCTACGATGACGGACTGGCAAAGTATGCGGACAAGCAGCTCTACGACCTTATCGACGGGAATGCGCCCGTTATATCGAAGCATCTGAAGAAGCTGGGCGACTACCGCAAGGGCGGCAACAAAGGCTTTGACAGCACTGTTTCCAGACTTCAGGCTCAGTGCTATGTGCTCACATCGGACTTTGTGTACATGACCGACAGGTACGGTGAGCCCTACGGATGGGGACTTGCCGAGTACAGCACGCCGGAGCGGTTCTTCGGGAGCGAGTTCTCCGATCATGTCTATGACAGGGATCCGCAGGCATCCTATGACATCCTTTTTTCGCATATCAAGGAGCTTTGCCCTTCCGGGGCAGATAAAGTGATACATCAATACTTAAAGAAGGGCTGATAATATGAGAGACTTTTCCGCACTTAACTTCGGCGTTGACGGCGACAGCATCACCGCAGGCGAACAGTGGAGCAAGCACGTTTCCGACATACTGGGATTTGCATCGCATTACAATGTGGCTGTCGGCAGTTCTGTATGGTACAAGCGCCATATCCGGGCAGGAGATAAGATCGTGACTACCCAGGACTGGAACGATCCCGACTTTGCGGGTATAAGCGGCGGCTGGGAGCCTACCGATGACGCAGCGGAGCTCCAGATGCGTGCGAATAACTGTGCGGTGGTGCATACCGAGCGCTTTATAGATGACGTCCTCACGGGGAAGGCACCCGTTCCCGATGTGTTCGCATTTGCCATGGGAACAAATGACAGCCTTGACTGCATAGGAGATGCGGATACCGCACTGGCGGAGAAGAGCCTTGACAACGTGGATCTGTTCACCGAGTCGGGTGCGGTGCGCTGGTGCATACAGCGCATCATGGAGGAGTTCCCCGACTGCCGCATATTTGTGCTC
The DNA here is from genome assembly GCA_017468865.1 of Oscillospiraceae bacterium. Taxonomy (GTDB): domain Bacteria; phylum Bacillota; class Clostridia; order Oscillospirales; family Ruminococcaceae; genus Huintestinicola. The sequence goes on along the minus strand of JAFUHM010000068.1, from coordinate 1,977 downwards.
ACTCCCATTCAGGCAGGAGACCCTTGCCATAATGCGAAGAATGTGAAGATAGTCGAGAATCTCACCTATATTGCCCGTGCCATGTCCGCACAGGTGGTGGACTGCTACCACGGCTGCGGGATCTGCGAGAAGTTCGAGAAGATAGGCGAAACGGGAAGATACCTGCGTGACGGACTTCACCCCGACGTACCCGGGCAGACCTTGCAGGGCAGATTTGCCGCAAAGGAAATAAGGAATAACCTGTTCTGATGAAGATATTCTCACCCGAGGGCAAGCTCTACAAATTCATGGTAAGGTTCACGGACTGCGTGAAGCTCGAGCTGCTGTGGCTCTTGTTTTCCCTGCCCATAGTGACTCTGGGGGCATCGACTGCGGCGGCATTCTCCGTCACCCTTGCCATGGTGCGTGAGGAGGAGGGGAAGATAGGTGCGGACTTCTTCAGGGCGTTCAAAGCCAATCTGAAGCAGGGCATCGCCATGACCTTCATCACACTGCTGTGTATATGGGCTGTGTATCTCGATCTTCAGCTGATAGACACGGAGAACGGTGTCATCTTTCTTGTCACAGCAGTCGTCGCCATATATGTGTTCACCTTCTCGCTGCTCTACGCCTATCCCCTGATCGCCCGATATGAGAACACGCTGCTTCGGACGATACGAAATTCCTTCCGTCTGTCCATGAAGTTCTTCGTCCGCTCGCTTCTGCTGGTGGTCATAACTGCGCTGGAATGTGCGGTGTTCATGTGGAGCTCCACTACCATCATCATCGGTGTGATAGTGGGTCCTGTGCTTGTGATGTACACCATAAGCTATGTGGCAAACGGCATATTCGAGAAGGTGGAGCAGGACGGCGGAAGCGAGTGATGAACTCCCTGACGGGGATATGTATAATTTGCCGATTATTTAAAAAATACGGAAAATCTATTGACAAATACTAAAAAATAATATAAAATATATATGGGTGCTGATACCCGTCCTTAAATTTCTGATAAGGGGTAATTTTTTGTCATGAAGAAATTATTATCTGTACTGTTAGCAGCTGTATCCGCATTTACCATGAGCACCGCAGTCCTTGCCGCTGATGAGGGCAATGAGATCAAGGAGAAACCTACATTTGCGTTTGATACCAATGACTCCATGTCATATTTCCATAAATTCGGCAATGCTTCCGACACCAATCTCACACTTGAGCTTACGGATGCAGGAGCATATGAGGGACGTTCCCTGAAGTTCTCGGAGTCCTTCACGGGCAGCATCTCCAACCAGTACGGCGGCATCTACTTTGACTCTGCCGACTTCGGACTTTCCAACTTCGCAGGCTATACCCTTGAGGTGAAGATAAAGGCATCCAAGGCAGCATCTAAGGCTACTCCCAATATCACCCTTTTCGGCGACGGTCAGCAGTGGGTGGCACAGAACGTAGCCATCACGGAATCCGACAGGTGGCTGACAGGTTCTGTCTCCATCCCCGCAGGCGTGGCAGATTCCAAGCTGGGTATATCCATTCCCATCACGGAGGCATTTGAGGGCGAGGTTATCTCCATAGATAATCTGGTCATAAAGGACAACTACGGCAAGCAGATAGAGAACGTGGGCGACATCGATACGTCCATTGCCCAGAAGTCGGGTACGTTCAGCCGTGTAATGGGCATCGTCCTGTTCGTTCTTGTAGCGGCGGCTGCGATCGGCGGTATAGTATTCTTCGTGCTGAAGATAATGAGAAGATACAGATGACCGGTGGGCAGTGCCCACACCCAATTCGTATATTTATTCTGCCGGGCCTTTTCTGACAGGCTCGGCATATTCTGTTCACGGATCTGCTCCGTGCCGGTGGGCTGAGCCTGCGTGGGCAGTGCCCACACCCAATTCGTATATTTATTGTGCCGAGCCTTTTCTGACAGGCTCGGCATATCTTATCGGCGAATTCGCTCCGGGTCGTACCCGGTGGGCAGTGCCCACACCCGTTTCGTAAACTTAT
>JAFUHM010000067.1 GCA_017468865.1 Oscillospiraceae bacterium | reverse complement strand
GTTTTCAGTAAGACCCGTGGGAGACTACCACGTTGATAGGTCAAAGGTGTAAGCACAGTAATGTGTTCAGCTGATTGATACTAATAGGTCGAAAACTTGACCAGATGGTTTTGAGATCTTGGTGATGTTATTCAATTTTGAGGGTACAAGAAGTGCTCTCAGCCATTTGCGGTGACAATAGCGAGGAGGTTCCACCTGTTCCCATCCCGAACACAGTAGTTAAGCTCCTTAGCGCCGATGATACTTGGGGGGTGACCCCCTGGGAAATTAGGACGTCGCCGCTTTTTTCTTAGGCCCCATGGTCAAGCGGTTAAGACATCGCCCTTTCACGGCGGTAACCCGGGTTCGAGTCCCGGTGGGGTCACCATAAATGGGGAATCAGAACGATTCCTCTTTTTTTATCCGGAGTCTGCAGCGATCGATCTGAACCATTGTCGTATAAGGCTCCGGGCCCAACCCTTGTTTGCACTAATGGCAATAAGGGATCTTCCCATCAGTCTTCGACAGATGGGCCCCTCCTTGTTGCTGTGCGGATGTGGTGGAACTGGCAGACACGCAAGATTTAGGTTCTTGTGCCGAAGGCGTGAAGGTTCGAGTCCTTTCATCCGCACCATAAGCCGGGCATTGCAGCCCGGCTTTTTCTATGTTAATAACTCCGGAAGATCCGGTAACTGAAATAATCGTGCAGGTAAACACGTTAAAGAGCTGATAATTAAAGGAACAGAGCGATTCCGATAATTATGCGACTCTTTTTTTGTGCCCGTAAATAGGAGAGAGAGCACCGGAATCCCGCATTTTTCACACCCCGATCTCTGTACAGTTTTTTCACCCTCGAATCCGTATATTTGAGTTGTCAGGAGGGACAAATGAGACTCAGTTTGCTGATAAGGGATGCTGAATACAGGGATGCTTTGGCAGAAAAACTGTCGATATACGATAACGATATATTCGTAAATATAGTTAAAGATAAATCACATAATTCATCAGACAGTCTGATACTTACGGATATTGCTCCTTCAGAGATAGATACAAAGGTATTGGACTCGCTCAAACAGCGGATCGTCTTTCTTACGGTATCCGCACAAGGCATACCTGAAGGTTTTAATCACATTTTTAAGTACTGCAGCATCTCATCCATGATATCCGAGCTTTCTTACATTTACAGCACATATCATGGCAGCGGTCCGGTAAGGGATCATTCAGCAAGGCTCATAATGATCTGTTCTGAAAATGATGCTCTGTCTGCTGACAAATGCCTTTCATTTGCCAGGCAGATCATCTACAGGCAGGGCGGAAGCGTGATCATAATTCCTCTCTCTTATTACAACGATTACGGCATAACAGATGCAGGAGACAGCCATGACAGCTTCGGCAGGCTTATCTACTCGGTCCATACGGGACGTGAAAGAGAGAATTACAGCTATACATATACAGACAGCTACGGAGTGTCCGTACCTATGCTTTCAAGAGGGCTCAACAGGATCGCATATCTTGACAGTGACGATCTTAACCGTCTTGTTTCAGGACTTGCAGCCAGATTTGACACCGTGATCGGTGATACTGCTACCTGTTTCAGAGATGAGAATATCGCCCTTATGAAAGACTCAGATAATGTCGTCTACTTCGAGACCGGAAGGAGAACAGCAGATATAGCGGATATGCTCGGGCCTGAGAATTCCGGGAAGCTGAGCGTTATCAGGGTGAGCGGAGATACAGAGGAAGCAATAGCGATAGATGACTGCATAAAAGGGATATATGGTATCGGCACTGATGGAGATATCGAGAGCAAAGATAACAGAAAAGTACGGTGAAGAGATAGACCGGGCAGTACGCTCAGTCAGAAAGTGGATCACAGAAAGAAATGAACCTCCCTCTGAGGACGAAATACTTTGCCGTTGTGAGGATGAGTTTTTCGGATCGGGACTTGCCCGCAGTGCGGGCTCCCATGAGACCGTCGTGATCATAGACAGCATGTACAGAAGGCTCACTGACAGATACGGCATACTCAGCGGACTTCTTGAGGATACGTCTATAAATGAGATCATGGTCAACGGACCGGGGCATATATACGTTGAGAAGGACAAGGCGCTGGTAAGAGTCGATGACGCGTTCACTTCCTGTGCGGAACTCGAAGAGATGATCAGGATGTTTGCCGCTGATGTTCACAGAGAAATAAACGAGGCAAATCCGATAGTGGATGCAAGGCTGCCGTCGGGTTACAGAGTAAACGGTGTTTTAAGGAATGTGGCACTCAACGGTCCGATCCTTACTATCAGAAAGTTCAGAGAAAAAGAGATCGATATGGATGAACTTATCGGATGCGCAAGCCTTTCCGTGGAATGCGCAGAGGATCTGGCAGCTCTTGTCAGGAGCGGATACAACATTTTTATAAGCGGGGGAACATCCTCGGGCAAGACTACCTTTTTAAACGCTCTTACTGCGTATATAGGGGAAAGCGAGAGGGTGATCACGATAGAGGATTCAGCTGAACTCGTAATAAGCCATATAGAAAACAAGGTGCAGATGGAATGCCGTTCCGCAAATTCGATCGGAAAAGGTGAGGTCAATATGACGCAGCTTATAAGGACGAGCCTCAGAATGCGGCCCGACAGGATAATCGTCGGCGAGGTGAGAGGAAAAGAGGTGATCGACATGATACAGGCCATGAATACCGGCCATGACGGGAGCATGTCGACGGGGCACGGCAATTCCATAAGAGGCATGCTTAACAGGCTTGAAACTATGTATCTTGCCGATTCCCAGGTATCGGTGAATTCTGTCAGGAACCAGATCGCAAATGCCATAGATGTTTTCATACATCTCAGACGTGACGCAAAAGGCAGAAGATACGTAGAAGAGGTGGCTGAGATGACAGATTATAACGGGGAAGAGTACAAACTCAACTACCTGTACAAAGCAGATGAAGAAGGAATACTCAGAGCCACCGGAAACGGGCTTCACGACAGGGACCGTCTTATAAGAAGCGGATATGACAACATGCTCATGGGAAGCACTGCGCCGGCGGGAGGCGGTGAAAAATGACTCAGCTCGGGACGTATTCATTCAGCAGAAAGGAAAACATATTGTTCTACACCTGCCTGGGTGCAGCCGGATTATCGGTCGCTTACCTGATGTACAGAAACCTGCTGTTTGCAGTAGTGGTTATACCGTTCTCAAACAGGATAAAAGGCTTCGTGACAGACAGGATCATAAAAATGAGACGCAGACAGTATATGGCGGAATTCAAGGATTTTCTGTTTATGGCATCTACGGCCATAGGAGCCGGAAGGTCAATGAAGGACGCTATAGGCGAGGCTGTTCCCTCGCTGAAAAACATATACGGAAAGCGTTCGATACTATCCCGTGATCTTGAAAAAGCATACGAGAGGATGGAAGTCGGAGGTGAAAATGATGTCGTTGTCCTGAATGACCTGTCAGATGCTTCGGGGCTCGAAGATGTCCATGACTTTGTGACTGTTTATTCGATCTGCAAAAAGACAGGAGCAAGTCTGATCACGGCGCTTAACAGAGCTGCCGGTGTGATCATGGAGAAGATGAGCATGGAGAGAGAAACAGAAGAGCTTATCCGGAGAAAAGAGAGCGAAGGAATGGTGATCTTCACGATGCCGGTGATCATCATACTGTTTCTGAACCTCACGGCTCCTGACTACATAGCTCCTTTATATGAGACGATCGCTGGCCGCATCATCATGACTGCGGTAACAGCATCAAATGTAGGGATATACGCACTGATACAAAGGATAACAAATGTCGAGATTTAAACAGCTCAACGGAAATAAGAGGTTCATGTCCGGAGTATATGCCGTGACCCTTGTTACGGCACTTCTGATCCTGGCCCTGGTTATCAAAGGCCCTGAAGAGAGCGGAAAACTGATAGCCGATAAAAACGGAAATGTAGTCGGAATAAACAGAAACAGTATGCAAAGAAGCGAAAGATACGATCTTCGCGTTGAGATAAACGACAATGGGGCCCTGACGGAAAGAGATGTCAGCATAACACTACAGCCGGAGACCGGAAACAGAGCGGTCAGAGAGTCTTCTTCTGAAGAGAAGCGGGCTGCTGAACTGGATGCGGCAATAGACAATATCGTAAGCAGCATAGAGTACTCGAAGGATAAGAAGATATCACTGCCTTCGGAATTGCCTGACGGGACAGGACTTAAGTGGTCGGGAAATACAGAGAAGCCCGGGACGGTGATCGCG
>JAFUHM010000066.1 GCA_017468865.1 Oscillospiraceae bacterium | reverse complement strand
CGAGCCTAAGCCCGAAGAGAAGAAGCCCGAGCCTAAGCCCGAAGAGAAGAAGCCCGAGCCTAAGGCAGAGGAGAAGAAGCCCGAGCCCAAGCACGAGGAGAAGAAGCCCGAGCCTAAGCCCGAGCCGGTGAAGATCAAGTTCTGCGACCAGTGCGGAGCAAAGATCACCAATGAGAATGCCAAGTTCTGCATGGAGTGCGGCAACAGGCTGATAAAGTAAGTCGGTCAGTGTACGGATGACGGCGTTTGCTCCGTCATCCGTATAAAATAAAGGTTTTAAGGGAGGAATCATCATGAAGAAGTACATCGCAGAGTTCATCGGCACCTGTGTCCTTGTGACCCTCGGCTGCGGTACGGCAATGCTGACCGGATGCGATCACTGGGGCGGATATGTTGCTACGGCACTGGCTTTCGGTCTGGTCATCGTGGCAATGGCTTACAGCGTCGGAAACATATCGGGCTGTCACATAAACCCCGCAGTTTCCCTTGCGGTGCTGATGACAGGCGGCATGGATGCCAAGGAATTCGTCGGATACTGCGTGGCACAGTGCCTGGGCGCATTTGCAGGATCCGGAATACTGGCTGTGATATTCAACGCAGGCAATGTAGCCGATCAGACGGGCGGCTTTGGCGCTAACGGCCTTGACGGCGTGAACGGCAGCATGATAGCAGGTCTTCTGGTGGAAGTCGTACTCACATTCGTGTTCGTACTTGCCATACTGGGCGTAACTTCAAAGAAGGCAGGACATGGTTCCTTCGGCGGCGTGGTGATCGGACTTTCGCTGGTACTCGTACATCTGCTGGGTATAGGCCTTACAGGTACGTCCGTCAATCCCGCAAGAAGCATCGCTCCCGCAGTATTTGCGGCTGTGATGGGAAATACGGCTCCCATAGCGGCACTCTGGGTGTTCATAGTCGGGCCTCTTGCAGGTGCGGCACTTGCGGCAGTCTGCTATAAGAATTTAGAAAAGTAAAGGTGATGATCGGCACGTCAGCTTGCCTGATGTGCCGATATTTTTTGAGATATGATACGACTTGACGATCCCATAGGGAACATACCCGGAGTGGGGAAGAAAAGACAGGAACTGTATAATAATCTGGGCATCTTCACGGTGGGAGACCTGCTCTCCCATTATCCGTGGGAATACACGGACTTGTCCACACCTGTGAATGTGGCGGACAGTGAGCTTGAACACAACTGCTGCGTCCGTGTGACCATAGAGAGCAAGCAGACGCCTCAGCGCATCAGGCAGGGACTTACACTGTACAAGGCTACCGCCTTTGATGATACGGACAGGATGAGCATAGTCATCTACAACAACCGCTATGCCTTTGATGATCTGAAAGAGGGGGAGACCTACCGCCTGTACGGGAAGATGAACGGCAATCTGGTGCGCCGTGAGATGAATTCCCCTATGGTGGTGCGTGACGATGATCTGCTGATACGGCCGAAGTATCATCTGACGGAGGGGCTCACGGCACAGATGATGATCACAAACGTGAAGTATGTGCTGGATGAGCTGAAAGAGCAGATACCCGAATTCCTCCCCGATGATGTCAGAGCGGAGTTTGAGCTGGCGGCAGAGGAGTATGCGGTGCGAAACATCCACTTCCCCGAGACCATGCACGCAGCGGAGATCTCCAGACGGCGGCTCGAATTCGATGAACTGGTGGTGTTCACCTCGGCTATGAGGCTTCTGAAGGCACAGAGCCGAAGCGTGACGGGATGCCCCATGAAGGATGTGCCCCTTGCGGAGTTCGAGCGCACCCTCCCCTTTGAGATGACGGGGGCGCAGAGACGTGTCTGCGGTGAGATATATGCGGATATGTGCTCCTCGGTGCCCATGAACAGGATGGTGCAGGGCGATGTGGGAAGCGGCAAGACCGCAGTTGCGGCGGCGGCGTGCTTCCTTGCGCACAGGAACGGTTATCAGGCGGCGCTCATGGCTCCCACGGAGATACTGGCGGCTCAGCACGCACAGACCCTGTCTGCGTTCCTTGCTCCCCTGGGGATAAAGGTGGGACTGCTGACAGGCTCCATGACGGCAAAGCAGAAAAATGAGGTGAAGGCACAGCTTGCGGACGGCTCCCTTTCGGTGGTGACAGGTACTCACGCCCTTATCTCCGCATCGACGGAGTTTGCCGCACTGGGACTTATCATCACGGACGAACAGCACAGGTTCGGCGTGGAGCAGAGAAAGCAGCTGGCAGGTAAGGGAGATCATCCCCACAAGCTGGTGATGAGCGCCACCCCCATACCCAGGACGCTGGGACTTATCATCTACGGGGATCTTGACATTTCCATCATCGATGAGATGCCCAAGGGAAGGCAGAAGATAGAGACTTACGCTGTCACGGGGAAGCTCAGACAGCGTGCCCTGAACTTCGTCAGGAAGGAGATCGACAGCGGACATCAGGCATATATCGTCTGCCCCATGATAGACGAAGACCCCGAAAGCGAGATGCAGTCGGTCATATCCTACGCACAAAGCCTGCGGGATACTGTGCTGGGGGGAGTGGAGACGGGGCTTTTGCACGGGAGGCTCCCTGCGGAGGAAAAGGAACGCATTATGAGTGAGTTCAAGGCAGGGAATATCCGCATACTCGTATCGACCACCGTCATAGAAGTCGGGATGGACGTGCCCAATGCCACTGTCATCATGATAGAGAGCGCAGACCGCTTCGGGCTGGCGCAGCTGCATCAGCTAAGGGGGCGTGTGGGCAGAGGCAGGGCGAAGTCCTATTGCGTACTGCTGACGGACAATCCCACGGATGAAGTGGTGGAGCGGCTCAAGGTGATATCAGGCACCTCCGACGGCTTTGCCATTGCCGAGGAGGATCTTCGGCTGAGGGGTGCAGGGGAGTTCTTCGGGGTAAGGCAGAGCGGAACTGCGCAGTTCAAGCTGGCAAATATCTATGATAAGCAGCTTCTCGCCGACACCAACAAGGCTGTGGGCATGATATTCGAGAAGTCACCCGATCTGTCGGAGCTGCCGATCCTCCGTGAAAAGGCACAAAAGCTGTCCGCACAAAACGGCACAGAGGGAATGAACTGATGTGTATGCTGTCTGCATCTGACAAATAACCCCCTGCTGTCAGGTCGGTACTCATATAGAAGTTTTTCAACAACTATTATGTAAAGACCTATACAGCGGGCTATGAAACAGAACAGGCAGATACTTCACCATGAGGTATCTGCCTGTTTTCGTATGTATTCACTTGTAAAACCCATTCTTATCATGCTCGCCAAAGCAACTATGGCAAGTATAAGGCTCTGAGATCTCACTTATTCCATTGGCTGTCAGTTTCAGTTCCCGTGTAATAAACGGAAATATCCTGCAATGACTTATCATAAGCAAGCCCATTTGAGGATGCTCACGAATGACCTTGTTGATGAGGTTGCTGATATGCCTTGCGTTCACAAAGTCAAGGTTATTAAGCGGTTCGTCGATAATCAGCAGGTCTGCATCTGAGCGAGTGGCTATAACAGAAAATACCTGCAAAAGCCGCTGCTCACCGCCGCTGAATTTGCCCGGTCTGGACTTAGCGTCAAAAATACGACTGTTATCTCCTCGGCGTGGCAGCCATTCGTCGATCAGGTCATTGACCTCGGAATAGTTCATATCATTGCCTGCGTGGGCTTCTCCGCTGTTGCTGATAACGTCTCTGACTTGTATGCGCCCCATTTCAGAGTATTCGTCCTTTTGCGGAATATAAGCGATACTGGAACGAAATCGCTGCAATTCGTCATCACTTAAAGAGAGAATATCACCGAATGAATGGTGCGTGATCATTCCTTCAATTTTCTTTCCCTCGGTTTCTAACCGCATAATGCTTTTCAGTATGGAACTCTTTCCTATGCCGTTTTCTCCGGATAATAAGACCGCTTCACCCTGCCCTATGTCAAATGAAACATTCTGCATCAAAGTGCGTTGTTTTAGCTTTATCGACAGGTTATCTATACTAAGGATATTCCCCATAACTACTTCCTCCAGAGTCGCTTATTTGATATGTTTGAAGCTATAAGCAAAGTAATGATCTCAATAAACAGTATCAACAGCAGTATCAGTAATTTCACAGCAGTGAAATTAACAAACAGAAATACAATACACGAAAAAGCAAACGATGCGATAATTGCTATTATCCCTGCAACACGGACAAGTCTGTAAAATGCTGTGTTCAGTTGCTTTCTATTAAAGCCCAGCATCATCAATCGCCTGAAATTGCTTGAAACAGATTTGGTCAGCAAAATAGTAAATGCGACCGTTGTCACAATCGAGACTACGCTCAAAACCACTAAATATGGGATAATGCTTCGGAGTGATGATATTACTTCATCATCACGATAGACGATATTCTCGGGCGAGCCTACCGCTGACAAGTCGTTGATCGAATCCTTTGTATACACGATACTGCTATGCGTGATGTTTTCGATGTACCGTTCGTCATAGCCCATAATGATGATTCCGTCACTATGATTCATACCGTTAGTCACCCTGACGCTTACTGCTTCGGGAAGAAGCTGCTCAATGGTTTACTCACAGCTCTCACCATTGACAATGTGCTTTGAATAGAGTTTATCGCCTTTGTGCAGATTATTGGATTTGGCTAAGTTTTCAGATACCGCCACACCGTTGGTGCTGAGTGGCTCTGCGTTCCAAGAGACCATATCTGTATACAGCGAATCTTTTGACTGCATAACAATATCTGCGTTCAAACTGGTATTCGCATCGGCAGATAATGTAAATTCAATTCCTGCATTGAACTGATAATAGTCATCTTTCCGAACTGTATCCTGCATCGTTACCGAATAATCGTAGTCCGATTGTAGCAGAGAGTTCAACTGGATAGCATCTTTATTTACGGAAAGCATCAGTATAAGCATAAGAAAAAACGAGATCAGAGTGAATGCCAATGATGTGATGATCGTCTTTCTTGGCTCTGCGTGTAGAGCTATACGATTTCTCATTGTGTTATCACCTGACCTCGTTTTATATTATTTCTTCGCCTTAGCTTTTTCTTTTTTGGTGATGTTCTTTATCATGGAGTTATTCATCGAGAGACTAATAATCTCTGCTACAAGCACTG